>CAYZTQ010000024.1:0-23208 GCA_964481445.1 uncultured Christensenella sp. | reverse complement strand
TTTCAAGCAGCAGCGACATGGCGGCTTTTCCCATCTTTTTCAGGGGCTGTGACAGCGTGGTCAGCGGCGCGTGGCGGTAGAAAAGGGGCGGGACCTCGTCGTCAAAGCCGATCACCATCACATCCTCCGGCACATGCAGGCCGGCTTCTTCCAACGCGGTAATCACGCCGTAGGCCGTCTTATCGGAAGCGCAGTAGAAGGCGTCGGGCCGGCTTTCGGCGGCGGGGGAACGCAGCCAGTCCCGCATGATGCGGCAGCTGTTTTCGATGGTGAAATCGGCATGGATAATCATCTCCTCGCTGACGGGCAGCCCGCAGCGTTGCATGGCGCTCAGGTAGCCGTTCTGTCTGTCCATGGCAACGTGGGTCTCTCTGCCGCCGCTGACATGACAGACGCGCCTGCAGCCGCAGGAAGCGAGGTGCCGAATGGCCAGGTCTGAGCCAAAATCGTTGTCCAGCGAAATGTTGTTGATGGACAGGGAGGGGAAGGTATTTTCCACCACCACGAAGGGCAGATTGCGGCTGGCCAGGCTGTGGATGATGGCGTCGTCCTCCAGCCGACTGCCGTAAAGGATGATGCCGTCGGCCCGCCCCTGCTCAAAGTAGCTGACCGCATTGTATTTGTGAGCCACATTGTTTCTGCCGGAGGTAAAGACGAGGTCGTAGCCGGTTGCTTCCACCGCCTCTTCCAGCCCCTCGATCATAGGGAAGAAGTAGGGCTCGACAAGACTGTCCATCACCACGCCGACGGTCTGCGTGCGGTGCGTGACCAGCGAGCGGGCAAGGGCGTTGGGCCGGTAGTTCAACTCTTTCATGGCGTCCTGTATTTTTTTGCGGGATGCTTCGCTGACGCCCGTCTGCCCGTTGACTACGCGCGAAACGAGCGTTTTGGAAACGCCGGCCAGCCTGGCCACATCGTGAAGGCTTGTCATCGCTGTTCCTCCTGATCTGATGATTATACAGTAGCCGCGGGGGATGGTCTGTGTCAAGCGTTCCACATCGATTCTGACCATGTGCTGGGGCTGACTTTTCGTTTTTAGGGGAATATCAGGAAAAAATATAACCAGAATGGACGAGAATGTGTTGACAGGGGATTCTGAGACTGCTAAGATACAAGGCATAAAATGTGTAACGATACACACGACGACATCCCGAAGTGAGTGCTGCCCGGAAAAGGGACGGTTGAGATTTTAAGGCTCGGATGTGGAACGTTACACAGATGGAGGCGACAGGATGAAACTGACCATAGTCGGCGCTGGAAGCTCGTATACCCCGGAATTGATTGAAGAGATGATACTGCGGCGGGATTCGCTGCCCGTGAGCGAGTTGGTTTTATACGATATCAATGAGAAGCGGCTGGAGATCATGACCGGCTTCTGCCGCCGCTTCGCGGACAAACGCGGCATGCAGGGGCTGAAAATCCGCTCCACCCTCTCGATGGAAGACGCGCTGGAGGGCGCTGATTTTGTGGATACGCAGGTGCGCGTGGGCGGCAACCGCCAGCGTGTGAAGGATGAAAAAATCCCGCTTTCCTTCGGCCTGATCGGGCAGGAGACGACCGGCGCGGGCGGCATGATGAAGGCCTTCCGGACCATCCCCGTCATGCTGGATGTGGCGCGCTGCATGGAAAAGGTGGCACCCGAGGGCTGGATCATCAACTACACCAACCCCACGGGCCTTGTGACCGAGGCCGTGACGAGGTATACCAAGGCCAATATTGCCGGCTTCTGCTCGGGCGGCATTTTCCCCAAGATGTGGGCGAAAAAAGCGCTGGGCATCGGCTATACGGGCAAGGATTACAACCGCGTCCAGTATGACTATGTGGGCCTGAACCACATGAACTTCATCAGCAACATCACCATCGACGGCCGCCCGGTGACGGAGGAAGAGTTTATGCTGCTGGCCCGCGAGAACGGGCATGACGTGGACCCGGAGCTCAGCCGCCTGCTGGGCGTGCTGACCAGCCCCTATCTGCAGTATTACTACCATACCGGCGCGAAGATCGAAAAGTTGCGCGCGCAGAAGCAGACCCGCGGCGAGTATGTGCAGGAGTTGGAAAAAGAGGTCTATGACGCCTACGCCGACCGGAGCAACGCCGATAAGCCGGAAGCGCTGTCCAAGCGCGGCGGCGGCGGGTACAGCGAGGTCGCCATGAACTTTGTCAACGCCGTGTACAACAATGAGGATACGGAGCAGGTGGTCAACGTGCCCAATCAGGGCGCTATCCCCTTCCTGCCGGATTCCGCGGTGGTCGAAATCAACTGCCTGGTCAACAGGCGCGGCATGTCGCCGATCCACAAATCGGTGGATAAAATCCCGCCGATGTGCTGGGGCCTGATGGCCGCCGTCAAAAATTATGAGCAGCTGGCCGTGGAGGCGGCGGTCGAGGGCAGTGTGACCAAGATGAAGTGGGCGCTGCTGGCGCATCCGCTGGTGCGTGAGTACGAGCTGGTAGAAAAGCTGGTGCCTGTGCTGCTTGAAGAAAACAAAGAATTTCTGCCCCAGTTCAACCGCTGACGAGGAGAAGGCAAATTGAAGTATTTCCTGGGCATCGATCAGGGCGGCACCAAAACGCAGGCCGCTCTGGCCGACCAAGAAGGGCATATACTCGGCAGCGGCCTGGCCGGCGGGGCCTGCCACTCGACCCACGGCATGGCCCGCGCGATGCAGGCGGTGGAAGACGCGGCGCGTCAGGCTTCGCGTCAGGCGGGGGTTCCGCTTGACAAGCTGGAGCTGATTGCGGGCGGACTGACCGGCATCGACTGGCCGGAGGAAACGGACCTGCTGAAGGACGCTCTGCACAAGCTGTTTCAGGTGCCGCGCGAGCGGGTTCACCTCGTCAACGACTGCATTATCGCCATGCGCGCGGCCACGTCTGCCGTCGCCGGGGCCGTGCTGTGCGCCGGGACCGGGCTTAACTGCGCGGTGCGTGACGGCCGGGGCGGCGAATACATTTACGGGTTTTACATCGCCGAGGAAGACCAGGGGGGCATGGCATTGGGCAGGCGCGCCCTGCAGGCTGTGTATGACGCGGGGTCGGGCGTCGGCGCGCCTACCGCGCTCACAGCCATGATCCTTGGCTTGACGGGGCAGAAGGACACCGACGCGCTGCTTCGCCTGCAGGTAACGGGCGGGCTGAGGGGCAGCGTCATCGCGGAAATCCCGCGTCTGATTGAGAAGGCCGCGCTTTCGGGGGATGAAATCTCCACCGGGATCCTGCGCCGCTTCGGGCGCAACGCCGCCCGCTATGTGACGGCCGGGCTTGAAAGATTCGGCCTGCAGAACCGGGACGTGGAGGTGGTGCTGTCCGGCAGTGTATTCAAATGCGAAGCCCCGATGCTGCTGGACACGATCCGCGAGAGCATTCTTGCCGCCGCGCCGCGCGCCCGGGTGCTTGAAAGCGAGTTTGAGCCGATTGTCGGCGCCCTGCTGCTGGGGCTGGACCACCTGAACGGCGGAGAGGCAGAGGGCATCAGTTCACATATAAAGCGCGATGCACAGCGCTTTCATATGATTCGTATTTCATAAGGAGAAGGAGAGAAAAACCATGAAAAAGTGCTTGGCCCTGGTGACCGTGCTGGCCCTGCTGCTGACGACCGGCTTTATGGCGGTGGCTTCGGCGGAGGAGCAGATCACCCTGAACTTCTGGCACATCTGGCCGACTGACCAGATGAACGACATCATCACCGCATACATCGCTCAGTATGAGAGCGAGCATCCCAACATCAAGATCGTCTCCAGCGCCTATCAGGAAGTGGACTATCAGAACACGAAGCTGCCCATCGCCGCTTCGACCGGCTCGCAGGGCGATGTGTTCTTCTCCTGGGGCGCCGGCTCCTCGCAGCCCTATGTGGACGCGGGCGTCGTCATGCAGCTGGATGAATACCTTGAAAAGTACGGCGTGTACGATGAGATCCTCGATGGCACGCTGACCAACGCCACCTACAACGGCCATGTTTACGGCCTGCCCCTCAAGCAGTGGGCCGGTGTGCTTTACTGCAACCAGGAGCTGTTTGACCAGTACAGCCTGAAGATCCCCGAGACCTGGGACGAGTTGATGACCGCGGTCAAGACCTTCCGCGAGAACGGTGTCACCCCCATGGTGCTGGGCGCCAAGGATGCCTGGCACATCGGCATGATCCAGAACTGCTTGGCTGTCCGCACAGCCGGCCCCGATTATGTGAACGCCGCGCTGGCCGGCAAGGAAAGCATGAATACCCCGGCCATCGCGCAGTCCGCGCAGCTGCTGATCGACCTCAACAACGCCGGCGCCTTTGCCACCGGCACGCTGGGCCTTGGCTCTGAAGAGGCGCAGGAAGAGTTCTACATGGGCATGGTCGGCATGTACTTCGGCGGCAGCTGGGTCTGCTCCGGTGTCGACAGCGAGGATAACGACTTGGTCGGCAAGGTGACCGTGACCACGATGCCCACCGTGCCCGGCGGCCTGGGCGACACGACCACCTATTCCGGCGGCGTGATTGACATGATGATGGTCAACGCCAAGACTGCGCACCCGGACGAAGCCTTCGACTTTGCCTTGGGCATGACCAAGTACATGTCGCAGGAGTGCTACAAGATTGGCGACTCCCTGCCGGCGTGGAAACTGCCCGGCGTGGATGAATCCGACGTGTCGCCCACGCTGGTGAAGGTCAAGGAGCTGATTCAGAACTCGACCGGCTATGTGCTGGCCTGGGATACCTTCCTGACCGGCGCCGCCATCGACGCGCACTATCAGGCCCTGCAGGCGCTGATTGCCGGCACCATGACCGCTGAGGAATTTGCGGCCGAAATGGATAAGGCAGTGACCGCCATGTATTCCAAGTAACAAAAATCCCCGGCTGCCCGGCGGAGTGGTTCCGCCGGGCAGCCTTCCCAAAAGGAGAACACTATGGAACGAGCATTGCGGGATAAAAAAGCCATCTGCTTTTTTGTATTGCCGGCTTTGATTTGGTTTGTGGGGATTGCCATTGTTCCCGTCGTGCAGTCCGTGGGATACAGTTTTCTTGACTGGAACGGCATTTCGCAGGGGAAGAACATCGGCTTTGCCAATTATAAAACGCTGCTGGCGGACCCTCTTTTCTGGTCTTCTGTCAAAAACTCGGTGACGCTGGCCGCCGCTTCGGTGCTGATTCAGCTGCCCATCTCCATGCTGCTGGCGATGATCCTCGTCAACGGCGTGAAGGGCGAGAACGCCTACCGCAACATCTTTTTCATCCCCGTCATCATCTCGGGCACCGTCATCGCGAACCTGTGGATGAAGGTCTATCACCCCTCCTACGGGCTGCTGAACGTGATGCTGGGTAAGCTGGGGCTCGGGTACCTGCAGCACGAGTGGTTGGGCAATGTGGACAGCGCGCTGATCGCCTGCTTTGTACCGATGATCTGGCAGTACATCGGCTATCACATGCTGCTGTACTATTCGGCGGCCAAGTCCATCGGGCTTGATATCCTTGAGGCCGCGCGTGTGGACGGGGTCAACAAGCGGCAGATGGTGTTTCAGATCATCATTCCTCAGATCATGCCGATGATTAAGGCCAGCGTGATCTTTGCCATCATCGGCTCGCTCAAGTCGTTTGACATGATCCATATCCTCACAAGAGGCGGCCCCGTGCACGCTTCGGAAGTGCCTTCGCTTCTGATGTATACGCACATTTTCACCACGCGCCAGTATGGTTACGCCAGCGCGATCGCCATCTTCATCATCGTGGAATGCCTGCTTTTCACTTTTCTGGTTCAGAAGGTGTTTGACAACAGGCAGGCCGAGTGAAAGGAGCAGCTACTATGAATCAGGCGCAGAGGCTTCGCGTGTCCAGAAAGCCGGGACGGCTGACCAACAGGACCAGCCCCGTCATGACCGCTTTTCTGTTTCTGGTAAGCGTCGTTCAGCTTTTTCCACTGTACTGGATGGTGACCTTTTCCCTCAAAGACAACAAGGAAATCTTTGGAGCCAACATCATCGGCCTGCCGCAGGGTTGGAAGTGGGATAACTACAACCGCATTTTTACCAAGGCCAGCATGGGCACCTATATGCTCAACAGCACCATCGTTACCGCGGCGACCATCTTTTTCACGCTGCTTTTGACCTCGATGGCCACCTACGCCATTGTGCGCATGCGCTGGAAACTGAGCCGCTTTGTTTACACCGTGTTTCTGGTGGGCATGATGCTCTCCATCCAGGCGGTGATGCTGCCGCTGTATGTCAACCTGCAGCCGATTCTTTCCACCCGCTGGTCACTGATCCTGCCCTACACGGCCTTTGCCATGCCGCAGGCCATCCTTTTGATGGTCGGCTCGCTGGAGGCCCTGCCCAAGGAGATGGAGGAGGCTGCCTTTATCGACGGAGCCAGCATTTACAGAATCTTCTTTTTGATCATCCTGCCCATGCTCGCGCCTATTCTTTCCACGGTTGCCATTTTGACCTTCCTCGGCAGCTGGAACGAGTATATGCTGGCGCTGGTCTTCATTTCCAGCGATACGCTGAAAACCGTGACCATTGGCGTGAACGACATGGTGGGTAAGTACTCGACCAAGTGGGGCATCATCGGCGCGGGCCTGACCATCGCCACGCTGCCGACCCTGATCATGTATGTGTTCCTCAGCAAGAGCGTGACCAGAAGCCTGGCCATGGGCGCTGTGAAAGGTTAATAAGAAAATGAGATGCAACTGCCCTTACGTTGTCTGCAAGCTGCACGGAAACTGCGCGGCCTGCATCGCAAAAAACCGCAAAGAGAACGACATGGCCCACTGCATGGAGGCGGTCGCCATGGAAAGGGGGGCGAAAATGCCCCTGCGCATGCCCGAACAGGTTTATTTGGAAGATGATTTTGAGGCCATGAGCCGCCGCAGCGCCGAGCTGGTGACGCAGGTGGTCAAGAAAAAGCCCGACGCCCTCATCTCGCTGCCCGCCGGCAGCACCGCCAAGCGCACCTTTGAGATTTTCAAGGAGATGTCGGACAGTGGGGAGCTTGACCTGTCGCGCGCCTGGTTCGTGGCGCTGGATGAATGGCTCGACCTGGAAGACGAAAGCGAAAACTGCGACGCTTTCATGCGGGCCAATTTCTACGGCCCGCTGGGCATCCCGGATGAGCGGGTCAAGCGCTTTGACATCCACGCGAAGGATCTGGACGCCGCCTGCCGCGAGGTGGACGAGTTCATCTTCAGCCATGGCGGCATCAACGTGATGCTGCTGGGCGTCGGGATGAACGGGCATCTGGGCCTCAATGAACCCTACAGCGATTTTTCGCTCTACGCCAAGGTTGTGGAGCTGGACCCCGTCACCATGCAGGTGGGGCAGAAATACTTCTCGGAGGGCATGAAGCTGACGCGCGGCATCACCCTCGGCGTGCATCACATGTTTGAAACGGGGCTGGTCATCCTGCAGGTCGGCGGCTCTCACAAGGCGGAGATCATGGAGCGAGTGTTCAGGACCGCGCCAACGGAAGCGCTGCCGGCGACCGTGCTGAAGCTGGTGCCCCACGGCGTGATCGTGATTGACCGCGATGCCGCCGCCCGGGTGCTGGACCTGCTGGAAGAAAAATAGCCATCCTTTTGTCCGTGGGGACCGCGACTTTTCTCCGCCGCGCCGGGAGACCCGGCCGGTGTTAGAGGAAAGCCGCCATTTTTATAAGCCTTGTTTTGTTCTTTTCGCGCGGAAGGCCGCTTCGCGCCTTGCGTAAGCAGCGTGGCTTATGTAAAATATACGGGTATTTTGCGGCGATGGGTCTCCATCGCTTTTGACGTGAATGACGGCACGGGGAGGGAAGGCATGAAAATCGGGTTTGACCATCACAAGTACACGCGGATGCAGTCAGAGCATATCCGGCAGCGCATCAGGGATTTCGGCGGCAAGCTGTATCTGGAGTTCGGCGGCAAGCTGTTTGACGATTACCACGCGGCGAGGGTGCTGCCCGGCTTCCGCCCTGACAGCAAGATCGCCATGCTGCTGGAGCTGAAGGACCAGGTGGAAATGATTGTGGTGATCAACGCCGACGATATTGAGAAGAACAAGGTGCGCGGCGACCTGGGCATCACCTATGACGCCGATGTGCTGCGCCTGATCGACGCCTTTGCGGAGTGCGGGCTGGACAAGTGCTCGGTGGTCATTACTCAGTACAAGTCGCAGCCCCACGCGTCCAAGTTCCGCCGCAGGCTGCGCTCGCTGGGCGTGCCGGCCGTGGTGCACTACCCCATCGCCAACTACCCGGGCGATGTCAACCTGATCGTGTCCGACAAGGGCTACGGCAAAAACGAATTCGTGCAGACCGAGCGGCCGCTGGTGGTGGTCACGGCGCCCGGCCCCGGCTCGGGCAAGATGGCTGTCTGCCTCTCGCAGCTGTATCAGGAGCATCAGCGCGGCGTGCAGGCGGGCTATGCCAAGTTTGAAACCTTTCCCATCTGGAACCTGCCGCTCAACCACCCGGTCAACATCGCCTACGAGGCCGCGACGGTAGACCTCGATGATGTCAACATGATCGACCCCTTCCATCTGGAGGCCTACGGCCAGAGCACGGTCAACTATAACCGCGATATCGAAATCTTCCCCGTGCTCAACGCCATCTTTATGAAGATCTGGGGCAAAAGCCCCTACAAATCGCCCACCGATATGGGCGTCAACATGGCCGGCCACTGTGTCACGGATGACGAGGTGGTGCAGGCTGCCGCCCGGCAGGAGATTATCCGCCGCTATTTTACCTCGCTGTGCGAGGCGAGAAAGGGCCAGGTGACGGAGGAGACGGTCGACAAGCAGCGCCTCCTGATGCAGAAGCTGAACCTGACGGAGGAAGAGCGCCCCGTGGTTGCCGCCGCCAGAAAGCGCGCCGATCAGACGGGCGCGCCCGCGGCCGCCATTTTGCTGGAGGACGGGCAGATCGTCACCGCCAAGACCTCAAGCCTGCTGGGCGCTTCGGCCGCGCTGATCCTCAACTCGCTCAAGAAGCTGGCCGGCATCCCCAAGGAGATCAAGCTCATCCCGCCGGAGGTGATCGGCCCCGTGCAGAGCCTGAAACTGGATTATCTTGGCAACCACAACCCGCGCCTGCACTCGGACGAGGTGCTGGTGGCCCTGTCCATCACAGCGGGCGAAAGGGAAACCGCCGCCCTGGCCCTCAGCCAGCTGCCCAGGCTTAAGGGCTGCGAGGTGCACACCAGCGTCATCCTCTCGCATGTGGATGAAAACATCTTCAAGCGTCTGGGCGTCAACCTGACCAGCGAGCCCAAGTACCAGACGCGGAAGCTCTACCACAAGTAAATACATTTCTTTCGTCATTTCGGCGGCCGTGTGGCCGCCTTTTGCAATCCCGATGAGATGCGGCCTGCCTCGATAGAAATCATTGAGTTTTAACGATGTAGTGACGTTGTATTGACAATGACGGATTCACGCTGTATTCTTTTATCGAGGTGAAGGATATGGAACAGATGCAGATAACAACGGCGCCCAAAACCGCTACCTTTCAAATGCGGATCAACCCTGAGATCAAGAATCAGGCCGAAGCCATCTTTTCCCGCTGTGGTCTGACGCTGACGGATGCTGTGAACGTGTTTCTGCAGCACGCATTGAATGTCGGTGGGATGCCCTTTGTTGTATCCAGCGACAGCAGGGAGGCGCTGCGCAATCAGGCTCTTGCCATTCTGATGGCCGAGGTTCAGAAGGGGCGCGATTCTGTACATGCTGAAAGCGATTGGGTGTCTGAAGAAGAAATGCTGGCGCGCTTTCAGGTAAAAGAATGAGGCTGCTCTATACCCCGCAGGCGATAGAAGATTTGGAGGAAATTTCAAACTATATCAGCCAGAGCCTGCAAAACCCTGATGCGGCAAGGCATATCGTTTCTTCCATCGCAGGCGACGCGGCGAGGCTGAAGGAACAGCCGGAGCTCGGCCAGCTGCTCAGCGCAAAAACAGGCAGAGAAATAGCGGGCCGCTTTCTGGTATCCGGCAAATACATTTTGATTTACGATATCGATGATGCAATCTCTGTTCTTCGCGTCATTGACAGCCGGGTGGATTATCTGCGCATGCTTGATTTTCGATAATATTGTTATTTTAGACAATCATTCGGCGGCCGTGTGGCCGCTGTTTTTGTCTTGTTTGTTATGAATATCGCCATATGATCAAGGCGACTGAATAGATGCAGGAATAATACAGACAAGATGCAGATAAACGCCTTGTATACGATATCTTTGATTGACAATGCAGGAAATATGGCTATAATAATTCAATCCGGTATAACAAGGGAGGACGGCATGTCGTCAAGGTTTTCGGTCTATCTCTTAAAGCGCCTGGGGATGGCGGTGCTGACCATCTTTTTGGTTACAGCGCTTACTTTTTTTATTATGCACGCCATTCCGGCCAGTCCCTTTTCGGCTGAAAAGGCGCTGACCAACGCCACCATCAAGGCGCTGGAAGCCAAGTACGGCTTTGACAAGCCCGTGCCGGTGCAGTTTCTCAACTACCTGAAGAACATCCTGCGCTTTGACTTCGGCCTGTCGACCGCCTGGGTGGGCAAAACGGTGCAGGAGCTGATCAGCGACAGCTTTGCCTATTCGGCGCGCGTGGGCCTGCTGGCCGCGGTCATCGCGCTGACAGCGGGCGTCATCTTCGGCGCCATCGCGGCGCTGATGCGCGGTAAGTGGCCCGACAAGGTGATTCAGGTGGTGACCACGGCGCTGGTCTCGATGCCCTCTTTTGTGACGGCCACGCTGCTGCTGCTCATCTTCGCGCTGCGGCTCAAGTGGTTCCCCACCATGGGCTCCATGCCCGGCGGGCTGGTGCTGCCCACCATTTCACTGGCGCTGTACCCGCTGGCCTACACCACAAGGCTGGAGCGCAGCGCCATGCTGGACGTGCTGGGGCAGGATTATATCCGCACCGCGCGGGCCAAGGGCCTCAAGCGGGCGCGGGTCATCTTCAAGCACGCGCTCAAAAACGCGCTGGGGCCGGTGGTCACTTACGCGGGGCCGATGATGGCCTACATCCTGACCGGCAGCATGGTGGTCGAGAACATTTTCGCCGTGCCGGGGCTGGGCAGGCTGTTCGTCAACTCCATGATGCGCACGGATTACATGATGATCATGGGCGTCACCATCTTTTTGGCGGTGGTGATCGTTACCATGAACCTGCTGAGCGATATCTCGTATAAAATGCTCGATCCCAGAATTGATTTGAGGTAGTGTCTGATGCAAGAATCCGTGCCCAAGAAGAACCTGTTCAGCTTTCAGCTGAGTCCCGACGCATTCAAGCCCGCCAGCGAGGAGGAAAAGCGCCAGCAGCTGATCGACAAGCCCGGCGTCTCCTTCTTTAAGGACGCGCTGAGGAGGCTGTGGCGCAACAAGCTGGCGATGACCTGCTTTTTCATCATCGTCGGCATCGCGCTCATCGCCTTTATCGTGCCGCTGTTTTATCCCTACACCTACACCCAGCAGGACGTAACGGCGCAGTACCTGCAGCCCTTCCAGTATTCGGACAGGGAGCAGGCGCGCATCGACCGGGGCGAGAAGCTGTTTCCCCATATCATGGGCACCGATCACCTTGGGCGCGACTACGCCATCCGTGTGATTTACGGCACCCGTATCTCGCTGATGGTCGGGCTGATCGCCTCCATCATCGTGGTGATCATCGGCATTCTCTACGGCTCGATTTCGGGCTATGTTGGCGGGCGGACGGATATGATCATGATGCGCATCGTCGACATCATCTACTCCCTGCCTGACGTGCTGATCGTGATCCTGCTTTCGGTCGCCATCAAAAACATCGTGTCGACCTCCAAGAGCGAGCTGGTGCTGCGGCTTGGCGCGGGGATGATTTCTATCTTTCTGGTGTTCGGCCTGCTCTATTGGGTCAGCATGGCGCGCCAGGTGCGCGGCCAGGTGCTGTCGATCAAGGAGCAGGAGTTTGTGCTCGCAGCCAAGTGCTCGGGCGCGGGCTCGCGGCGCATCATCCTCAAGCACCTGCTGCCCAACTGCATCAGCGTCATCATCATCATCGCGGCGATGCAGATCCCTTCCGCCATCTTTACGGAGAGCTTTCTCTCCTTCCTGGGGCTGGGCGTCTCCATCCCCATGCCGTCGCTGGGCAGCCTTGCCAACGACGCGCGCAACGGGCTGGTCAGCTACCCCTACCTGCTGCTCTTCCCGGCGCTGACGATCTTTCTGATCGTGCTGTCGTTCAACCTTTTGGGCAACGGCCTGCGCGACGCCTTCGACCCCAAGCTGCGTAACTGAGGAGGAAACATGGCAAAATTACTGGAAGTAAAGGACCTGAGAACCTCCTTTTTTACCCCCTCGGGCGAGGTGAAGGCCGTCGACGGCGTCAGCTTCTCGCTGGACGAGGGCACGGTGCTGGGCATCGTGGGCGAGTCGGGCTCAGGCAAATCAGTCACCGCCTATTCCATTTTGCAGATTCTCACCCACCCCGGGCGCATTACCGGCGGCTCCATCAAGTTTCGCGGTAAGGAGCTGGTGGGCCTGCCCGAAAGCGAGATGCGCAAGATTCGCGGCAACAAGATTTCCATCATTTTTCAGGACCCGATGACCTCACTCAATCCCGCCTTCACCATCGGCAACCAGCTGATTGAGACCATTGTGATGCACACCGACCGCAACCGGCAGCAGGCCGAGGCGCGCGCGGTGGAAATGCTGGGCCTGGTCGGTATCAACGAGCCGGAGCGCCGCATGAAGCAGTACGCCTTCGAGCTGTCGGGCGGCATGCGCCAAAGGGTAATGATCGCCATGGCGCTGGCCTGCGAGCCGGATATCCTGATCGCGGATGAGCCGACCACGGCCCTCGACGTCACGATTCAGGCCCAGATACTCGAATTGATGAGCAGCCTGCAAAAGCAGCTTGGCATGGCCATCATCCTCATCACGCACGATCTGGGCGTGGTGGCCGGCATGTGCGACGAGGTCATCGTCATGTACGCGGGCCATCTAGTGGAGCGCGGCATCGCCGACAGCATTTTCTACCATCCCGCGCACGAGTACACCAAGGGCCTGATGCGCTCCATCCCCCGCATGGAGGATGACGAGAAGGAGAAGCTGGTGCCCATCAGCGGCACGCCGGTCGACATGCTGGCCGTGCCCCCGGGCTGCGCCTTCGCGCCCAGATGCGCGAACGCCATGAAGGTCTGCCTGACCAAGCGGCCGGACGAGTTTGCCATCAACGACCCGAAGAAGCACATCTCCGCCTGCTGGTTGAATGTGCGCGACGCCAAAGAAGTGATTGAGCTGCCGGGGGCGCTGCCCCTGATCAGGCTGGAAGGAGGGGAAGAATGAGCACGCAGCAAGAAAAGCGCCCGCTGCTTGAAGTCAGGCATCTGAAGCAGTACTTCCCCATCAGCACAAGCCTGTTCCGGTCGACCCAGCTGAAGGCTGTGGATGACGTCAGCTTCACCATCGATAAGGGCGAGACCCTCGGCATGGTGGGGGAGAGCGGCTGTGGGAAGACGACCGTAGGCCGCAGTTTGATGCACCTGTACACGCCCACCGCGGGCGAGGTCATTTTTGACGGCGTGCCCGTCAAGCCCGGCCCGGCGATGGAAAGCTTCCGCCGCAGGGCGCAGATGGTGTTTCAGGATCCCTACTCCTCGCTCAACCCGCGCATGACGGTGGGCGATATCGTGGCGGAACCCATCGATATCCACCATCTGGCCAAAAATAAAAAGGAGCGAGCCGACCGCGTGGCGGAGCTGCTCTCTCTGGTTGGGCTCAACAGCGAGCAGGCGACCCGCTACGCGCACGAGTTTTCGGGCGGCCAGCGCCAGCGCATCGGCATCGCGCGCGCCCTTGCCTCCAACCCCGAGTTCATTGTCTGCGACGAGCCGGTCAGCGCGCTGGATGTCAGCATCCAGGCGCAGGTCATCAACATGCTGGAGGAGCTGCAGCACAAGCTGGGGCTGACCTACCTGTTCATCGCGCACGACCTGTCGGTGGTCAAGCACATCTCCAACCGCGTGGCCGTGATGTATCTGGGCCGCATGGTTGAGATTGCCAGCTCTCTTGAGCTGCACAAGAACCCCCTGCATCCCTACACCCAGTCGCTGCTGTCGGCCGTGCCGCAGCCCGATCCTAAAAAGGCGAGGGCGCAAAAGCGCATCATCCTCTCGGGCGATGTGCCCAGCCCCCTCAAAATTCCCAGCGGCTGCGCCTTCCGCACCCGCTGCCCCAAGGCGACCCCAGAATGCGCGCGCGAGGTGCCGACGCTCAAGGAATACATCAAGGGCCACTTCGTCAGCTGCATTCACGTCAACGGCTAATGTGCGCGTCAGCGCTGTTAGATAAGCTATTCCTTAAGGAGGAGAACCCATGAAGAAACTGTTCGCCCTGGCTCTCGCGCTGTGCCTCGTGATCGGGCTTGTCCCCGTTCAGGCGGCTCAGAGCAATGTCGCCAACGTCTTTTTCGGCGGCGGCACCCCCAAATCCGGCGACCCGGCCCTCAACTCCGCGTCCAGCGGAAGCAACGTCATCAAGCTGTCTCACGCGGGCCTGTACGGCTTTCAGTGGGTAGACGGCAAGGCTGCCATCGCCCCTGAACTGGCCACCGGCCACACTGTCAGCGAAGACGGCCTGACCTATGTCTTCACCCTGCGTGAAGGCCTCAAATGGTCAGACGGCAGCGATTTTATGGTGCAGGATATCGTTGATTCCTGGAACCGCGCCGCCTCCGAAGCGCTGGGCGCCGACTACGGCTTCCTGTACAACATCATCGAAGGCTATCCGGACAAGCTGAACCTTGTGGCTGATGAAGCCGCCCGCACCCTGACCGTGAAGCTGGTCGCCCCCGCGCCCTACTTCATCGATCTGGCTGCCTTCCCGCCCTTCTATCCCGTCAAGGCCGCCGCTGCGGACGCTGAAGGCGTCTGGGCCACCAACCCCGAGACCAACATCGGCATGGGCCCCTTCCGCATGACCGCCTATCAGGTGGACGATGTGATTTCGTTTGTGAAGAACGAGCATTACTGGAACGCGGAGAATGTCAAGCTGGACGGTGTCAACTGCTATCTGGCCGAAGACAACGCCGCCATTCTGGCCGCCTACGAGAGCGGCGCGGCGCACTTCACCAACTCCATCGATCCTGTCGAGTTCGACCGCCTGAACGCCACCTATCCCGGCGAGCTGACCTTTGAAGACATGATGGGCACCTGGTATGTGCTGTTCAACGTCTACAAGGATATGAGCCCCGCGGGCAAGAGCCTGTCGGTGCAGGAGCAGTCCAAGGCCCGCTTCGCCCTGGGTCAGATGATTAACCGCGAAGAGCTGGTCAAGTACGTCACCAAGGGCGGCCAGGCCCCCGCGACCGGCTTCTACCCCAAGGGACTGTCTGACGGCACCAACCCCGATGTACGCTCGGCCGAAGGCTATGGCGCCTGGTATGTTGACACCAACGTACCTTCCGAAGAAAACCCCGCCTACACCAAGGATCAGGTGGCTGCTATCAAGACCCTGATGGAGCTGGGCTATGCCTATGAGGGCACCATCGAAGCGGGCGACATCAAGTTCACCGACTTCCCCGCTGTTGAGTTTGCCTTCAACAACTCCGGCGCCAACGCCGCCATCATCCAGTATGTGCAGGAGACCTGGAACCGTGTCGGCATTCAGGCCGTCATCAACCAGGAAGCCTGGTCCACCCTGCAGACCAAGCTGAAGGACGGCGACGCCGAAGCGGCCCGCATGGGCTGGGTAGCCGACTTCAACGATACCCTGAACTTCCTTGAAATCTTCATCAGCGCCTCGGGCAACAACTATCCGCGCCTGGGCCGCAGCATCGGCTCCTACACCCGCGCCAGCGAGGTCAGCAAGGATGCCGGCATGGGCGCCTACTGGGGCCCTGAAGGCGACAAGACCTGGGCGGATGCCTATGATGCGCTGGTGACCGAGATCAAGACCACCGCCGATCCCGCCGTCCGCGTGAAGGACAGCATCCTTGCTGAGAACATCCTGATGGCGACCGGCAGCGTGGCCCCGATGTACTTCTACACCAACCCCTGCCTGAAAAAGCCCAACGTCGAAGGCCTGATCATCATGCCGACCGGCGATGTCATCTGGAACTACGTCACCCTGAAGTAATTCGTATCAAGACCTAAAGACAGGGGGCCGGCGCGCATGCGTGCCGGCCCTCTTTGCTGAACAGGGTTCGATTAAGGATCAAACCGCTTTCGGTCTTCCTCGCTCAGCGGCGGCAGGCTGCCCGTCTCCGCCGCGATTTCATAGCGGGCGATCTTGAAGTTCAGCCGCTTGAGCGTGGCTTCAATTTGCTTTTTCCGGTTCATCAGCGCGTCCCGCTGGTCGATCAGCAGCTGCAGCCTCTCCCTGATGGTGGCGTCGCCCTGCCGGTACAGTTTGACGTATTCGCACATCACTTCCACCGGCAGGCCGGCGCCGCGCATGCAGGTGGCCAAACTGACCCAGCTTTGATCGGCGGGCCCGTAGCTGCGGATGCCGCCCGCGGTTCTGGTCACGGGCGGAATCATGCCCACCTTTTCATAGTAGCGCAGCGTATCCTGCGAGATGCCGAACTTCTGGCTGACTTCCTTGATGGAAAGGCCCCTTTCCTTTTCGGCTGCCTGCATCAGAGAGCCCCCACGATCCTGTGCGGCACATAGTTTTCGCAAAGCAGCTCCACGTCTTCCGCCGTCAGAGAAAGATCCAGCGCACCGGCCGCGTCATCCAGATACACGGCCTTGGTGGCGCCGATCACGGGCGAGGTGACGCCCTGATGGTACTGCCAGGCCAGGGCGACCTGCGTCATGGTGACGCCGTATTTCTCGGCTACTTCCGCTACGCGGGCCACAATCGCCTTGTCGGTCTGCTCGGTGCTGTCGTACTTCATCACGGCGGTTCGGTCGGTCTGGCTGCGCAGGGTATCCGTCTTCCATTCGCGGCGGGAGAGCCTGCCCGCGGCCAGCGGGCTGTAGGGGGTCAGCGCCACGCCGTACTGTTTGCAGATGGGGATCATCTCCCGCTCGTCCTCCCGGTAGAGCAGGTTGTAGTGGTTCTGCATGGATACAAAGGGCGTCCAGCCGTTTTTTTCGGCGGCCAGCTGCATGTTGTGGAACTGGTAGCCGTACATGGCGGAAGCGCCCAGCGCGCGCACCTTGCCCGCTTTGACCAGGCTGTTCAGCGCCTCCATGGTCTCTTCAATGGGCGTATCGTAATCAAAACGATGGATGATATACAGGTCAAGGTAGTCGGTGCCGAGACGCTTCAGCGTGCCCTCGATTTCGCGCAGGATGGCCTTTTTTGAGAGCTTGCCCTCGTTGTTGTATACCTTGCTGGCCAGCACCACCTCTTCCCTTGCCACGTTGCGCCGGATGGCGCGGCCCAGATACTCCTCGCTGGTGCCGGCGGAATAGACGTTGGCGGTGTCAAAGAAATTGAAGCCCAGATCCAGCGCGTGCTTCACGATGGTTTCGGTTTCGGAAGGGTTCAGCGTCCAGGCGTGCATCTTGCTGGCGGGGTCGCCGAAGCTCATGCAGCCCAGGCAAAGCCTGGAGACCTGAATGCCAGAGTGACCGAGTGTCGCGTATTTCATAGCGCACCTCCTCATGTTGATACCCCCAGTATACTATCTGGAGTCAGCTCCAAGTCAAGGGGGAATCCGCGGCTTCGGGCAGAGGGGCAGCTTTCGATTGCCGCCTTTCAACTGTGGTATAATCTATATGTGCCCGATGGATCGGAGGGCCGGGAATCGGAGGAGGGAACAAGATTGTATTACTACGATTCAACCTATCTGTTTGTACTGGTCGCGGTGGCGCTTTCGCTGATCGCGCAGGGCATGGTGAAATCCGCCTATAGCAAGTATTCCAAGGTACCGACGCGCGCCGGCCAGCCCGCTTCCCGCGTGGTGGATGATCTGCTGCGCCAGAATGGCAACAACGCGGTCACCGTGCGGCCGATACCCGGCACGCTGACCGACCACTATGACCCCCGCGACGAAACGCTCAGCCTGTCTGACGGCGTTTATAATTCCTCCAGCGTGGCCGCCCTCGGCATCGCCGCGCACGAGGCGGGACACGCCATGCAGAAAAAGGAAGGCTACGGCCCGCTGGCGCTGCGCAGCGTCATGGTGCCCGTGGTGCAGTTCGGCTCCCACCTCAGCATGCCCATTATTTTGCTGGGCTTCCTCATGTCCATCCGTCCGCTGATTACCATCGGCATCGTGATGTTCGGTTTTGTGGTGGCTTTTTCGCTGATTACGCTGCCGGTCGAGTTTGACGCGAGCCGCAGGGCGGTGGAAATGCTTTCCTCCGGCGGCTATATCGACCGCGAGGAAGAGGCGGGCGTGCGCGCCGTGTTGCGCGCCGCGGCCATGACCTATGTGGCCGGCGCGCTGGGCGCCCTGCTGCAGATGGCCAGGCTGATTCTGCTGTCCCGGGGCGGCAGCCGCAGAAGGGATTAGACTACAAAGAAACAATCAGCAAATCCCGCTCCTTGCAATGGAGCGGGATTTAATTTATAGTTTTTTGACGGCTTTGCTTTGCCGCCTGTCAGGCCTTTTTATTGAAGATCAGGTACTTGCTGGCGAAGTAGTTGTAGATGACCACCAGTACGTTCATCAGGATCTTGGTCAGGGCGTGGTTGACGCCGAGGCTGAACACAAACAGGTTGAAGCCGATCAGGTCAAACAGAAAATAGCCGGTGATGCGGGCGAGGGCGAAACGGATGAATTCTGAAAAAGCCCCGCCCTTTCTTTCGGCGCTGCCAAACACATAGCGCCGGTTGGTCAGAAAGGCGAAGATGACCGAGAGTACCCAGGCCGTCCACTGGCTGCCGTTGTAAATGAGCGTCTGTTCGGCGCTGCCGGCAGGGTAGCTGTCGGGATGCAGAATGGCAGTCAGCCCGAAATAGACCAGCCAGTTGACCAGCGTGGTCAGCACGCCGAAGATCAGGTAATACAGCACCTCGCGTCTGGTTTCATCGCGCAGCAGCGCCTTGATTTTCTCGGTCATTTCCTGTCCTTTTCAGACTTTCCCTCGCCACGGTCGCCCCTTGCGTAGGCGGCGGCCAGCACCTGGTCAAAGCCTAAGTATTTCGCCTGCTGTTTGTTTTTCACGCTCAGGTAGTAAAAGCCGCGCTCGTCGATTTCAGTCACCGTCAGGTTGACGCTGGCGGGCAGGCCGTCCCTCAGCAGCATCACACGGATGGGCCGCCGGTGGCTGAGCGAATAGCGCAGAAAGCGTTCCAGCAGCCCGTTCATGACTGCGGCACCCGGTAGATGGCGCAGCCCGCTTCGGCATCCTCGTAGATCTTTTCAAACAGGCTGTCAAACAGGGCCTCGTCGGGCTGGTAGCTGCGCCGCTCGTCCGGCCCCAGCAGGATATAGTCTACCGCATATTGCGTGAGGATGTCGCCCGAAAAACGGGGATTTTTGTAAAAGTTCGCGATATCCGCCTGCCGTTTGCTCAGGTCAAAGCCATGCCAGTGCAGCCACAGCGAGGGCCCGCAGACCAGCCTGCGCCCGGCCAGCGAACTGACGGGGTTCAGGTGCTGCTCGGGCGAGGCAATAAAAAGGCTGTGCGGGGGCGTTTCCCGTTTGACAAAATCCGAAAGCTTTACCTGCTCTCTGGAATAGGCCCGGTAGCGGCCGATGCCCTCCCGGATGATGGAGAGCGTGCCCGAGGTGAAAAGAACAAGGCAGACGAGTACGGCCGCGAGCGGTCGCGCCCGCAGGCCCTTCAGCCGTTCCCACAGCGAGAGCGCGTAGTCTGAGACAGCAGGCAGGCACAGCGCGTACCAGGCGTAAAACAGCTTGTTGTTGTCATACTCGTTGGGCTGAAAGACAATCAGCTCCGCCGCGATAAAAATGACGAAGGCCCCGCTGTAGAGGAAGCGGTGCTTATGGTTCTTTTCAAACAGGCTGAAAAGGATGAGCAGGAAGGGCAGACCGATGTTTTTTGTGTAGAACCCGAACCAGCCATCCCGCAGGCCGGCGCCGCCCGGGTTGTTGACCCAGTTGAACTGGAAGCGTACAAAGCCTTCGCCCCCAGACTGCCGGAAGGTAAAGAATATGAGCTGCGGCAGGGCGAGCAGCAGGGCGACGCCGCCGTAGAGCAGGAAAGGGCCAATCTTCCTGCGCGTGATGATCTCATGCGCCAGCCAGCCCGCGCTGCAAAGCCCCAGGGCGAGAAAACTGTGCGTGTGGATGAGGGGCAGTCCGCCCGCGATAACGCCCAGCAGCGCAAAGACGCGGGGATTGCGCTCCTCCTGCTGCAGGCCCGAATACAGCAGGTACAGGCAGGGGAAGAGAAAGACCCAGCCCGCCAGAAAGGTGCGCTGCGGGGTCAGCATGTCGGCGATGATGTTGCTCCACCTGAGGTTGTAGGTGCCAAACTCCGCGTGGTTGACGGGCGTCTGGTACCAGCCGCTCATCATGTTATTTAGGCGCGCAAACCAGGCGCCCATCTGCATCTCGTTGCTGCCGGGGCTGCCGAGGCTCTGCCCCAGCATGTCGAAGGTATACAGGAAGCCGAGCCCGCCGTTGATGAACAGCAGCAGCACGCTTAAGAGGGCGGCCTTCCTTGTGCCCGCCATGCGCAGGGCAAGCAGGGTATAGCCCGAAAAGACCAGCGCCAGCATCAGCACGGAGGGCAGGTTGAGCGCCCCCTGCAGATTGAGGCCCATGATCAGCGCCGTGGTGGAAAGGCTGTCCGCAAGGAAGGGATAGCTCAGCCTCGCGCCGGGCAGAATGCTGTAATCGGCGGGAAACTTTGCCCCTTCCAGCGAGGTGATGATCGAGGTGTGCAGGGCAAGGTCGCCATAGGTGCTCTGCCCGACGTACAGCGCCCCGTCCTGCGGCAGCAGGTTGTGCGTGTACTGCAGCCAGCCCGCCAGCAGCGTGAGGGGCAAAGCGACATACAGCAGCGCCTTCGCGTCTTGTCTGTCCTCCTCCTCAAAGCCGCGGGGCTTTCTGCCCTTGTCGCGCGCAAGCCGGGCAAGCGGCATCAGGAGGGCCAGCAAAGCCAGCGCCGCAAGGTGCCCCGTTTGTGAGAAGCTGAACACAAAGGCGGTCAGCGCGGGCAGCCACATAAGCAGCAGCAGGCCCAGCACGCTGCCCAGCCACAGGCGGATCAGCGCCCGCTCGCCCGGCAGCAGCCAGCTCAGCATCTGAATGCCGCAGACAATATAGGGGGCGGCATAGAGGAAAAACAGCATGTTCAGTCTCCTTCGTGCAGCGCTTTCATGCGCAGCATCTCGCCGCGCAGGTAGTCGGAGATGCGCTGCTGCTCATCCCTGGGGGGATTGTCCGGGTTGTAGCGGATGGGCGGGCCAAAGCGCATGACCCGCTGCTTCTTGTCGGCGTAGATGGGGTAAAACTGGGCGCGCTTGCCCGTCCTGCGCTCGTAGAGCTGCGCTACGGTGACAAAGCCGGAGAAAAAGCTGCCGATGTCATCCTGCAGGTAGCCGTTTTTTTCCTGCGCGGGGTCGTTGGGGTTTTCGGGGAAGATCAGCAGGTTGTCGCCCGCTTCCATGGCCTGGGCCGATTCGCGCAGGGTCTTGATCAGCTCGGAGGGCGTATTGCGGTAGACGGGGATGCTGTCCAGGCTCTCCATGGCCCAGGAGAGAATGGGGGTGACAAAGCGGCTCATGGGGTATCTGAGCTTTTTGGGCAGCCAGCGCTGGCGGCTGAAGGTGTATTTGTACAGATAGTCGGGGGTCAGGGCGCTGTCCGTCATTTCGCTGATTACCCAGGGGCGGAAGCTGTAGGGGATGAAGAGGTTGGTGACGATGGGCCCGTACATCTCCATGTGGTTGCAGGTGAACACGCAGGCCGCGTCGCGGTCAAGCTTCACCAGCTCCTGCCCGGCGAGACGCACATAGAAAAAGGGACGCAGCAATATGATCAGCAGCTTGATGCCGTAGTGGCGGCGGTGCACCTTGACGATCAGGTCCTCCAGCTGCCTTTGCAGCGGCAGGTTGGTTTCGCCGTTCTCTTTCAGCATCAGAAAGCGGCTGAGCTTCTGGCGGATCTGCCTGTCCATCGGGAAGCGGAAGGCCGCCAGCAGGGCCGCCGCCACGAGCACCAGCGCGGGCAGGGTCAGCGTGGGCTGCAGGTTGACGCGCTGCGTGCCGCCCGGCCCGAAAAAGAGCAGCAGCCCCAGGCCGATCAGGGCGATCATCTGCCCGAACAGCCCCGCGTAGCTGGCGCGCGCGGCATGCAGAGAGACGGCTCCTTCGCCCTTATCGCCACCCGTCACAAAGGCCACGATGTCGCCCATCGAGCGGCTGAGCGATTCAAGCGCCTCGCCGGCCAGCGCCGTGCCCGTGGTGCACAGGGCCAGCGAGATATAGGCGGGGAGGCTGCGCCATACCCCGGCGCTTCTCCACAGGAGCAAAAGCCCCAGCAGCCACAGCGCGAGGCCGAGAAGCAGCAGGTTGCTCGGGTCGTGCCGCGCGCTCTTCTTTTCAAGCAGGCGCGCGACGATGCGCCCCGGGATGTAGGTGCAGACAAAGGCGATGACCATGCACAGCAATAGGTCGCCCGCCGTGGTGCCGATCAGCGTATAGCTGAGCACCATCGTTACCTGCAGCGCCGTGGTGGTGAAGGCCAGCACCGTGGTGAAGCTCTTGAGCACGTTCACCTGCGGCAGCAGCGCGGCAGCCTCGGCCTCCGGCTCGCCGCCGGGCGGCAGCGGCACATAGCGGCGGCTGTACAAAAGCAGGCCGCCGATCAGCCCGGTCAGCGCGAAACCGCCCAGCAGGTACCAGGCGGTTTCGCTGCTCAGGGTAAAAAAGAAAAAGGGGATGGCCAGCAGAATAAACAACAGCTCGCCGTAAAAAAGCCGCAGCGCCCGCTGAATGGGCCGCAGGCAGCGCCTGAGGCAGCCCGCGTTCATGGCGGTCAGCACCGATTCGCGCAGCTTGACCGCCATCACAAGGCCGAACACCACCCAGAGCAGCGGCAGATCGACCGCGCGTGGGTAGATCAGCAGCAGCGCGAGGGCGATCAGCGCGGAGAGGGCACTGAGAAGATAGCCCCCTACGCGCGTGGCCCGGGGCAGGGCGCGCCATCCGCCCGGCCTTGTCAGGCGGGCGGCCAGCAGGCTGACCTGCATGGCCATGTACAGGGCGCCGCCCGGCAGCGGCTGCCCCACAATGACGGTGGAGGCCAGCAGACAGTACAGATAGTCTGTCAGCTGCGCGCCCTGCGAAAGGCCGGTCAGCCCCGCCCCCATGCGGCGGGTATTCCACTCAGCCGATGACTGCCGCAATCCCGCACCTCC
>CAYZTQ010000023.1:0-23341 GCA_964481445.1 uncultured Christensenella sp. | reverse complement strand
TATGGCAGGAATCTTCCGTCTCATTGCCGCGAACCGCGTCAACGCCTTATACCAAAGCATCTTCAGGAAATCACGCTTGACCTATGCGTCAGTGTTCCGCACATCAAGCAGCATGGTCTTGATTCTCAGCTTTCCGGCGCGCCTTTTATACAGCCCGATCAAGGTATTCCGGCAGTACAGAACCGCAGTTTCCCCTTCGAGCAACTCCTTCCCGCCGAGGGCCTCGTCCGGTTCGAGCGCTACGCCGTTGACGCAGGGCTTCCAAAGCGCGGCGTTCAGAACAAGCTGCGGCAAATGCCTGACTGCGTCTTCCATGCTGAGCAGCCAGGGGCTGTACTGCCCGTTCCGGTTTACAGCATGTTCAAATTCTTCCATGGTGATTGCGTTTTCGATGCGAAAAGGACCGGTTTGCTCTCTGATCAAAAGGCGCATGTGAGCAGGGCAGCCCGCCAATTTACCGATATCATGGCACAGGGTGCGAATATAAGTCCCTTTGCCGCAAAAAACACGCAGCAAAAAGGCATGGCACGGTCTTTCTTCCAGCAGATGAATGCTCTCAATATTTACCGTTCTTGCGGAAAGCTCAGGCGCCTGCCCGGCGCGGACCAGCTCGTACATCGGCTTGCCGTCGCGCTTGAGCGCGGAATACTGCGGAGGAACCTGCAGCACATCCCCCTTGAGGCGGTCAATCACGCTTCTCAGCCTGTCGGCGTTGGGATAGTTGGTTCCGCGGTCGATCACCCGGCCCGTGGCATCCTGTGTATCCGTCGCTGTGCCGAACGCGATTTCAGCAACATACACTTTATGGTGTTCGGCAATATAATCAAACAGAGCGGTCGCTTTGCCGACCATAACAGGCAGCACGCCGCAGGCTTCCGGATCCAGCGTCCCAGCATGGCCAGTCTTCTGGCCGGTCAGTCTCTTAACAAAAGAAACCGCCTGAGCCGATGACAGGCAGGGCGGTTTCAAAAGATTAATGATGCCATTCATGTATTCAGTTCTCTCTCCGCCGCTTCGCGCACCATATCCATGGCACTTTCAAGCGGCTGATGAATGCTGCACCCGGCCGCCTGCGCATGCCCACCGCCGCCAAATGAGAGTGCAATGCCGGATACCTCGCGCGGAGCAATGCTCCGCAGGCTGACTTTGACGCCGTCCTCCATCTCATGGGCAAGGCAGGCAATCTGCACGCCGGGCAGATAGAGGCCATAGTTGACAATTTTATCCGTATGGCTGATGTCAGCCCCGCATTCCTCATAGTCTTTCCGGGTCAGCTTCATCATGGAAAGCCGCCCATCCGCGAAAAACTGCAGAGATTTAAGCGCCCGGCCGAGCATCAAAACCTGCTCTTTCTCACGCATCAGGTGCAGGCTTCTTGCCGTTTCGACAAGGGGAAGGCCTGCCCTCATCAAAGCGGCCAGCTGCTCAAAGGTTTCGTCGCTGACGCTGCCGAAACACAGATTTCCCGTATCTGTCGTAATGGCCGAATACAGGCAAATCGCCTCATTTTGCGTCAACTCAAGGCCCGCCGCTTCCATCATGCGGCACATCAGGCTGCCCGAGGCGGGCAGTTCATCCAAAACAAGATTATAGTCCGCAAAGCGGTCGTTGGTCTTATGGTGATCCATCTGCACACGCGTTCCGGCTGCGCTGAACACCACGGCGCTGTCACCGAGCCGCTTCAGATCGGAAGCGTCGATGGAAAGCGCCAAATCAAATTGTTCGCCCGCTGCCTCGGCAGGACGCCTGATTTCTTCACAGCCGGGCAAAAAGCGCAGATAAGCGGGAACCCTGTCATGGCAGATCATCGTCACGGGTTTGTCAAAGCGCTTTACCAGTGAAGCCAGCGCCAGCATAGACCCCAACGCGTCGCCATCCGGCGCAAGATGGGTACAGATGACCACCTTCTGCGCCTGCCGGATTAAATCCAGTATTTCTTGAAATTGTAGGCTATTCTTCGTCCTGTTCACGCACCGGGCCCTCCCCCGCGCTGACTTGTTTTAATATCTCATTGATGTGAATGCCGTAGGCGATATTATTGTCTTCAATAAACTGCAGCTCTGGCGTATAGCGCAGGTTCATTCCCCGCATCAGCTCGCGGCGAATAAAACCGGCAGCGGACTTGAGGGCTTTCAGGATATCTGCCTTCATCCCGTCCTCAAGCACACTGACATATACCCTGGCATAGCTAAGATCGCGGGTGACATCCACACGCGTAATGGAGAGCGTACCTTTCTTCAGCCGGGGATCGGAAAGCTCATCGCGAATGATTTTATCGATTTCGCGCTTCATTTCCTCCTGAATCCGATCGTTGCGGAAACTAGGCATTAGAGTCCTCCACCTCTTCCATAACGTAGCACTCGATGATGTCGCGCTCCTTGATATCATTGTATCCGTCAAGCCCGGCGCCGCACTCGTAGCCGGAAGCGACTTCCCTGGCATCGTCCTTGAAGCGTTTGAGCGATGACAGCTTGCCTTCAAACACAACCACGTTATCACGCAGAAGCCGTACAGAGGCGTTGCGCTGCAACTTGCCGTCGGTCACATAGCAGCCGGCAATAGTACCGGCCCCTGTGATACGGAATACGTTGCGCACTTCCGCGTGGCCCAGCAGGTTTTCTTTGTACACGGGCTCCAGCAGGCCCTTCATGGCCTTCTCGATGTCCTCAATCGCCTGATAGATGACTCGGTAGAGGCGGATATCCACTTCTTCCTTTTCGGCCATCTCACGGGCATTGCTGTCCGGCCTGATATTAAAGCCGATGATGATGGCATTAAAGGCCGTCGCAAGGTTGACATCATCCTTGGTGATAGCGCCTACGCCGGCATGCAGAACGCGAATCTTGACCTTTTCGCTGGAGAGCTTCTCAAGCGCCTGACGCACAGCTTCCACTGAGCCCTGAACGTCTGCTTTAACAATCAGGTTCAGCGTTTCCACTTTGCCCTCCGAGATATTGTCAAAGAGGTTATCAAGCGTTACCTTGGATGAAGCCAGAACGCGCTGCTCGCGCTCCTTATCCCTGCGCTCTTCGGCAACCTGACGGGTCAGCTTCTCGTCGTCAACCGCCACCATCTCGTCGCCTGCGGATGGAACATCGTTGAAGCCGGAGATTTCAACCGGCATGGAGGGGCCGGCGCTCGTCACACGCTCTCCCTTGTCGTTCTGCATGGCACGCACACGGCCGGAAGCCATACCGGCAACAATGCTGTCGCCAATATGCAGGGTACCGTTCTGCAGCAGCACCGTAGCCAGAGGCCCGCGGCTCTTATCCAGCTTAGCCTCAATGATGACACCCTGCGCCTTTCGGTCGGGGTTGGCGCGCAGCTGCATCACTTCGGCCTGAAGCAGAATCATATCAAGCAGCTTATCAACGCCATCCCCTGTCAGCGCGCTGACAGGCACCATGATGACATCGCCGCCCCACTCTTCCGCAACCAGGTTGTAGTTGGTCAAATCCTGCATGATACGATCCGGGTTGGCCGTAGGCTTATCCATCTTGTTGATGGCAACGATAATCGGCACATCAGCCGCCTTGGCGTGGTTGATGGCTTCCACCGTCTGAGGCATCACGCCATCATCCGCCGCCACGACAAGCACCGCGATATCGGTCGCCTGAGCGCCGCGGGCGCGCATCGCAGTAAACGCCTCGTGACCGGGCGTATCGAGGAAGGTGATCACTTCACCCTTGACCGTCACAGAATACGCGCCGATATGCTGGGTGATGCCACCCGCCTCAGACTTGGTCACATGCGCGTTGCGGATATAGTCAAGCAGCGAAGTTTTGCCATGGTCAACATGACCCATGATGGTGATAACAGGGGGACGCGGCTGCAGATCCTTCTCCTCGTCCTCGACCCCGGCAGATTCGCTGAGTACATCCTCCGCCGTCTTATCAAGCTTCAGCTCCAGCTCAACCCCGAACTCGGCGCTGACCAGAGAAGCCGTGTCAAAGTCCATCTCGCTGTTGATATTGGCAAGGTTGCCAAGCAGCAGCAGCTTTTTGAGAATTTCACCAGCCGGACGGCCAATGCGCTCAGTCAGATCCTTGACGGTGATCGTTTCCGCTGTCATGAAGGCCTTTTCAATCTTGATCGGGGCCATCATCTGCTGTGCAGAGGGCTTTTTCGTCCTCGCGCGTCTGCCGCCGCGTACCGTCTCATCGTCATTCATCATGATGTTATTGCGGGCCTGCTGACGCTTGTTGCGGCTCACGCGCTCCGGATCATGCTGACGGTTATAGTTCTTTTTATTCGGGTCATAATTACTGACGCGCTCTTTACCCAGCGGCAGCTGCACATCGTCAATGACCGGCTTTGCCATCGCTCCCCGGCCACCGCCGCGCGGGCCGCCGGATGCCGGGCGGCCGTACTGCTGCGCACCGGGAGCCGGACGCCCATACTGCTGCGCGCCGAAAGCCGGACGCCCATACTGCTGCGCGCCGGGAGCCGGGCGGCCGTACTGCTGAGCGCCGGGAGCCGGGCGGCCGTACTGCTGAGAGCCGGGAGCCGGACGCCCGTACTGCTGAGAGCCGGGAGTCGGACGCCCATACTGCTGAGAGCCGGGAGCCGGGCGGCCATACTGCTGCGCGCCGGGTGCGGGACGGCCATACTGCTGCGCACCGGAAGCTGGACGCCCAAATCTCTGAGCGCTCTGAACCGGCGGACGCTGCGTCTGAACAGGCTGTGGCACAGCCGGTTCAGACGCATTTGCTGAGCTGTCTGCGGAGACAACCGATGCCGGATGAGCCTCAGTCGCTGGTTCGGAAGATTTTTCTTCAGCAGCCGCAGACTGAACAGGGCTTTCGTCAGAGGCGGCGGCAACTCCCTCCTGCGCAGCAGGCGCTTGCGGCGCGGCAGCGGAATGCTGAACGGGAGACTCCTGCGCAGCAGGCTCATCCCGAAGCTCGTTTTCGTCATCGGGCATGGTCCAAGCCTTGACCTGCTGCTGAATCAGCTGCTGCTGCTGCTCCAGACGCACACGCTGCCGCTCTTCTTCCTCCTGGCGGAGGAACTGGCTCTCCTGCTGACGCAGCGCCTGAATAATCATATCCGTATTGCGCTTCATGCGCTCCATCTCGGATAGAATCATCCCCGCCGTCTGATTAAGTTCTTTGGTGACTTCTTTAAGTCTGACCTTTGTCATTAAGCCCCTGTCCTCCGCAATGTATCATTCGCTTTTGATTATATCGCCGCGGCACAAGCCGAGCAATGTTTCAGCCATGCCGCCTTTCAGCAGCGCGACCGCCATGGTATCTTCCTTCCCGACGGAACGCCCGATCAGATTCGGCGGCAAAACACAGCATGCCACCGCATAAAACCTGCAGGAATCCTCAAAACGCTTTCTGGTATTGTCCGAAGCCCTCTCATCCAGCAGGATCAGTCCCGCTTTCCCGGCGCGCAGCGCGTCCAGCGCCCGACCTGTCCCGATTTTAGCCTGCCCTGCGCGAAGCGCCAGCCCGAGAAGACCGCTCAGCTTCTTCTCATCCATTGTCAGGCCCCGGTTTGGGCAGCCCCTTGAAAGCCTCTGTCAGCTGCTGCGTCAATTCCGCGCTCAGGGTAACTTCAAGCGCCCTGTCCAGCTGGCGCTGTTTGATGGCCCGCATCAGGCAGGCTTCCTGATTGCACACATAGGCGCCGCGGCCGGACTTCTTGCCGCCCGGGTCAATGGAAACTTCCCCTTCAGGAGAACGCACCACCCGCAGCAGCTCTTTCTTGGGTTTCATTTCCCTGCAGCCCACGCACATCCGCATGGGGATTTTCTTGGGCATTCCTTACCTCTTGCCTCTCAGTAATTGACAGTATCGGTCGGCAACTGGGCGTCGTACCCGGCATAATCCATGCCCATGGATGGGTCTTCCAGCGCGATATCATCCATGCTGATGCCCTGCTCGCGCATCAGCTCCGCCACCTGGGTTTCAGACTTGATATCAATCTTCCAACCCGTCAGTTTTGCGGCCAGCCGGGCGTTCTGGCCTTCCTTGCCGATGGCAAGCGAAAGCTGGGCATCCGGCACCACCACACGGCAAATCTTCTCACTTTCAGATATAAACACACTGACAACGTGCGCGGGGTTCAGGGCGTTGGCCACAAACTCCGCCGGATCGGCCGACCACTTGATAATGTCGATTTTTTCGTTCTTCAGCTCTTTCACCACGTTTTCAACGCGGGAGCCGCGAGGGCCGACACAGGCGCCAACCGGGTCGATCATGGGGTCGACCGAATAAACAGCTATCTTTGTCCTGCTGCCCGCCTCACGGGCGATGGACTTGATCTGTACAAGACCCGTGGCGATTTCAGGCACTTCCATCTCAAACAGGCGCTTCACAAGCCCGGGATGGATGCGGCTGACATACACCTGCGGGTTACGGCTGGATTCGTGGCCGGAGCGGTGTACCTTGAGCACATAGACCTTGATATGATCGTCATCGCGGTATTCTTCGCCGGGCATGAACTCGCTTGCTTCCATCACGCCTTCGGTGCGGCCCAGTTCCACGTAAACAGCCTTAGGCTCTACACGCTGCACGATGGCCGTAAGGATCTCATTCTCTTTTTCGATATACTCGTCATAGATTTTTCCGCGCTCAGCCTCACGGATACGCTGCACAAGCATCTGCTTGGCAGTCTGGGCGGCCACACGGCCAAAGTCGGCCGGGGTGACATCTATTTCCACAATGTCGCCAATCTGATAATCGCTGCGGATCTTCAGCGCTTCTTCCAGACTGATCTGGAGATCAGGCTCCTCCACGGCTTCGGCCACGGTCTTGCGGGCATAAAGCTTCGCGCCGTCTTTTTTACTGAGCTGAGCGGTCAGGTTCAGGTTCGCGCTGTTAACCTTATTGTTGCGGCGATAGGCGACCTTCAGCGCTTCTTCGATGGTATCGACCAGCACAGCCTCATTAATATCCTTCTCACGCGCCAGCATGGAAATCGCGTCCATTAAATCCAGTTTATCACTGCCCATTTGTTTCCTCCTGTGTTTGCTCGGTCTCGTCCGCCATGGCGAGCTCTTTCTCTACATCAATGATGCGTCTGGCCAATGCCACTTCCTTAACGGGGAAAAGCAGTTTCTCACCATTCACATCGAGGGTATACCCCTCATCATCCAGCCCCAGAAAAATGCCGGTAAACAGCTTCTGCCCGTTTAAAGGGCGATACAGCTTAATCTCCGCCGGAAAACCGACCGCCTTGGCCGCGTAAGCGGGGGTTCTGATCGGCCTGTCAATGCCGGGAGAGGATACCTCAAGGAAATCATAATCCACATCCTCTACCAGCGGCTGAATCCTTTTATGGAACGCCTCGCAGTCGTCCAGGCTGATGCCCTTTTCGCTGTCCAGATAGAACCGGAGGTACTGCCCGGCGCCTTCTTTTTCGATACCGGCCTCAACCAACTCGTAACCCATCTGTTCTGCCAAATCTCTGCCGATCTGCCTGAAGTTTGTTTTCTTATCCCTGGCCATTTACTCGTTTCAATACAAAAAGCGGGATACGTTGGGTAGCAAAAGAATCCGTGCATAGCACCGATTCCTGCCCAACGCGACTCCCACTCTTGGCTAAACCCTTCTTTCCCAGACAATTACAGGATGACTATATCACACAAACGCAAAGTTTACAAGCAATTTCACAGCAAAATAGCGATTTGCCGTACCTGCGAATCAGAACATGCTGAAGAAATCCACCTGGTTGGTATCTGACAGGTCCTTCATGGCCCCGGCCTCCCTCAGCATCTCAATGCCGCTGCTGGTGATCTTTGTTCGCTTTTTCAGGTCCTCAATCGAAAGGAAACGGTCAGCGCGCGCTTCCACGATGCTCAGGGCCGCTTCTTCCCCGAAGCCTCCAAGCGACGCGAAGGGTACCCTCAGGCTGTCTCCTTCAATCAGAAAATCCGCCGCGGCGCTCCTGTATAGATCCGGGCCAAGGAAGGTGAACCCTCTGGCAAGCATCTCATTGACCATTTCAAGCGCGACGATTTCATCCTTCTGCGTAGCGCTGAGCTCTTTGCTGTCCGCGGCCTGATACTCTTCCAGCATCTGGCGGATATAGGCGCGCGGCCTTATCATGCTGCGCGCGTCAAACCCTTTGGAGCGGATGGTGAAATACGCGGCATAGTAAGCGAGCGGCCTGTGCACCTTATACCAGGCGACGCGCAGGGCCATGGTCACATAGGCGACAGCGTGCCCTTTGGGAAACATGTAGGCAATCTTGTTGCAGCTGTCTATGTACCACTGCTCAACGCCGTTTTCCCGCATGGCGGCTTCCATTTCAGGCTTCAGACCCTTGCCCTTCCGGACGCTTTCCATGGTATCAAACGAGATTTTCTCCGGCACGCCTCTCGCGATCAGCGTATTCATAATATCATCGCGGGTACAGATGCAGCTTCTGAGGGTCGCGGTCTTCGAGTCGATCAGATCCTTCGCGTTCCCAAGCCACACATCGGTGCCATGGGAAAGGCCCGAAATCCTGATCAGTTCCTCCATCGTGGTCGGCATGGTATCCATCAGCATCTGACGGACAAAAGCCGTGCCGAACTCCGGCACACCGAGCGTACCCGTATCGCTGTAGATATCCTCCGGCTTCACGCCAAGCGCTTCTGTTGAGGTAAACAGCGACATCACCTGCGGGTCATCCAGCGGTATCTCGTGATAGGGAACGCCGCTCAGCCTTTCCATGGTATGAATCATGGTCGGGTCATCATGGCCGAGGATATCCAGCTTGACCAGAATATCGTGCATCGAGGCAAAATCGTAGTGCGTGGTAACAACGCCCTTGGAAGAGTCGTCAGAGGGGTGCTGCACCGCGGTGAACTGCGTGATGTCATAGGCTTTAGGCAATACAACGATGCCGCCTGGATGCTGCCCTGTTGTACGTTTCACCCCGACGCAGCCCAGCGCAAGACGGGATTTTTCCGCGTCCGAAAACTGTTTGCCCTTCTCTTCCATATATTTGAGCACCAGGCCATAGGCCGTTTTTTCCTGCAAAGTACCGATGGTTCCGGCTCTGAAAACAAAGCCCTTTCCAAAAAGCTCTTCCACATAGGCATGCGCCTTTGTCTGGTACTCTCCGGAGAAATTCAGGTCTATGTCGGGCACCTTGTCCCCTTTGAACCCGAGAAACACCTCGAAAGGAATATCATATCCATCCTTAATCAGCTTGTGCCCGCAGGAAGGGCAATCCCTGTCCGGCAGGTCAACGCCGACGGTATGGCCTTTGGGCACATCGAAATCTGCCTTGCCGCAGTGCGCGCAGCGATAGTGAGGCGGCAGCGGGTTTACCTCCGTGATATTGCACATGGTGGCGACAAGCGAGGAACCGACCGATCCGCGGCTGCCGACCAGATATCCATCCCCCATCGATTTGGTCACCAGTTTGTTGGCAATGCTGTAAAGCGTAGCGTACCCATACCCGATGATGGATTTCAGTTCTTTGTTCAGCCGGTTTTCGACAATTTCGGGCAACGGGTCGCCGTACATTTTATGCGCGTTGGCCATCGCCATATTTCTGATATCATCATTAGCCGTTTCCCACACAGGCGAGAAAGTCGTCAGACCCTGCGGGTGCTTCGGATACAGGGAAATCTCACCGATCATATCCATGATCTTGTGTGGATTGTCGATCACAATCTCCCTTGCTTTTTCTTCTCCCAGATAGCTGAAACAGTCAAGCATTTCATCCGTCGTGCGGAAAAACTGCTTGGGCAGTTCATCCGCATACTCGTCCCGCTGGCTGTGGTGGAGAATCGTGCGGAAGATGCTGTCCTCCGGGTCCAGATAATGGCTGTCGCCGGTCGCCACGACCGGAATGGCCAGCTTTTCACCGAGCGCAATGATGCGCCGATTTATTTTCCGAAGCGTTTCCATGCTGTCGACCAGCCCCCTTGTCAACAGAAGGCTGTTATTCTCGTCCGGTTGCACTTCCAGATAATCATAAAACTTGGCTATCTCCTCAAGCTTCTGGTCATCCTTTCCTTCAAGAACAGCCTGAAACACCTCTCCGCCCGAGCAGGCGGAACCGACCAGAATACCTTCCCTGAGATCCTCGATTTTGTCTCTGGGCATCTTGGGGACATAGTGAAAATAATCCAGATGCGACATCGTCACCAGCCGGTTGATGTTCTGCAGCCCCTGCTGGGAAGCGGCCAGCAGCACCACATGCCGGTCGATGCCCTTGGTATAGCCTATGACTGTTTTATCAATCTCATCAAGCGCCGCCGCGCCTTTCGCTTTTGCCTCATCCAGCATGACGGCAAGAATTTCGGCGGTAGCGGTCGCGTCATGTACCGCGCGGTGAGCGTTCTTCAGCGAAACGCCCAGCTGCTTGCAAACGCTTTTCAGGTTGAAGCGAGAGTACTCGGGATGCAGTTTCTGCGCAAAGAACAGCGTGTCAATCACTGTCCATTTGCGGCTGATGCCAAGGCGCTTCAGTTCGCTGTCCAGAACCGCGCAGTCAAACCCGGCGTTATGCGCCGCAAGCGGCGCGTCACCGATAAACTCAAGCAATTTGGGCAGGGCGGTCTCCGCCTTGGGCGCGTCCATGACCATGTAATCTTCAATGCCGGTAATCTCGGTAATCTTCGCGGGCAGCGGCATGCCGGGGTTGACCATCTGAGAAAGGGTATCCACCACCCGGCCATTCTGCAGCTTGACGGCGCCGATTTCGATAATTCGGTCGCTACGGGTATTCAGTCCCGTTGTTTCAAAGTCAACCACGACAATCGGATCGCCGAGCGGGGCTTTGGTCGCACGTTTCACGATGGGCATGCTGTCCATCATATAGCCTTCAACGCCCGGAATCAGCTTGATTTTATTCTTGCCGGCAGCAGCAAAAGCCTCGGGATAGGCCTGCACGACGCCGTGATCCGTAATGGCAATCGCTTCATGCCCCCACTTGGCCGCGCGCGCGATCAGATCTGTTGCTGAGACAGTCGCGTCCATCACGCTCATCTGCGTGTGCGCGTGCAATTCTATACGCTTGCGCTCCGCCTTATCCTGACGTTTAATCAGCTCGTGTTCGGAGATATCCTGCGCCATCAACACCAGACCGCGGCTGAAGGTATCGACCTGACAGGTACCTCGGACCTTCAGCCCGGCATTTACCTTCACCTGCGCAATGACATCTTCTACTTTTTTGATTTCCTCAGGCGTCGGATTGCCCTCCGCCTTGAATCTGCCGTCACGGAAGCGGAAGAAGATCTTGCAGACGATGGAGCCTTCAAAATCGGTCAAAGTGAAGGTAAGCAGCACCATCTCTTTGCCCGGGATATCGCGGCGCTCCACCTGCACGACCTTACCGGCGACCGTCACACGGCCAGAAAGCTCCGTCAGGCTGCCGATCGGCACAGGCGGATCAGAGATACTGACCCCTTTGATGCGCTGAAGCTTCGGCTTCTTCACTGCCTTAGCCTTCTCCTGCTCCATCTGCTGCGCTTCAAGCGCCTGCTTCCTCAGCTTCTCAGCCTCCTCAGCTTCCCGTTCCCTGCGCAGACGCTCTACCCGCTTGTCCGAATCCGCCCGCAGGCGCAGCGCGATGGATGGCTTTATCCTGAAAATATCAAAAATCGCGACAGAAAGTAGCCTGACAACATCCTGCTTTCTAAAGTAGTCAAGCGAAAACTCATCCGGCATCTCAAGCACGAGCCCGCTGTCTTCGGAAACGAAACGGATATCGTCATTCCAGGGAAGCGCGGAAGGATGCGCACGCCCGATAACGGCCAACAAAACCTTTGCAAAACGTACAGGCTCCTGCATGAATTGCTCCGCAAGCGCAGGCGAAGCAACGCGGACAGAAATCAGCATACCCGGGAAAGCCTTCAGCAGCAGCTTTTTCAGCGCCAAAAACATACCGGTGTCCACCAGCACATCCGAGGTAAAACTCAGAAGCGCGCGTCCGGTTTCGGCATGATAGCTCGCTTTCTCAAAATGCAGCTTGTTTTCAAGCGCCGGAATATTCGCGTTAATCAGGGCCTTGAGTTCGTCGAAGGTCAATGTCTGTCTCCCATGTTTATTTCTGTTGCTTGATAAAGGCGTGAATGGCGGCGAGGATTTCGTCTGCCGGATTATCCGTGATCTTTCTTACAAAATCGCCCTGCACATAAAGAGCGCCGGTTCCTTTTCCACCGCCGCAATAGGCGATATCCGCCCCCTGCGCTTCCCCGGGGCCGTTGACAATGCAGCCCATGACGGCAACGGTAACACTCTCCTTGATATCCGCTGTTTTCATTTCCACTTCCCGGGCGATATCCTCCAGGTTGACCTGCGTGCGGCCGCAGGTCGGGCAGGAAATCAGCTGAACGCCGCCGATGAGACCGATGGCCTTCAGGATATCCCGCGCCGCCTTGGGCTCGGCAAGCGGAGAGCCGGTCAGAGAAACGCGGATTGTGCTGCCGATGCCGTCCAGCAAAAGGGAACCGATGCCGATAGCTGACTTGATCGTCCCCTGGCCGGGAAGACCCGCTTCGGTAACCCCGACATGAAGCGGATAGTCAAACGTCTTATCGGCAAGCCGGTAGGAATCCACCGTCAGGCGCACGTCGCTCGCTTTGAGCGAAATGACGATGTCATCGAAGTGAGCGTTTTCAAGCATCCTGACATGCCGGCGGGCCGCTTCCACCATGGCTTCCGGCGTAATGCCGCCGTAGGCGGCGAGAATGTCCTTTGGCAGCGAGCCGGTATTGACCCCGATACGGATGGGGATACCGTGGCGTTTGGCGCAATCCGCCAGCACCCTGACCCTGTCTTCCCCGCCGATATTGCCGGGATTGATGCGCAGTTTGCTGATCCCCTGCTCGATGGCGCCGACGGCGAGCCTGTAATCAAAGTGGATATCGGCCACCAGCGGCACCGGGCTCGCATCCACCAAAGCCCGTACAGCCCGGACGCAGTCATCATTGTAAACGGACACACGCACCAGATCCGCCCCGGCGCTGGCCAGTTGGATGATCTGCTCGCTTGTCGCCGCGATATTCTCCGTGGGCGTGTTGGTCATCGACTGAACGCTGACAGGGTGTTTCCCGCCAAGCCCCAGCTTGCCGATAAATACTTCTTTTTTATGGCTCATTGAAACAACCTCAGAATATCGCGCAGGTTTACCCAAATCATCAGGGCAAACAGGAGAACCATGCCGAAGGCATGCACGTAGCCCTCTTTCTTGAAAGGCTTGCCGCGCACCGCCTCGATCAGCAGAAAAATAGCGCGGCTGCCGTCCAGCCCGGGGATAGGGATCAGGTTAAACAGGCCAAGGTTAATGGAAATCATGCACATCAGATACAGATATCCGGGCAGCCGGCTGGATTGCGTGGTTTTTACAATGGTCTCCGTAACACCGACAAAGCCGGTCAGCTCATTCACGCCCTGACCGCGGAAAATCAAATCGCCAAGCACCTTCATAATGCCTGTGGCCGTCTCCACGCACATATCAAAGGCTGAAGACAGCGTTTCCCCGAGGCTGCCGCGTCGCCATACCTGCGGCACGCTGGTCATCAGGCTGACGCCCATCATATAGCGGCGCGCGCTCCGGTCGTAAAGCGGTGAAACCTGAAACTTCAGCGTGCCTTTGCCCGGCCGTTCTACTTCTACCTCTATGGCTTCAGCGCCCTGCTGCATGGCCCCGTTGATCAGCTGCGATACATTATCCCTTACTTCGCTGCCGTTGATGGACACAAGCTTGTCCAGCACCTCAATCCCCGCCAGCGATGCCGGGCCGTCCGCGTTGACCGCCTGCACGGTTGTGCTGGCCGGGCCCGTGACAACGGGTATGCCGCTGAGCGCGAAAAAGGCCACGGCAACAATAAAGGCCAGCACGACATTCATCACAGGGCCTGCGAGTATCGTCATCAGCCGCTTGAACGCGCTGAAATTGCCAAAATAGCGGGGATCAGCCTTCGCTTCCTCGCTTCCGTCATCCTCGCCATAAAAAGCGCAGAACCCGCCCATCGGGATCACACGAACCGAAAAGTCAGTCTCGTATTTTTTGCTCTTCCATCCGATAAGCTTCGGCCCAAACCCAATGGCGAATTCCCTGACGGGGATTTTGCTCAGGCGCGCCGCCCAAAAATGCCCCGCCTCATGAATGGTGATCATGATGCCGAACATCAGGACCGCAGCAAGAATATATAAAAAAGACATGTTTCCTCCCTCAATCAATGAATCATTTGCCTTGCGGTATTTCTGGCCGCAGAGTCTGCCGCGAGCACGGCCTCCAGGCTGTCTGCCCTGAGGGACCCCAGACGCTGCATGGTGTCACGCACAACGCGGTAAATATCACCAAAACAGATTTTACCCTGCATGAACAAAGCTACCGCTTCTTCATTGGCCGCATTGAGAATGCAGGCCGCCGCCCCGCCGGCCCTCAGCGCTTCATAGGCGAGCGCGACCGCGGGAAACCTTTCCGTATCAACATGCTCAAAGCTCAGCTGGCCAACCTTTGCCAAATCCAGAGCAGGCGACTGCATTGCCAGACGCCGCGGGTAACTCATCGCGTAGAGAATCGGCAGCTTCATGTCAGGGATCCCCAGCTGAGCCAGCACCGCGTGATCCTCAAACTCTATCATGGAATGCACAATGCTCTGCGGATGCACCAATACTTCTATCTGCTCGGCGCCTGCGTCAAACAGCCATCTGGCTTCTATCACTTCGAGCGCCTTATTGAACATACTGGCCGAATCGATGGTGATTTTTGCCCCCATCGACCAATTCGGATGCTTCAGGGCCTGCTCCACGCTGGCCGACATGATCTGTTCCTTCGTCCAGCTGCGGAAAGGCCCGCCGGAGGCGGTCAGAATAATTTTCTTATACCTGTTGTGTTCTGCGGCGTTCAGGCACTGAAAGACGGCGCTGTGCTCGCTGTCGACCGGCAGCAGCGTGGCGTCGGCTCCCCCGAGGGTACACAGATTCATCACCAAAGCCCCGCCCGCCACCAGCGCTTCCTTGTTGGCCAGCAGCACGCGCCGCCCGGCCTGACGCGCGGCCAGAACAGCCTTCAGACCGACCATCCCGCTTACAGATACAAGAACGTCATGAGCGTCGGCAGATCGGGCTATCTTTTCAAGCGCGTCTTCGCCAAAAAGCCATTCGCAGGCATGTTTCAAATTATCGGGGATTTCAGCTTCCCCCGCCGTCAGCGCGGCAAGCTTCGGCCGGAAAGCGCGAACCTGCTCAAACAGCAGCGAAGCGTTTCGGTGAGCGCAGAGCGCTTCCACGCGAAATTCGTCAGGATAACAAGAAACCAGTTCCAGCGCCTGCCTGCCGATGGAACCGGTTGAGCCGAGAATACTGATAGAACGCATTGATTACCTTTCAGAAAACCATATTTCTTTACAACATGGTAAGAAAATACAGATAAATGAACACGGTGACAAAAAGAATAGAGTCCAGCCTGTCCATCATGCCGCCGTGCCCGGGAAAAATCGTTCCGAAATCCTTTACGCCGCAGTGGCGCTTCACCAGAGAGGCAAACAGGTCGCCGACCTGCCCGACAATCCCTCCGAGCAGACCAATCAATACAAAGTGCAGAAAAGGAAATTGCGACAGGCCGAATATGCCGGCCAGAAAATAGATGATTACTGCCGTCATCACGCTGCCGACAGCGCCGCCCAGGGCGCCTTCAATTGTTTTTTTAGGGCTGATGACAGGGTTCAGCTTGACGCGCCCGTAGCGGACCCCCGAAAAATAAGCGGCCATATCCCCCATAGTCGGCACAAAAAAGCTGAGCGCAAGAAGCACCCGCTGCACAGACATCGGCAGACGGTTCATAGCCAGCATGCACATACCGGGCAAAGCCACCGTCAGCAAAGGGATGAGCGAGAACATCATGTCATCAAGCCGGGGATTGTTGCGGAATAAAACGATTACGCAGACCACAAAGAATGTAATGGTAACAACGGCCAGCAAGATGCTGATTGCCTCCACGTGGTCAAGCATCAGAAAGCAGGGAATGCTGACAATCAGCGCTGCCCAGGTGGGCCAGGCTACCGGCCGGTGTCCCGCCTTGGAAAGCACGGAAAACTCTTCCGCCACGGCGATCAGAACCGCGGCAATCCAGACAATGGAAAAGACCCATCCGCCCAGATAGAGAACGGTGAGCAGCAGAGCCAACAGCCCTGCCCCGGTAATAATCCGCGTTGTCATGCCTTTCTGCCCCCGTACCGTCTGTCTCGTTTTCCGAAAGACGCCAGCGCGTTTTTATAGTATTCCACCGTAAAATCGGGCCAGAGCACTTCGGGAAAAATCATTTCAGCGTAGGCATTTTGATACAAAAGGAAATTGCTCAGACGCATCTCGCCGCTGGTTCGTATCAGCAGATCCACATCCGGTTGTCCCGCGGTGTATAATTTCGACTCAAACAATGCGGCATCAATCCGCTCGGGATCCAACTGCCCCTCTTTTGCCATGGCCGCAATCTCCCGCGCCGCTCTGATAATCTCGTCACGGCCACCATAGTTCAGCGCGATATTCAGCTGCAATCCGGTATTTTTTTCCGTAATGATTTCCGCATTGCGAACCGCTTCGCGCTGAGGGAGAGGCAGCGCCGCCGTATCGCCGAGGATTCTGATTTTTACCCCTTTTTCATGCAATTCGGTTATTTCGGATGAAAAAAAGTCAAGCACCAAACCCATCAGCGCCGATACTTCCGCCTGCGAACGCTTCCAGTTCTCTGTGGAGAAAGCATACAGCGAAAGCACTTCTATCCCTTCGTCGCTCGAATAGCGGACAATCTCACGCAGGGTTTCCACGCCGCGCCTGTGGCCCAAAGCGATTTCAATGCTGTGCTTTTTTGCCCACCGTCCGTTGCCATCCATAATAATGGCAACGTGACGGGGAAGCATCCGGTCAGTCTGAGACATTCTCTGGCTCCTTTGGGCCGTCGTCGCTGAAAAAGGCTGTAACAAGCTGGAGCCCATTTTCACAGCTGCGCACAGCAACCACACGGGCAGAACGATGCTCATCCGTTCGCTGCCTGGGCGATCTGGTTTCAACGATATTTACCTGCATCCCCTGAGAAGCGCAGATGGCCAGCGCTTCATCAAGTGGCAAACCAACGAATCGGTTTTCTGTCAAATTTCAAGAATCTCTTTTTCTTTATCGGCTGCCAGCTTGTCGATATCCTTCACAGCGGCATCGGTAACCTTCTGCAGTTCGTCCTCAGCCTTGCGCTGCTCATCTTCCGAAATCAGTGAATCCTTCTTCATCTTCTTAAACTGCTCCATCGCGTCGCGGCGAATGGAACGCAGCGCCACCTTAGACTCTTCCGCCGCATGGCTGACCTTTTTGCTGAGCTCTTTGCGGCGTTCCGCGTTCAGCTCAGGCACGATCAGACGGATCAGCTTGCCGTCATTGGCAGGGTTCATGCCAAGGTCGCTCATCTGAATAGCCTTCTCAATCAGCGCGATGGCTTTGGCGTCCCAGGGAGAAATCACCAGTACGCGGGGTTCGGGCGCGGTGATATTGGCCATCTGATTCAGCGGCGTCATGCTGCCATAATAATCAACGCTGATGCGGTCCAGAATCTGCGGATTGGCACGGCCCGCACGCAGAGACTGCATGTCGCGGCGGTAAACGTCCTTGGTCTTCTCCATTTTTTCCTGGGCGGTTTTTATGACATCGTGATACATGATCCTAACCTCCTTATGTTGCGTTTATTGTATCTTGTTTATGGCTGTTTATCAACCACAGTTTCCCCTGCGCCTGTGCTTAGAAAATCCGCGATCGCCTGACGATTCCGTTTCAGGTTGGGTACCAGGAAATATGCTTCCCTGATCATTTGGGCTGAAAACGCGCCTTTTACGGGGATGCTCAGCGTCTCGATTTTCAGGTCATCCATCCGCATAACATCATGAAGCAGGCTCAGCGCATCGCTCAGGCTGACATTGGTTCCGACCGAATCCACGAACCTTGTGACAGCATCCATCATCTGCTCCGGGCTTGCCTGCCGGATCTGCCTGTAAATGGCCGCCATCACGCGCTGCTGACGCTTCACCCGTTCAAAATCGCTGTCCGTCTTCCGGATGCGGGCATAGCTCATGGCCTGCAGGCCTGTCAGAATGCGTGTACCGGATACAGCCAGAGCGCCCTGTTCCTCAGGCATCCCCCGCAGATAGTTATAATACCCAAGAATACCATTCAAGGGTTTCAGTTCAAACTCCTCTACCGTCAGCTCCACACCGCCGATAGCATCCACAAGCTCGGCCATCAGGGCGTAATTGACCGCAAGATAACCGTCCGCCTGGACGCCGAAATTTTCCTGCAGCGTTTTGCGCAGCTTGCTTTCTCCGCCGAAGGCATAGGCCGCGTTCAGCCGATTGTGCCCGCTGCCGGAAATCTTGACATACAGATCGCGCATAAAGCTGATCAGCTTCAGGCTGTGCTGCCTGGTATTCAGTATAGCCAGAATCATGGTATCGCTCCGGCCCTTCAGGCTCTCCCCCGGCTGGTCAATGCCGAGAATCAGCAGCCTGTACTCGCCGTCCAGTCCCGAAGCCGGCATTTGGAAATCATCAGGCAATACCACAAACGCGCGCCCATCTTCATCGCGCTCAACCAGCAAATCAATCAGCATTTGTGTTTCTTCATCCGTCAGCCCCGCATCATCCGCAAAAGATAAGACGGATATGGCCATCAGAAAAGCCAGAAACATCGCAAACCACCGTTTCACCCTGTCACCCCCCCGAAAGCAAAAAGACGCAGCAAAACCGGTATGCTGCGTCTTTTTACTACTTCAAATTTCAGGCACTCACCGTGATGCACTTCTTGGGGCAGACCGCCACGCAGGCTTCGCAGCGCGTGCATTTGGCAGGGTCAATCTCCGCCAGGAAGTTCGTCACGTGAATGGCATCATACTCACAGGCCTTTTCGCAGCGCTTGCAGGCAATGCAGGAGAAGGTGCAGGCCTGCATGGCAAGCTTCGGCGCCTGCGTGTTGCGGCAGCGCACGGTCACGCTCGCCGTTCTCGGCAGCAATTTGATCAGGCTGTTGGGACACTGCGAAACGCACATGCCGCAAGCCGTACACTTTTCGGGGTCAATCACGCACAGCCCGTTTTCAAAGCTGATGGCGTCAAACTGACACACCTTCTGGCAATCGCCCAAACCGTAGCAGGCGCTGGGGCAGAGCTTCGGGCCGCCTGCAAGGCCGGCAGCGTGGGCGCAGCTCTTGATGCCGGTATACTCATAGCGGTCCACCGAAATGCCACAGCCGCCCTGACAGCGGATACGGGCCACCACAGGCTCAACATTGCCGCCGTCCACGCCCATGATTCTGGACAGGGCCTCAGCGGATTTCGCGCCGCCGGGCGTGCATCCGGTAACAGGGGCTTCGCCCTTGACAACAGCCTCAGAGAAGGCATCGCAGCCGGGATATCCGCAGGCGCCGCAGTTAGCTCCTGCTACGTTTTCGCGCACCTGCGCAACACGTTCATCCACTTTAACGGCAAACGCCTTGTCCGTAAAGGAAATCAGTACACCGAAAACTATCCCCAGCCCGCCAAGTACGGCAATCGCGGCGATAACAGCAGTCGTATTCATGCTTCCTCCTTACTTTACCAAACCGGAGAAGCCCATGAAGGCCACGGACATAAAACCGGCGATAATCAGGCTGATCGGGAAACCCTTGAAGGCTTTGGGGATATCCGAGCTTTCCAGCCGCTCGCGCACACCGGCCATCAGCACAATGGCCATCAGAAAGCCGACAGCGCCAAACATACCGTTCAGCGTGGATTCCAGCAGGCCGTAGCTGCTGCGCTGGTTCAGCAGGGTTACGCCGAGCACCGCGCAGTTGGTGGTGATCAGCGGCAGATAGATGCCAAGCGCGGTATACAGCGAAGGGAGGCTCTTTTTGATAAACATCTCAATCATCTGCACCAGCGACGCGATGACCAGAATGAAGGCAATCGTGTTCAGGTAGCTGAGCCCAAGCGGAACCAGCAGATACTCGTACACCAGGTAGCAGATCAGCGAAGCCAGCGTCATGACAAAGACGACCGCCACGCCCATGCCCGTCGCCGTCTCAATTTTGGAGGAAACGCCCAGGAAGGGGCAAATGCCGAGAAAACGGGAAAAAATGAAGTTGTTGCTGAACGCAGCATTGATGAAAAACAGAAAAATACCGATTTCACTCAGTTTCATGCCGCTTTCGCCTCCTTAAGCAGTTTTTGGGATTTGCGCCTGTTGCCAATCGCGTTGATAATGCCGAGGATCAGGCCGAAAGCAAGGAAACCGCCGGGCGACAGGATAAACAGCAGAACCGGCTCAAAGGAGACGCCCATCAGCGAGACGCCAAACACGGCACCGGTGCCAAGCAGTTCGCGCACAGCAGCTATCAGAGTCAGCGCCAGCGTAAAGCCGAGCCCCATGCCCAGACCATCCATAGCGGAAGCAAGCACAGGGTTTTTGCCTGCGAAAGCTTCGGCGCGCGCCAGAATGATGCAGTTGACAACAATCAGGGGCAGGAAGATGCCGAGCGCTTCATACAGCGAAGGCACAAAGGCCTGCATGAACAGCTGAATCATCGTAACAAAGGTGCTGATGACGACAATGTAGGAAGGGATGCGCACCTTGTTGGGGATGAAATTGCGCAGCAATGAAATGACGACGTTGGAGCCAAGCAGAACCAGCGTGGCCGCCAATCCCATACCGAGGCCGTTGATGGCGCTCGAAGTGACCGCGATGGTGGGGCAGGTGCCCAGCACAAGGCGGAAGGTAGGGTTTTCGTTGAGGATACCGTTAATAAATATCCCTCTGAGATTTGTCTTAGCCATGTTTTCTCACCATCCCATACACACGTCTGTTGGTAAAGCGGTCAATCAGAGGCACAATGCAGTTCATAAACAGAATCGCATAGGTGACGCCCTCGGGATATCCGCCCCAGGAGCGGATAATGACGACCATCGCGCCGCAGCCTACCGCGAAAATAGACTGCCCAAGCTTCTGCACCGGGTTGGTTACATAATCCGTCGCCATAAATACGGCGCCGAACATCACACCGCCGGAAAGTACCGCCACCAGCGGGTCTTTGCCCAGCAGCCAGCTGAACAGCGCGACCGTACCGACAAAGAAAACGGGAATATGCCAGGTGATCACCTTGACGGCTACCAGATACACAAAGCCAATGATGATGGCGATCTTGCATACCTCACCGATGGTGCCGGGGATATTGCCGAGAAAAAGATCGCTCAGCGCAACGTCGGGAACAAGACCGAGCTTCTGAGGAACCAAAGGCGTAGCCCCCGAGGCCATATCAACGCCGAATGCCGCCTGTGAAGAACCAAGAAGCCGTTCAGGCAGCAGGAATTTTGTCATTCTTGCCGGCCAGGAAGCCAGCAGGAAAGCGCGGCCAAACATGGCCGGGTTCATAAAGTTATGCCCAATGCCACCGAACAATTGCTTCACCAGCACCACGGCAACGGCGCTGCCGACAACAGCCAGCCAGAGTGGCGCGCCGGAGGGAAGGTTGAGGCCGAGAATCAGGCCCGTTACAACCGCGGACAAATCGCCCAGCGTATTTTTCTTCTTCATCAGTTTCTGCCACAGAAACTCGCTGAGAACGGCGCTGATGACAGAAGCGCAAAGCACCCATACCGCCTTCAGACCAAACAGGTAAACGCCCGCCACCGTGGCCGGCGCCAGGGCAATCAGCACATCCAGCATCAAAGTCTGCGTGCTTTCCCTGGTCAGAACATGGGGGCCCATTGACATGCGCAAGCTCACTTCTTTGCCCTCCTCGCCGCAATCGTATCCTTAACCGTCTTAAATACCGGGGTCAGCTGCTGGTGGGCTGGGCAAATGTAAGAACAGGCTCCGCAAACAACACATTCCATCACATGCAGCTTGTTTTCCATATCATCCAGCTTGTCAAGCTTCCACGCGCGCTTCAAAGCCATGGGATTGAGCGAAACCGGGCAGGCATACACACAGCGGCCGCAGCGAATACAGGGGGTTTCATCGGCAACCGTCGCGTCTTTCACGCCAAACACTACGATGCCATTATTCGCCTTGGTCATACTCACCGTATCGTTGGGAACGCAGGAGCCTGTCATGCTCCCGCCAAAGAAGATTTTGCCCGCTTCTTCCGAATAACCCCCGCAGGCCTCGACTGCATCGGCAACAGATGTTCCAATGCGAAGCAGCAGGTTGGTCGGTTCCTTTACACAACCTGTCACCGTCGTAACACGGCTGATAAGCGGCTTGCCTTCGATCACGGCATCCGCAATCGCGGCGGCTGTACCGACATTCAACACCACAACGCCGGCATCGGCAGGCAGGCCGCCCGACGGTACCTCGCGTCCGGTCAGCGACTGAATCAGCTGCTTTTCACCGCCCTGCGGGTACTTTGTTTTCAGCACGCATACTTCAATGCCGCTGCGGCCGGCAACCGCCTTTTTGATGGTTTCAACGGCGTCCATCTTGTTGTCTTCGATGCCGATCAGCCCGCGGGAGACCCCCATCGCGCGCATGACGGCGCGAAGACCGTTGATAATCCGCTCAGGCTGCTCCAGCATCAGCCGGTAATCCGCCGTCAGATAGGTCTCGCACTCGGCACCGTTGAGGATGATTGTATCCACCTTTTTATCAGCAGGCGGCGAAAGCTTGATATGGGTCGGAAAGCAGGCCCCACCCATGCCGCAGATGCCCGCCGCTTTGACAGCAGGGATAATGAGAGACGGATCCACCGCCTCCACATCGCCAAGAGGGCTCAGCTCGACCCACTCTTCCAAGCCGTCGTTTTCAATATCAACGCACATGCTGGGCAGGCGTTTCATCATGGGCCTTTCAGCCACCGCTTTAACCGTACCGGATACGCTGGCATGCACGGGAATCCCAATGCCCCCCACGGGTTCAGCAATCAACTGTCCCATGAGAACCCGATCGCCCACTTTCACAATAGGTTTACTCGGCGCTCCAATGTGCATGTCCATGGGAATGGACACCATTTGTGCCACAAAGGGACGGATTTCCTTATTCCGTGTTGCCTCTTTCCCTTCATGGATATCGTGCAGCGGATGGACGCCGCCGCGGAAAGTAAATTTCCTCAAGATTTATCCCGCCTTTCTGCTTCTATCCTCTGCCACTTATTTCATCAGCCCGGCAGCAGCTTCGTTCACAGCCTTGATGACTGCGGCGCTGCTGACGGTTGCGTTCGCTATCGTGTCAATGTCTCCATCCTTCAAAGGAACTGTCTTGCCAATGAACTGCGCAACAAAAGCCTCATCCAGCACCTTTGAACCAATGCCAACAGTCTCTTCGAAACTGTCTTTGCTGATCGTCAGCGAAGCGATGGTGTTATCCGCGTTCAGCGTGACAGAAACCGTGATTGGCCCGCCAAAGCCCTGTGCCGAGGCGGTCAGTTCTTTGCCTTGC
>CAYZTQ010000022.1:0-26028 GCA_964481445.1 uncultured Christensenella sp. | reverse complement strand
TACTCCCGCTATTATCCATGACAAAATAGCAACTGATATAAAGTTGAAAGAATCGTAACCGTGTGGCAAAATTTCAGGATAGAAATTAATCATCGTATGAAAGAGAATGCCTGTTATGGTGGCTTGACCGGAATAAGCGTAAAGGTATCCCATGATAATTCGATAAGAAATCGTACACAGAATTAATGCGATTATATCTATAAAACTTCTTCCTTGAGAAAAATACGGCAAGATATGCCATGCTCCCCAAAAAAAGCCAATCAGCAAGCCTGCTTTAAAGATACCCAATCGCTTTTGTATAAGAGGTGTCGCATAGCTTGTCCAGCCCAACTCTTCAAAAATTGCCCCCAAATAAAAAGCCAGAAAGGTAAGTAAACTTGGAAACAGCGGATTTTGAAAAATCTGCAAAAAATGAAAAGAACCATTATGAAAGTAGGAAGCCGCTGTAAATATCAATGGCATAATTAAAAAAGCCATCAGTAAAAAAAATGAGTGCTTTACTTTGTGAATATCCCATGATGATGTCAGCCATTTTATTATCCCATCTTTGCCATCATTTTGATAAATCTTATATCCTGCTACTAAACAGGGAACAACTATCATGAGAAAACTTAAAGGCAAATTTAGAAACACCGGTGAAGTATACAGCCAATTGAGGGCATAAAAAGGGATGGAACAAAGTAAAACGATAATGAAATAATTAATATAATGCTTTTTCATTTGCTTCCCTCACTTTACATAAGCCGAAAAAGTTTATTTTTACCAAATAGGTAACATTAATATTTTCAGTGCAACCCAATATACTATGGTCGAGTCCATCCAGCCGAATAAGTCAACAAAATCTATTCGTTTGATGATATATCCTAATAAAGTTCTTTATGGTTTGGGGGATTTCTTGAAAGAAATCCCCCAAGACTGTGTCCGCCCCCTATCGTTCCTTCTGGACTGCTTACAGACGCTGCTTTGCCAGCTTCAGCCTGCCCTGCCAGAAGCCCCGCGCCTCGGCCCGGCCTTCAAGGCCGTCCTTTGTGGGGCTGAGCCGGATATCCAGCACAAAGGGCGCGCTGGGGAAGAGAACGCGGAGGCGCAGGCTGCCCTGCCGCATGCCGAAAGCGCCGAGGTAGGGCAGGTTGCCTTCCCCGGGCATCGGGGTGGTCACTTCGCCCCGGGTCGGCTTTTTGCGCCCCAGATCAAAGCAGGCAGACAGTTTTTCGCCCGGCGCGCGGTAGAACAGGCGGATATTGTTTTCGTCCATCACCTCAAGCCGCAGGGCCAGGCCCTTGCCGTCCAGATAGCTGCCGTGCAGAGGCAGCACGCTGCCCCCGTCATCGGGCGGCATACGGCGGGAAAGGTTTTTGGCCTGCTTCAGAATGCCCTCGAGGCGCTTTCTATCGGCGGGCGGCAGGCTGAGGGCCTGGTCCATCAGCGCGTGCAGGGCGTCCATCTCCTTGTTCATCGCGGGGGCGGAAGCGGTGGCCGCGACGGCAAGGTTGTGCTTTCTGTCAATCATCATGATCTGTCCAAACATGCCGTCGCCGCGGTAACGGCCGAAGCGGCAGCGCCAGAACTGATAGCCGTAACCCTGCGCCCAGTCGTCGCCCGTCGCGGGGTCGCCGTTTGCGATATGCTTTTTGCTGGCGCGCTCAAGGTAGCCCTCGGGCAGTACGCGCTCTCCCCCCTCGAAGCCCTCGTTCAAAAGCAGTTGCGCGGCCTTTGCGATATCCAGATTGCTCAGGTGAAAGCCGAAGCCCGCCATGTTGTAGCCCATGGGGCAGCTGTTCCAGCGGCGGCGCGGGATGCCGATCCTGTCAAACAGCCGGGGGGTCAGATAGTCGCGCAGCGACTGCCCGACCGCCTTTTGCACCATGCGCCCGGCCAGATAGGTGCCCATGCTGTTGTAATGGAATACCTTTCCGGGCTTCTGCACCAGCGGAAAGCCCATGATTTCTCTGGCGATGTTGTCGCTGCGGCGGATCTCAAGCCCGTCGCTTTTGGGGTCGAGGCCGGAGGACATCGTGAGCAGATGATGCAGGGTGACCTGATCGAGCTGAGCATCGTATTGTTCGGGCAGGTCGTCCTTCAGCGCCTCGGTCAGGCGGCTGTTCCACGCAATCCTGCCCTCCGCCACGGCGAAGCCCGCCGCCATCGAGGTAAAGGATTTGGACAGTGAAAACAGCACGAAGGGCGTATCCTCGTGGTAGGGCCTGCTGTTCAGAGTGAAGCGCTTGCCGTCCCGCACCAGCGTGACGGTGGCGAAGCCCCGCTTCTTGTAGATTCTGATAAAGTCTTCCAGCGCGAGGCTGCTGAGCCCCATTTCCTCAAGACTGTTTACCTGCAGCAGTTCCATCATCCTACTCCTTCGTTTCCTCTTGTATTCTGATATAGACGGCGGGGTAGTTTTCGCGGCAGACAAACTCGCCCCCGCCCTGTTCGTCCAGCGTCACCATCTCTTCGAGCCCGCCCATCAGGTCGCGCCACTGCGTCCCCGCGTTCTCGGGGCCGAAAACCATGCGCTTTCTGCCCTCGCCGCGGTTGCTGATCAGCACCGCGAGGCCGGAGTTCTCGTGCCCGCTGTGCCCCAGGCGCAGCCAGCCGATGCAGTCAGGGTCGTCAAAATAGTCGACCTGTTCGCCGTAGGCATATAAAAGCCTTGCCCTGAGCATCGGATCCAGCTGCGGCTTCAGCCCCTCCTGCGGGGCAGGCCCCGCCGCGATGCCATAGTAATCGCCCCAGAACAGGCAGGGGTAGCCCTCGCGGCGCAGAAGGATCAGCGCGTAGGCCAGCAGCTTGAAGGGCTGATGCACCCAGCTTTCCAGCGCCTGCCCCTGCTGGGAGTCGTGGTTATCCACAAAGGTTACGGCGCTCCAGTCGCTCTTTTCGATCAGCGTGCCGGAGTAGATGCCGCGCAGGTCGTAATCCCCGCCCTGATCGGAGGCCTGCTTGAAGTTGAAATGCAGCGCCACGTCAAACAGCGCCATCTGCCCGCCCGTCGCGTTCAGGTAGCCCATCAGCAGGTTTTCATCCGCGTTCCAGTACTCGCCCACGAAATACAGCGGCCGCCCCGCCCCGAGGCGCGTCTGGCGCAGAAACACGCTGATGAAGCTGGAGTTGATGTGCTTGACGGCGTCCAGCCGCATGCCGTCGATGGGCAGGGTGCGCACCAGCCACTCGCCCCAGCGCAGCGTCTCCTCCATCACCTCGCGGTTGCGGTAGTCGACGTCGGCGAACATCAGGTAATCAAAATTGCCCTTCTCCTGATCGACCTTCGGGGCAAAGCCCTTGTTTTCGCCGAGGATGCGGAAGATGCCTCCCTCGTTGTTCGCGGCGTCCCAGTCGACCGCCGTGAAGTGCTGAAAGCCCCACACGAAGGGGGAATATTTGCCGCCCCGGCCGGGGAAGGTGAAGCGCGTCCAGCCCAGAATGTCATAGGGCTCGGAAATCTGCTCCTCCCGGTTATCGGGGTTGACCTTCACCGCGGCGAACAGCTCCGTCTCATCCGCCCCCGCCTTGTGGTTGAGCACCACGTCCAGATAGACCTGCATGCCCTTGTCGTGCAGGGCGTCGATCAGCGCCTCCAGCTCCTCGCGGGTGCCGTACTTGGTGCGCACGCCGCCCTTCTGGTTGAACTCGCCCAGATCCCACAGGTCGTAGACGCCGTAGCCCACATCGTCGGGGCCGGTCGCCTTGCAGCAGGGCGGCAGCCAGACGCCGCCCACGCCCATCTGCGCAAAGTCGCCCGCCAGCTCCCTGAGGCGCTGCCAGTGCCCACCGCTTGGCAGGTACCACTCAAAGCCCTGCAGCATGACGCGGTTTTCGCTTTCTCGGTCGGGCGGCGGCTCGGGCAGCGGGTTGCGCAGCGCAACGCCCTGCCCCTCCGCCAGCTTTCCAAACCAGGCGTCCACCTTCTCTTCCACTTCCTCGGGAAGGGCATCGGTGATCTCCTTATGCAGCACGCCGCTCAGGTCGGGCGTTTTCTTCTCTTCACTCATAAAACACTTCGGTCAGGCGATGGTTTCACTCACCCAGCGGGCCACCGCGTCCGCAAGGCGCAGCCCCTCTTCCAGCAGGCGGCCGCCCTTCCTTTCGTACTCATTCACAAAGGCCGCGTCCTCGATGCCGCCCAGGTTGATGCGCACATTGAACCAGCCGCCCTCAAGCGCCGTGCGCAGGCTGGAGGCGGCGACCGCAAGGTCGCTCGCCGCGTTCACGTTGCATTTGCCAAGCACGGCGGACGCCAGCCCCAGCCCTTCGACAGCCAGCTCCATGGTATGGAAGGGGCTCTGCGTGCTGTGCTTCAGCGCCTGCTGCATGGCCGCTTTGCGCGCGGCCTTCTCTTCGTCCGTATTCTTCGGCATCGCAAACACGGCTACGACCTCTTCATAGGCCGCGCTGTCCAGATCCATCGCTTCGAGCAGGCTGTCCTTCAGCAGCAGTGCCTTTTCCGCCGTCTGCCTCGCCAGCGCGTCAAATTCTTCATACTTTTTGCGCCCCGCGGTCAGGCCGCAGACCATGGCGACCAGCGCCGCGCCCTGCGCGCCCGTCATCGCCGCGGCGGAGCCGCCGCCCGGCGTCGGCTCGCCCGAAGCCAGCAGGTTTGTAAACTCTCTCAGGGTCGTATCCACCAATCGACTCATGGCGCCCTCCCATTATGCGTCGCAGGGAAACAGCCGCCCCCGCGCTTTTTTCCGGGCTTTCCCGCCCAGCGTTCCAGGGCGATTTTAGCATCAGCGCGAAAGCGCTGTCAACGAAAGCGGGCTGCGCGCGGTCGCGCGGCTCTTCCATTTCACGGGCAAAGGCATTACAATGGACAGTGAAAAGGACGAAACCGGATCAAAAGAGGTGCGCTATGGAAAACTACATTCTCAGCTGCTGTTCCACCGCCGACCTGACCCGGGAACAACTGACGCGCCGAGACATCCGCTACGTCTGCTTCCACTTTTCTCTGGATGGCAGACAATACAGGGATGATTTGGGCGAGTCGATTTCATATGCGGATTTTTACGCGGCGATGGCGCGCGGCGCGGATACCAAGACCTCGCAGGTCAACGTGGATGAGTTTCTTCAGTATTTCGAGCCCTTTTTGAAGGAGGGCAAAGATATCCTCCACCTGACGCTGTCCAGCGGCATTTCGGGCGTAATCAACTCGGCCGAGACCGCCGCCGCCATGCTGCGGGAAAAATACCCCGAGCGCAGGCTCTATATCGTCGATTCGCTCGGCGCCTCCTCGGGCTACGGGCTTTTGATGGACACGCTGGCCGACCTGCGGGACGGCGGAATGGGCATCGACGAGCTGCGCGACTGGGCGCTCAACAACCGTCTCACGCTGCACCACTGGTTTTTCTCGACCGATCTCACTTTTTATATCCGGGGCGGGCGTATTTCGCGGCTGGCCGGCTGGTTCGGCACCGCGCTGCATATCTGCCCTCTGCTCAATATGGACGATGTCGGCCGCCTGCGCCCGCGCTTCAAGGTGCGGGGCAAATCGAGGGTATGCCGCGAAATCGTCGCCAAAATGGAAAAGTACGCGCAGGGCGGCACGGAATACGCGGGCAAATGCTATATCTGCCATTCCGCCTGCTATGAAGACGCCCGGCGCGTTGCTGATTATGTGGAAGAACAATTCCCGCGCCTGAAAGAAAAGCCGCAGATCTACAACGTCGGCACCACCATCGGCGCCCATACCGGGCCCGGCACCGTCGCGCTGTTTTTCTTCGGCAGCAAAAGAGAGGAGTAACACACCATGAAAGTAGCCGTCATTGGCTGCGGTACCATCGCCAACGCCGCCCACATCCCCTCCTATATGAAAAACAGGGAGGCCGAAATCAAGTACTTCTGCGATATCATCCCCGAGCGCGCCGAAAAGGCCGTACGGGAATATGGCTGCGGCACCGCCGTGACCGACTATCACGATATCCTGAAAGACCCGGAGGTGGAGGCGGTCTCCGTCTGCGTGCCCAACAACATGCACGCCCCCATCAGCATCGACTGCCTGAAGGCCGGCAAGCATGTGCTGTGCGAAAAGCCCAGCGCCCGCACCTATCAGGAGGCGCTGGCCATGCAGAAGGCGCAGCACGAGACGGGCAAGACCCTGAACATCGGCGTGGTCAACCGCTTTAACGACGGCGTGCGCCGCGTAAAAAAGCTGATTGACGAGGGCAGGCTCGGCGAAATCTACCATGTATACGTCTCCTTCCGCGCGCATCGCAGCATCCCGGGCCTGGGCGGCGCCTTTACCACCAAGGCCATCGCGGGCGGCGGCGCCCTGATCGACTGGGGCGTGCACTACCTCGACATCGTGATGTACTGCTGCGGCGACCCGCAGCCGCTGACCGTGTCGGGCGAGGCCTTCTCGCGCCTGGGCAAGGACATCAAGGGCTACACCTGCACCGACATGTGGGCCGGCCCGCGCGTGGAAAACGGCACCTACGACGTGGACGATTCCGTGACCGCCCTCATCCGCACCACCGGCCCCGTCATCAGTGTGCACGGCGCCTGGGCGCAGAACATCGGCGAAGAAGAGCGCTACATCGACTTCATGGGCGACAAGGCGGGCATCCGCCTGCAGTACGGCAGGGGCTTTACCCTCTACACGGCGGAGGACGGGGCGCTGGTCACCTACAAGCCCGAGTTTGAGATGAGCGACATGTTTCAAAACGAGATCGACGCCTTCGTGCGCTGCGTCCGGTCGGGGGAAAAGCTGCCCAGCCACATCGATACCGTGCTGCCCACCGCGCGCATGATGCAGGCCATCTACGATTCGAGCGACGCGGGCCGCGAAGTGGTACTGGAGGGCAAATAAGCATGAGCCTTCTGATCAAAAACGTGCTGATCCACGACGCCGTCCACGAAGCGCCCTATCAGGGCGACATCCTGATCGACAAGGGCAAGATCAAGAAGATCGCCCCGTCTATCCGCGTGAAGGCGGACGAGGTGTTCGACGCCGAGGGCCTGCAGTGCTACCCCGGCTTCATCGACGCGCACAGCCACCTGGGTATGGACGGCTGGGGCATCGGCTATGAGGGCACCGACTACAACGAGATGAACGACAACTGGACGCCGCAGCTGCGCGCCATCGATGGCTTCAAGCCCATGCAGCCCACGCTGCTGGACGCGGCGCTGGCCGGCGTGACCTGCGTATCCACCGGCCCCGGCAGCGCCAACGTGATCGGCGGCACCTTTACCGCGGTCAAGACCGTCGGCCACCGGGTGGACGATATGATCGTCCGGCAGGATGTGGCCATGAAGTGCGCCTTCGGCGAAAACCCAAAGCGAGTGTACCGCGACAAGGCCATCTCCTCGCGCATGACCACCGCGGCGCGCCTGCGCGAGGCGCTGATGAAGGCCAGAGAGTACCTGCAAAAGAAAGAGGCGGCGAAGGACGACCCCGCCAAGCTGCCCGCCTTTGACATGAAGCTGGAAGCGCTGCTGCCGGTGCTGCGGGGCGAAATCCCGCTCAAGGCGCACGCCCACGCGGCGGAGGATCTGTTCACCGCCCTGCGCATCGCCAAGGAGTTCGGCGTGCGCCTGACGCTGGAGCATGTGACCGAGGGCCACCTGATCGCGGAGGATCTGGCCAAAGAAAACGTGCCGCTGGCCGTCGGCCCGACGCTGACCCACGCTACCAAGTTTGAGCTGCGCAACAAGACCTGGCTGACCCCCGGCGCGCTTGACAGGGCGGGCTGCCGGGTGAGCATCATCACCGACGCGCCGGTCATTCCCCAGCAGTACCTGCCCCTGTGCGCCGGCATGGCAGTCAAGGCGGGCATGGACCCCTTCAAGGCTCTGCAGGCCATCACCATCAACCCCGCCCGCCACATCGGCATCGAGGACAGGGTCGGTTCGCTGGAAGCGGGCAAGGACGCGGACCTTGTGCTGACCGACGGCAGCCCCTTTGAGGTGAGCACGCAGGCCGTGCGCGTATATATTGACGGCAAGCTTGTTAAAGCCCCTGAGCAGGGGGTAGAATAAGAAGGGTTTCCGGTATCTTGACGGGCCCTTGACTGTCCACTATGATAGGATTATCAAAAAAGGGGGTAAATCAGGATGAAGTTTTACCAGTGTGCCCACTGTGGCAACATCGTCGCCTACGTGGTCGACAAAGGGCCTAAGATTGTCTGCTGCGGCGAAGAGATGCAGGAGCTTGTGCCCGGCACGGTTGACGCCGCGAAGGAAAAACACGTCCCGGTCATCGAGCGCGAAGGCAACATTGTCACCGTCAAGGTTGGCAGCGTCGCGCATCCCATGCTGCCCGAGCATCATATCGGGTGGATTGCTCTGGAAACCACGCTGGGCAACCAGCGCAAGGTACTGAAGGCCGGCGAGGCGCCCGAGGCCAAATTCGCTCTGCTTGAGGGCGAAGAGGTCGTGGCCGCCTACGAATGGTGCAACCTGCACGGCCTCTGGAAGGCCTGACCCTTTCAAGCGGATTCTCAATTCTTTATTCTAAAGGAGAACGGACATGAAAAAGTATGTGTGCGATATCTGCGGCTGGATCTATGACGAGGCCGAGGGCGATCCCGACAACAACATTGCGGCCGGCACCAAGTGGGAAGACCTGCCCGATGATTTCGAGTGCCCTGTCTGCGGCGCCGACAAGGACAGCTTCAGCGTAGTGGAAGACTAAGACTAAACCTCTGGTCGCTTCGGTCTCCCCGCTTTCACCGGAAGGCGGGGAGATTTTTACACCCCCGCGGGCCGCGAAACACAAACGGCTCGATTGCCATTCCCCAAAAACAGGCTATAATAAAAATGCCTGTGGGTTTTCTCACGTTCCGGCACCAGCGCCCAATACAAACGCAGAGGGGAGAGACAATGGATTTCAGCCAGGCAAGGGACAGCATCAGGCCAAAATTCCACGATATGTTTCTGGATATGATTGACGCCGCCCCGATGAGCATTGTGATTGCCGACTCATCCGCCCATATCGAGTATGTCAACTCGCACTTTTCCAAGCTGACGGGCTACGGCTTTGATGAGGCGCTGGGCAGGAACCCGAGCATCCTGAAGTCCGGCCAGACGCCGCCCGGGGTGTACCATGACCTGTGGTCGCATCTATTGCGCGGCGAAAGCTGGAAGGGCGAGTTCATCAACCGCAAGAAGGACGGCGGCATCTACATCGAGATCGCCTCCATCTTTCCCGTCATCGACAAGGAAGGGGCCGTGCATTACGTTGCCTTCAAAATCGACGGCACCGAGCAGAAAAAACTGCAGGAGCTGGTCAACCTTGACCCGCTGACCAACCTGTTCAACCGCTTCTATTTAAGCAACCGCCTGCAGACGGAGCTGGATGCCGCGTCCGCTGAGGGCAAGCCTTTTTCGCTGATTTTTATCGATCTGGACCGCTTCAAGGGGATCAATGACCAATACGGCCATCAGGCGGGGGACGAGGCGCTGCTGAGCGCGAGCAGGCTGCTGCGCGCCGCGGTGCCGACAGAAGGCTGGATTGCCCGCTACGGCGGAGATGAGTTTGTCGTCTGCCTGCCCGGCATGGACAGCTCGGCCGCGAGGGCGGTCGCCGAGAGGCTGCGCGCCGACTTTTCAGGCGCCATCATCGACTGCTGCGGCAGCCGCGTAGAGATATCCTGCAGCATCGGCATGCATACACTGAACCCGGGCAGCAAAGCCATCAGCCCCGAAGCCCTGATGCACCTGGCCGATCAGAAAATGTACGAAGCCAAAATAAAAGGCGGCAACAAGGTCTCTCCCTGATGCCGCAAAGGGATAACCGCATTCTTATTTCAAAATGGCTGCCGCAGATTTCTGTTTTGCGGCAGCCCCTTTTCTGTGCCAAGACGGAATCAAAACCTGCTCCCGGCCGTTTCGGGCATCACGCCCTGCCTGGCTTCAGTCTTCTTTTCTGACAATTTCAGACTCGATATAAACCACTTTGTCTTCTATCGGAAAGTGAAAGGTGTCGGCGGTGATTTCGCTGCCCGAGGCCAGCAGGATGGAAAGGTCGATGACCGCCTGGGCCTGGGCAGCGCCGTCGTTCTGCACGGTGCCGTAGAGGGTCTCCTGCTCGATCATGTCGAGGGCTGCGGCGGTCGCGTCCACCCCGATGACGGGAATGCTGCGAGAGCCGGAGAAATAGCCGGCTGCCTTCAGCGCGTCGATGGCCCCCAGTGCCATGTCGTCGTTGTTGCTCAGCACACACTCGATGCTGCGGCCGAGGCTGTTGAGCAGCATGGCCATACGCTCCTGCCCCAGCGCTTTTTCCCAGTTGGCGGATTCCTCGGCCAGCTTTTCAACCGCCAGGCCGCTTTCGCTCAGCGCCTGCTGGGCGGCGGAGCTGCGCAGCTCCGCGTCCTGATGGCCGGGCTCCCCCCGCAGCAGCACATACTGGATCACACCATCGCCGTTAAAGTCCCTCTCCGGATGGTCTTTGAAATACTGCACGGCCAGCTCCGCCTGCAGGCGGCCCTGCTGCCTGGGGTCGATGCCCACATAGTAGGCCTTGCTGTACAGGCGCAGGTCTTCGCGCAGCGGCTCGCGGTTGAACAGCACGATCGGGAGGTTGTTCTGGCGCGCGAGGCGGATCAGATAAACGGCGCTGGTGCGATCCACCGGGTTGACGGCCAGCACATCCACGCCCGCTTTGATCATCTCCTGAACCTGATCGTTCTGCCGGTTCTGGTCGCCGTCGGCGGAGGCGATCAGCAGCTGCGCCCTGCCCTGCGCGCGCTCACGCAGCTCCGTCATCATGCTCTGGATAAAGGTATCCTTGCCGGCATAGGCGCAGATAGCGATCCGCGGGCCCGAAGCGCGGGCGGGGAAATGGGGCAGCAGACACAGCGCAAGGCCCAGCGCAAGCAGTTTTTTCATCCATCCATCCTCATGAAAAGTCTCGGCGGCCTCAGTGCAGCAGGGGGAAGATCAGCTTCACGTTGGCGGCGTCATACATGTTCTGGCGCGTCACTACCTGCCGCGGGCTGAGCCGCATCGTGGGGCTGAGGCCTCTGTAGTCGATCTCGTCCAGCAGCCCGCCGGCGAGGTATCCAAGCGCGTAGGGATTGTCCGCCGACACAGCGGAGAGCCTGCCCGCTTCCATCAGTTCCACGCGGGTATCGACCGCGTCAAAGGCAAAAACGGGCAGCCCGCTCTCGCCTTGCAGCTTCATCGCCGCGTCCAGCGCGCCGTCTGAAAGCGCGAGTATGGCGGATGCCCACTCAGTGCGCGTTTTCTTCAGCGTTTCCGGGTCAAGCCGGGTGTAGGGCAGATTGCCCAGACCGTCGGCCAGCCCCTTGATGCGCAGCTCTTCCCGGCTGTCCTGCGGCTCGCCGGAAATGATGAGCAGATGCCCGCCCGGCAGGATGCCGTTCAGATAGCTGCCCATGCCGCGGCCGCCTTCCTGTTCGTCGGGCAGAACGCAGCTTTCGCCCCGCACTTCTTTGCCCAGAACAATCACCGGCAGCCCTCTTTCGTGCAGGGCAGGCAGATAGTCCCCGGGAGAGTCGCTCAAAAGGTAGATGGCGTTGTAGCCGTCATAGGCGGCGGCGGGCCGCCCCGGGTCAAAATCGGACAGACGCTCCACGCTCAGAGTGCCTCCCCGCGCCTGCACCGCCTCCTGCAGGCCCTTGCGAAGCTGCATCAGATAGGTGCCGGTATCGTCTTCCACAAGCAGCAGAGCGCCCATGATCCGGATGCCGGCCGGCACCGTGCCCTGCGTGCTGAAGCCCCAGACGAGCAGCAGCAGGGCGAGGGCAGCGCAGACGGAAGAGAAGATCACGGTTCTTTTCATTTATCTTCTCCCTCCTGATGCAGCGGCAGACGGATGGTGACGGTCGTGCCCACATCCTCCTCGCTTTCAATGCTGAGCCCATAGGACTTGCCATAGGTCAGCACGATGCGCTCATGCACGTTCTTCAGGCCGATGCCGCTGGCGCCCGCGGGCTCGGTCAAAAGGATCCTGCGCTTTTCTTCGGGGATGCCGATGCCGTCGTCCGATATTTCAAAGCACAGGCAGTCTCCGTCGCGGTAGGCGCGCACCCTGATTTCAAGCTGAGTGTCGGCCAGCTCATCCATGGCGTGATTGATGGCGTTTTCAACGATAGGCTGCACGATCAGCTTGATGGTATGCAGGTTTTTGAGTTCTTCCTCACACTCGATGGTATAGATAAATTTGTCCTTAAAGCGCATCTGCTGGATGATCAGGTAGTTGCGCACATGCTCCAGCTCTTCACCTACCAGAATGATGTTTCTGCCGCGTGAAATGGAGATGCGGAACAGTTTTGCCAGCGCCGACACCATGGTGACGGCCTGCGCGCTGCGCCCGCGCTCCTCCATCCAGATGATGGAGTCCAGCGTATTATAAAGAAAATGGGGGTTGATCTGCGCCTGCAGGGCGTTCAGCTCATGCAGGCGCTTTTTCTCCCGCTCCTGCACGATCTGCTCCATCAACTGGCGGATGCGCCACAGCATGTGGTTGAAGGCGCTGGATACGCTGCGCAGCTCACGGAATCCCTTTTCCCGCATCGTCACGTTCAGGTCGCCGCCTTCCACCAGACGGATGCGTTTTTCCAGAGACCGGATGGGCCGCGTAACCAGATAGGCCAGCATGGCGGCGGCGCCGAGGCTGATCAGCGAGGCGGCCATCAGCACGATGCTGATGGTGCGGATGAAGGCGCTCTGGAGTTTCAAAATCTCGTCAGCATAGGCCACGCCGACCAGCCGCCAGCGCGTCTGGTTGATGGTGGCAGCGATCAGAATGCGCTCGCGCCCGCCCACCCGGTCGCCCGTGATGCCCAGCGTGGCGGCGCTGACGGCGCTGCGGTCTTCCTCAAGCAGCCCGCTTGCGATCAGGGGCATTTTGGGGTGGGTGATCAGCGTGCCCTCTTCATTGATCAGGTACACATAGCCGCTTTCGCCCAGGGTGATGCCGCCCGCCACCTGGCTGAAGGCAAGGTAGTCGATATCCATCAGAAAAACACCGGCATGGGACTGCCCGCCCTGCATATAGGGCACGCTCCGGCTGACCGTGATCACATAGCGGCGCTGGTTTTCAAACAGATCCTGCACATGCGGCAGGCTGAAATAGCTGACCGTCCCTTCCCAGCGCAAGGCCTTTTGAAACCACTGCGAGCGGCGCACGCTGTCCGGGCGCACGCGCAGCGGCCCGTCGGTTGCGTAGCACAGGCTGCCGTCTTCCAGAAAGAAGGCGAGGGCGGCGATATCCGACCGGCTGGAGCGCATAAAATCAAGGCTGTCCTGCCAGCTGCCTTGGGGGGGCATCAAGGCCTTTGGGCAGCAGCCCCGTGCTGTAGTGCAGCGCGCGCAGCATGCTGTCCACATAGATCTCAACGCTGTTGACGCCCTGCAGCACCGTCTCTTTGGTGCGGTCGATGGCGCTTTGCTGCAGCATGTCGCTCACGCGCGGCACAATCAGAAACAAAACGCACAACAGCACCACCGCGACCAGCAGCAGGAAGGCCGAGGTGAGGATGCTCTGCAGGCTGTATCCGCCTGTTTTGATTGAGCGGCCGGTGCTCATTCTCTGCCCTTGCGCGCCTGACCGGGCGGGAAGCCGAAGTGCTTTTTAAAGCAGTAGCTGAAATAGCTGGGGTCGGGCAGGCCCACCTCGCGCGCCACCTGCGCCGTGCGCAGTCCGCCCGCCGAAAGCAGGGTGAGCGCTCTGTCCATGCGCAGGCCGGTCAGGTACTGATGAAAGGTCTTTTTCGTCTCTTTCTTAAAGACGGAGCTGAAGTAGGAAGGGCTCACGTGCAGGTGCAGGCACAGGTCTTCCAGCGACAGGCTCTCCTGCATGTAATTCTGCTTGAGGTATTCTTCCGCTTCCGCTGCGATCAGCTGCCCGGAGGACCTTCGGCTTTCGCTGATGGCGACCATCAATTTGTCCATCAGGCCGGAAAACAGTGCGCCCACCTCGTCCGCCGAGGGCACGTTGCCCAGAATGACGCCGCTGATTCGCTCAAAATCATCGTCAAAGTGCTCGCGCTCCAGCGACATGCTGGGCACGATGCGCAAAAAACCCATCAGCAGCTCCATCATATAGGTCTGATAGGTGGTGACGGCGGTTTTGCCGCCCCTGGCGCGGGCCACGATTTGGGAAAGCAGCGCCCGCGCCGGCTCAGGCTCCCCCGCCTTGATCAGGTTGGAAAGACGGCGCAGCTGATAGTCGTCCATCACAAGGTCGGTGTTGCTGTCCCGCTCCACATCCTTGATGCACAGAGCGTGCTCGGTGCCGGAAAGCAGGCTGTATTCCAGCGCGTTGACGGCCTGTCTGGCGGCGGCGGGCAGCGTGGCCAGATTGCGGCAGGCGGTGGAGATGCCGATGTGCAGCCCGCACTGCAGGTAGTAGCGCGCTACCTTGCGCGCTTCCTCGATATGGTCAGCCAGCTGAGAAAAATGCTCCGGCGTGTCGTTTTCAAGCAGCAGCAGGCCGGCCGTCATGCCGTTGTAGCGGAAGATATGCGCCTTGTAATAGCTGCTCAGCACCTCGCCCATGATGTTGGCCACGGCGAAGGGCAGCAGCTCAGGGTCGCTGACCTTCTCTTTGCCCGTTTCCTCACCCGCGCGGGCCATCATCACCGCGTAGGCCGGCGCGTTCAGGTCTTCGCCATAGCGTTCCGCGTGCCGCAGCGCGTCCTGCGGGCTGATGCCGCCGGCCATCAGCGAGGCCAGAAGCGATTCGCGCAGGAAGGGCAGGCTGGTTTGGTAGCTTTGCTTCAGCTGCTGGATGTTGGCGCGCTCCTGCGCTGCCTCGTCCAGACGCTGCCTTGCTTCCTTCAGCATTTCCACAAACTCTTTGGAAGAGATGGGCTTGAGCAGATAGCCAAGCGCCTTGACCTCGATGGCCTGCCGGGCATACTCAAACTCGTCATAGCCCGACAGCAGGATGAACTGCGCCGTGGGCAGCAGGTCGCGGATTTTTCGGCACATGTGCAGGCCGTTCATCAGCGGCATGCGGATATCGGTGATGATCAGGTCGGGCGTCAGGCTTTCCGCCATCTGCAGACCGGCTACGCCGTTGGCCGCTTCGCCCACCACCTCAAAACCGAGTGACTCAAAATCGATGACCTCGCGAAGCCCCTCGCGGATTTCGGATTCGTCGTCTACCAGCATCAGCTTGTACAAAACAAAAGCCCCCTTCGGGTGATGAATCAATATCGGTTGGCCGGATGGTTTTCCGCTTTCGCACAGCGTCCGGGCCCTGCAAAAAAAGCGTCAGCCCATGGCCGGGGAGCCCTTCTCCGAGGAAACGGTCTGCGGGCAATCGCAGGGCACCATCAGCGTGTTCTGCTCGTAGTAGGCGCGGTACTGCATGGGTGATACGCCCTTGCGCTGCTTGAACTGCATCTGGAAGGTGGACTGGTTACCGTAGCCCACCATCTCGGCCACACGGTAGATGGGCAGCCTGGAGGTACACAAGAGCCGGCAGGCCTCGTTGATGCGCAGCGCGTTGACATAGCTGGCCGGGGAGATGCCGATCTCATTTTTGAACAGGTGCGACAGATAGTAATAGTTGATATGAAACTTCCCGGCCACGTCCTTCATGGACAGATCCTCGGCGAAATGCCGCTCCAGATGCTGTTGAATCTGAACGATCAGCGAGTCTGATTCCGTCTTTTCAATGCGGGCGTGATCCGTATCGAGGATGCGCAGTATCTGCAGCATGATGGAAAGCAGCAGGCTGTGGGCAATCTGATCAAAACCGAGGCGCTGCTGCTCGACCTCGCTGAACAGCATCTTCATCAGCGTTTCGATATGCGGCCCGTCGCTCCCCGCGCTGAAGGCGGGGGGAAGGCCACCGGGCAGCAGGCAGGAGGGCTGCAGGCCGGAGATCACGAACTCATTGAACTTCACGTGGTAAAAATAGGGGGCGGGGACGCGCGGGTCAAAGGCTTCGGCGTGCTCGACGCCGGGGTTATAGATGGCAAGATCGCCGGGCCCCAGTGGATACTCCTTCCCCTCAATGCGCGTCACCCCTTTGCCCCTGACGATATAGAGGATTTCAGCCGTATCCGGGTGCAGATGGCCTGCGATATGGTAGCCTTTGATATCCTTGCAGCGGCCCACGCAGCGCAGCACGGGGTTGCGGATAATCTGAAGCAGAGGGCCCGAAAAATCGGAAAGATGAATGTTGGGCATATGACCCCTTCTTTCTCATACGGAAGGTAGACTGCCGGCCGAGTCTGTGGTATGATTGATTTGCGACAATCTGACACAAATCAACCGTAAACAACAAAAAACGCACTGGTTTTGACAAAAATCTGGGTAGCTGCCGTGCACAGTATAGCATATAATATAACTGTAGTGTATGTGTGAAATCGAAACCACAATGGCCGGAAGCGTCTGTTTTTCCTGACGGCTCAAGGCCAAAGCGGCTGAGGTTTTTTCCTGATTGAGAGGGAACTATACCGGGAAGGAACCCGGTGTAAATAGAAAAGGAGTTGATTTTCGGTGAAGAAACAACTGTCCCTGCTGCTGGTCGCCGTGATGCTGCTGGGCCTCGTGCCCATGATGGCAAGCGGCGAAACCATGACGATCGCGGGCACGCCCCGCTCGCAGACGCTGGTGGTCGATCCGCTGATCGGCAAGACCGGCAACCCCTTCCAGTGCAACCCCTACATGCCCGGCACCGCGCTGGACAACGGCCTGCATCAGGTACTGTACTCCTGCCTGTGGGAGATTAACACCATCACCGGCGAGCAGTACTGCGACCTGGCCGCCTCCTTCCCCGAGCCCCTCAATGACGACCTGACCTCCTTCCGCGTGAAGATCCGCGAAGGCCTCAAGTGGAGCGACGGCGAGACTTTCGACGCCAACGACGTTGTCTACACCTTCAACATGCTGCTGGAGCACAAGGATACCATCGGTGTGGGCGCCTCTCTGGCCACCTACATCAAGGATGTGCAGCTGGTCAACGATTACGAGATCACCATCAACACGCTGTACAGCTACCCCAAGCTCAGCCAGACGCTGGGCGTTACGGTGTGGGGCAACGGCTTCCGCCCCATCCCCGAGCATGTCTTCTCCAAGATCGACGTGCTGACCGATCCCTATTCCGATCCTGTCGCCATCGGCCCCTACACGCTGGCAGACCGTGACCCGCAGGGCTACTGGCTTTTGTTCAAAAAGCGCGCGGACTGGCAGTATTCTGACGTCGGCGTCATCAAGGGCGAGCCCAAGCCGGAATACGTGCTCTTCCAGAGCTTCGGCACCGAGGAAAAGCGCGTCATCGCGATGCTGAACAACGACATCGACATTCTGTGCGACGTGACCCCCGAATCCTGGGACGCTCTGCGTGAGGGCAACGACAAGGTGCAGGCCTGGCTGGATGATTATCCCTACGGCTGCTTTGACGATCCCTGCGAGCGCGGCATCCTGTTCAACTGCGAGGTGGAGCCCTTCAACGATGCGAAGGTGCGCTGGGCGATGGCCCTGTCGCTGGATATCGTGAAGGTGGCCATGGATACCTTCAACGGCCAGATGCGCGTTTCCCCGCTCGAAATGCCCCCGACGACCTTCATGATGAATTCTGTGCACCTGCCGCTGCGCGACTGGCTGGTGGAGTATGCCTTCGAAGACGGCTACAAGCCCTTTGACAAGGATTATGCCCTGCACATCGCCGAGACCCTGAAGGATCAGAACATCGAAGGCCTGCCCACGGAGGAGAAGGCCCTGGTGGATCTGTTTGGCATCGGCTGGTGGAAGCATGACCCCGAGAAGGCCACCCAGATGCTGGAGGCCGCTGGCCTCAAGAAGAACGACCAGGGCCTGTGGACCTGGAAAGACAAGGTGCTGACCTTTGAAATCATGGCTCCGGCCGATTTCGAGATGCAGTCCAACCGTCTGGCCTACGCCTGCGCGGATCAGTGGCGCAGCTTCGGCTTTGACGTCACGGTGCAGGCCGCCGACCAGAGCGTGTTCCACCCCGCCGCCAACACCGGCGATTACACGGCCGGCTCCTACTGGCCTGCCTGCGGCGTGCAGCTTGACTTCTACGGCAACCTGACCGGCTGGCATAAGGACCTGATCGGCGAGCGCGGCAAGCCCAGCGCCGGCGCCGGCGCCCGCCTGGCGAGCGACAGGATTTCCAGCCTGCTCGACGGCATGGCCAAGCTGCCCAGCGACGACCCGGAGATCAAGACCTATGCCTACGACCTGATGAAGGCCTTTGTGGAAGAGGCTGCCTGGCTGCCGATGTTCGGCACCACCAAGATCGTGCCTGTCAACAACCACTACTGGACGAACTATGTGTCGGCCAAGAACGCCTATGACGGCCCCTGGTGGTGGTGGAGCTGCTTCAAGTTCCAGCTGCCGGAGATCACCCCTGTTGCGCAATAAGCAAATGATGCTATGATATTGTAAAACGACGCCGCATGCAGCCCTGCCCTGCATGGCTGCATGCGGCATTTTGATTCGGAAGCTTTTTTCATTTTCCGAGGAGGCCACTTGCGTGAGGTTTTTTAAGCTCGTTTTGACGCGCCTTTTGATCTGGGCGCTGACGATCTGGGTGGGCGTCACGATCGTCTTTTTGCTGCAGAGAATCATGCCGTCGGATCCGGTGGAAACGATGATCGCCAAGATCACCTCCATGGGTACCCGCGTGACGCCCGATGAAATCGAAGCGACGCGCTCCCTGCTTCAAAAGCAGTTTGGGCTGGAGGGCAGCCTCTTTGAACAGTATGCCGTATCGATGAGACGGCTTTTAACTTTTGATTTCGGTCCTTCGTTTGCCATGTATCCCACCAAAGTGATGGATTTGATCAGCGCTTCCCTGCCCTATACGGTGGGGCTGCTGCTGTTTACAACGCTGTTTTCCTGGGTGATCGGCAATGCCATCGGCCTGCTGGCCGGGTTCAAGAAGAACAAATGGTACTCCAAGCTGATGGAGACGGTCAGCCTGTGCATATATCCCATCCCCTATTTTATTATGGCGCTGGTGCTGTTGATCCTTTTTGCCTACGTCAACAAGTGGTTCCCGCTGATGGCGACGCTGCCTGGTAAGTTTGAGCTGAGCGGGGAATGGCTGAGCCAGGTGAGCTATAACTCCTTCCTGCCGGCTCTGTCGCTGATACTGCTGGGCTCCGGCTGGTGGATCATTTCGATGAAATCGCTCTCCAGCAACGTGGTGGAGGAGGATTTTGTCAGCTACGGCCGCATGAAGGGCCTGCGCGAAAGCACCATCGGCTTCCGCTATGTGTTCCGCAACTCCATCCTGTCGCAGGTCACCATGCTGGCGCTCAGCATGGGCGGCGTGTTCTCCGGCTCGCTGATGACCGAAATCCTCTTTGGTTACCCCGGGGTCGGCATGCTGGTGCAGAACGCCATCACCTCGTCTGACTATAACCTGATGCTGGGGCTGATCACCATCTCCATTTTCGCCGTCGCCACGGCGACCCTGATCATCGACCTGATTTACCCCCTGCTGGATCCCCGCATCCGGCACGGCGGGAACGCGTAAAGGGGGAGGCAGGAAGATGTCAAAACAAAACCGCGCTTCTTTCAAGCAAATCTGGGCGGCCATGAGCCTGCGCTACAAGATCGGCCTTGCCATCGTGGCGGTCTTTGTGGTGCTGGGCTTCATCGTGCCCCTGTTCAGCCCGGGCGATCCCACGGCGCTGGGCACCTTCAAGAAAAACCTCAAGCCCAGCCTCGAGCACCTGTTCGGCACGAACAAGCAGGGGCAGGATATATTCTGGCTGCTGGTTGAATCCATCAAAAATTCCATGATCCTCGGCATCACGGTCGCCTTCATGGCCACGGTCATCGGCGTGCTGGTCGGGCTGACCTCCGGCTTTGTCGGCGGGGCGCTTGACAGGGTGCTGATGTTTTTGTGCGACGCCATCATCGTTGTGCCCTCTCTTCCCATCCTGATTTTGATGGGCTCGGTGCTCAAGGGCCGCGCCTCCCTGATGGCGATCGCGGGCATCCTGATCATCTTCAACTGGCCCTGGCCCGCGCGCCAGGCGCGCAGCATGGCGCTGACCATCCGCGAGCGCGAGTTTATCAATACCGCCCGCTTCTCGGGCGAAAGCAGGCTCAAGATCGTGGTGGTGGAAATCCTGCCCCATGTGCTCAGCTGGTCGATGGCCAACTTTATCAACACCATTCTGGTAGCCATGGGCGCGGAGGCCAGCCTCGCCGTGCTGGGGCTTTCCTCTTCCACCACGGCGACGCTGGGCAACATGATTTTCTGGGCCAGACAGTACCAGGCCATTCTGCTCAAACAGTGGATGTGGATCGGTTCGCCCGTCGTCGCCATCATCCTGCTGCTGGTCGGCCTGTTCCTGACCTATACGGGCTACAGCGACTTTACTTCAACCAAGAGGGGGCGGTGAGCCGATGCTTCGCATTGAAAACGTAAGCGCTCAGTACAGCACCATCAAGGGGCCGGTTGCCGCCGTGCGCAACACGAGCTTCGATATACAGGATAACGAGATCTTCGGCGTGGCCGGCGAATCGGGCTGCGGCAAATCCACCATGCTCAAGGTCATGTACGACCTGGTGCAGTTTCCGCTTGAGCTGTCCAGCGGCAGGGTGGTGCTTGAGAGCAAATCAGAGGACGGCAAGGAGAACCTGCGGCTTGAAAGCGGCAGCATCTCCAAAGCCTGGTGGAAGTATATTTCCTATATCCCGCAGGCGGCCATGAGCGTGCTCAACCCCGTTTACAAGGTGGATGAGCAGTTTTACGAGATCATCAAGCGCCACTATGGGGGCGGGCAGAGCAGGGCGCAGATGCGGGCGCAGCTGGGCGAATACCTGACCGGGCTTGAGCTGCCGGTCGACATCCTCGATTCCTACCCCCATCAGCTGTCGGGGGGCATGCGCCAGCGCGTGGTCATCGCGATGGCCACCTTCCTCAAGCCCAACATCATTCTGGCCGACGAGCCCACCACCGCGCTGGACGTGGTGGTGCAGCGCAACATCCTGATGATGCTGATGGAGCTGCAGCAGCGCATGGGCAACACCTTTGTGATCGTTTCGCACGATATGGGCGTGCATTACCAGATCACCAAGCGCCTGGGCATCATGTACGCCGGCACGATGGTAGAGCTCGGCCCGACGCAGGAACTGTTTGAAGACCCGCTGCACCCCTATACACAGATGCTGATCGGCGCCCTGCCCAAGGTGGGCGATCACCGGCCGAAGGAGGGCATCCCCGGCGCGCCGCCCTCGCTGCGCCAGAAGATCGAGGGCTGCAGCTTCGCGCCGCGCTGCCCCAGGTGCATGGACATCTGCAAAAAGGTGGAGCCGCCCTTTGTGCAGGGGCGCAGCGGGCGCTGCTGCGCCTGCCACCTTGTGCCCCCTCATACCAATTCAACTTGTTAACGCATCGTCGCGACGGTTATTTTAGCCTGATGCTGTGTCGCAGAAAGCTTGACGTAGCGCTGCTACGCCTTCGCTTTCGCTCCTTGCCTCAGGCCAAAATTCCTCGCCACTTTGGATGCATTAACAAATTTCATTGGTATCAGCAATGAACGAGTAGGAAGAAAACATCATGGCAGAAAAGCTATTGGAGATCAAAAATCTAAGCAAGGAATTCCGCATCGGCAACTTTCTGACGGGCAAAAAGATGCTGGCGGTGGATGATGTCAGCCTCTCCATCAGCGGCGACAAGCCGACCATTCTGGCCATCGTCGGAGAGAGCGGCTGCGGGAAGACCACCATGGCCAAGATCGTGCTGCGCCTGCTGCAGCCCAGCTCGGGCGAGCTGCGGCTGGACGGCAGGGATATGCTCAGGGGCTATCAGGCCAGGGAATTTCAGCGCCTGGTGCAGCCGATCTTTCAAAACCCCTTTGAATCCTTTTCCTCGCGCCGCGAGGTGGAAAAATACCTGATTGATACGGCGCTGGCTTACGGCGGGGCCAAGAACCGCGCCCAGGCCGTGGAAGCGGCGGACAAGGCGCTTAAATCCGTCGGCCTCAGCTACGAGGTGGTGCGCGGCAAGTATATGACCCAGTTTTCGGGCGGCGAGCTGCAGCGCGTGTCCATCGCGCGGGCGCTCATCACCTCGCCCAAACTGATTGTGGCGGATGAGCCGGTGGCGATGATCGACGCCTCCATGAAGATGAACATCGTCAACCTGTTCAAATCCATCCGCGACGAGTACGGCATCAGCTTCATCTACATCACGCACGACCTGTCCACCGCCTATTACGTCAGCGACTATATCGCCACGCTTTACCGCGGCAGCCTGATCGAGTACGGCAGCTCGATGGAGATCATGGAAAACCCCGCCCACCCCTACACGGAGCTGTTGATGAACTCCGTGCCGCATGTGGGCGACAAGTGGAAAAAGAACATCCGTATGTCGGAGGCGGAGACGAGGGAGTTTTCGCTGAACCACTGCAAGTTCGCCTCCCGCTGCAGCTACGCGACGGAGGAGTGTCGCACGAAGCGGCCTCTTAATGTGCAGCTCGGCGGCGGGCGCAGCGTGCTGTGCTTCCACCCGCTGGTGGAAGCGCCGAAGCAATGAGAGCCCCGCTCATCAGGCATCTGGCAGCGCTTGCAGTAAGCCTGTTTGCGCTGATCTGCGCGCCGTTTGCGCTGGGAGAGGAAACGCTGCCGCCGCTGGAAGCTTATTACATCGACCCCTGCGGGGCCTGTCAGGGCTCCGCGAACCCCGGCTGCGGCGAATGCAGCATTGAAAACGGCATCTATCTGCACTACCGTGCCCTGCTGGACGGGCTCGGGCAGAAGGGCAGGCGCATTCTGCTTTTTAACCTGCGCCGCCTTCCCGATCAGTATGAGACGCTGGAAAAGCGCCTGCGGAACCAGGGCGTTGAAGCCTTCGATCTGCCCCTTGTGATGGCCGGCGAGGCGGCCTTCCCCGCCGACGGCAGCGCGGACGCGGCGCTGCGCGGCTATCTCACAGGCGGCGCCCTCCCGCAGGGCATCAGCCTGCTCAAAGGGCAGGTGGAGAAAACAATCGCGAAGGGGGAGCGCGCGGAGCGCAATCTCATTTACATTTACAGCGAGTATTGTGAGGACTGCCGCGATATCAGCCCCTGGATTGAAGAGAATCTGCCCGAAGGCGTGCGGCTGCTCAAATACGACATTGCCAGCCGCGAGGGCCTTGAAATGGAGGCGGCGGTGGAGGCGCGTTACCGCATTTCGCCGGATGAGTTCATGGTGCCCGCGCTGTTCGGCGGCGATTGGGCGCTGCTTGGCTCCGCGCAGATTCATGACCGCTTTTTTCAGGCGCTGCAGCAGGCAGACCGAACGCCGGTGGATGAACTCCTGGCGAAGTGAGGGAGTGGGGTGAAACGTGTTTAAGCGACAACAGAAATCCTGCTGGATGGCCCGGATCGAGGATGGTTCGGGCGCTTCGCTTTATCAGGGAAGGCTCGAGCATCTGCGCTTTGAGGAGGAATGCATCCTCTGGCTCAGCGTAGAGTTTTTTGAAGACCCGGCCCCCTGCGAGATTCACCGCAGCGCTGTGATTCTGCGGGCGGTGGAGGAGATCCGCTTCGCCTGCGCGGCCGCGGAAGCTTTGCCTTGCAGCGCGCTGAGCGCGCGCATCCAGCGGCTGCTTGCGGCCTACCCCGGCGCCGCCTCCATCCGCGTGTGGGAAGAGGCCCGCGCATGAAACGGGCCGCGCTGTGGCTCTGCGCCCTGTTATGTTTCCTCTGCCTGCCTGCGGGCGCTGAACAGGCGCCCGAGAGCAGGCTTGTTTATCTTTATGTGCCGGCCTGCGGAAGCTGCGCCAAGGCGGAGGCGCTGATCGAGAGCCTGGGGGAAGCCGTGGAGGTGGAAGGCGCGGACGGCAGCCTGCTGCGCTCCCCGCTTTCGGTAGAGCGGGTGGATCTGAGCCGCGACCCGCAGCGGGCAAGAGAGCTGTTCGCGCTGTTTGAAACGCCCGAGGAGCAGCAAATTGCGCCCAGCGTTTACTTTGGCAAACATTATCTGGCCGGGGCAGAGGCCATCCTTTCTTCGCTGCCGGAGGCGCTGAGAAAGGGGCAGGCCCTGGAAGCGCCTCTTGAGAGAACGGGCGGGGCAGACAAAGCCCCGGAGACAAGCGGTCTGAGCCTCGGTGCCGCCCTTGTTGCCGGGCTGATTGCCGGCCTTAACCCCTGCGCCCTGTCCATGCTGATTTTGCTGCTGGGCAGCATCCTGCACCTCGGCCGCCGCAGCGCGGGCCTTGCCGCGGTGTATCTGGCAAGCAAGCTGCTGACTTATTTTTTGATCGGACTTTCGCTGCTTGAGCTTTTGCAGGTATGGAACCCCGTTTGGCTGCCGCTGGCTCTCCGGCTGCTCTTGACCGTCTTCGCGCTGATTTTCATCGCGCTCAACCTGTCAGACGCCCTGCGCGCCGCGCGCGGAGAGTACGGCAGGGTGAAAAACCAGCTGCCCTCGTCCCTGCGGACCAGACTGCAGGGCTTCATCAGGCGGATGGCCGATTCCCCGCATCTTGTCTGGGCGATGGCGCTCTTAGGCATTGCCGTCTCGCTGGGCGAGTTTCTCTGCGCGGGGCAGGTATATCTGGCCAGCCTGCTTTCGTGGATCAATACCGGGGCAAAGGACGCGCGCAAGCTGCTGCTGCTTGCCGCCTACTGCCTCAGCTTTATTGCGCCTTCGCTGCTGGTGACCGCTTTCGTGCTCCGGCTGCGCCATACGCTGGAAGCCAGCGACTTCATCCGGCGCAAAATGCCGCTGATCAAGCTGCTTTCCGCAGCGGCGCTTTTGATGGCGGCCCTCTACGCGTGGCTCGGATAGGCTGAGCCTCCAGACTGCCGTCTGTATTCTCATCATCAAAAGACCCGCCCTGTCGAAACAATACCGGGAGGGCGGGCCTTGTGTTTGCGTCAATGATTAAATGACTTCGAGATAATCCTTGTCCGGCAGCGCGGGGAAGGGCGCGGTCGGCAGCTGCTGGTACCAGTAGGCCACCGAGGAGATATCATCCTGCAGCGGCAGGTAGCGGCCGCCTTCGCGCCAGCCCAGGGCCTGAATGGTCACCTTCAGATCCTTCTCAAAATAGATGGGGTCAGTGATGTGCCAGCGGTAAAGCCCGAAGCGGAACTGGCTGGCATACAGCCTGTCGGGCGTGATCACCTGATGCAGGCCCGAATAGGGCGTGCTGAAGGCGACGTAGTTGGCGTGCGACTTCGGGTCTTCAAAGTTATAGGAGCCGCAGAAATAGTCTTCGGTGCCGGTGCCGCAGATGGTGGGATACTCCTTGTCGCCGTCCATGAAGAACTTGATTTCGCCCTCGCCCCACCAGCCGCGGTTGTTGACGCCCCAGGCCATGTAGGTGCCCACGTACTTGCCCTTGCCCCTGATACCGTCCACAATGGTATAATCCTGCTTGTAGGGCAGGGGATTGGTGCGGCGGAACTGCGCGTGGAAATAGGCCTCGTCCTCCGCCACCTCGCACAGGCAGTAGTCAATCTGATAGTACATGACCACGGGGTCGGATGCGATGTTGGTCAGCGTCAGCTTGGCCGACTTTCTGAAGGGCATGGGCCAGTAGCAGTTGAAGGCGGAACCGGGGTTGACGCAGACGGCCAGCGAGCTGAGCTGCGCGTACTCATTCCAGCCCATGGCGAAGAAATCGCCCACGGGGGTCTCCACCGAGGGGTTCTCCTGCCCGTCCCAGTACATGCGCAGGATGGTGTTGCGCCAGCGGCCGGTGGGGGTCAGCCAGATATGGTTGATGATGCCGCTGCCCTTGATTTCGCCGATGGTGAAGGTCTCGCCGGGCTGCAGAATGATGTAGGGGTTGACCTTCCAGCCGCGCCCGAGGTCGCGCGCCGCGTTCCTGGCGTTGCCCTTCTCCAGCTCGCACATGCCGCCCTTTCCCTTTTCACCCGTAAAATTCTCCGGGCTGATGGAACGGGTTATTTTCTTTTCAAGAAAGCTCAGATTCTCCATGCTTCTTCCTCCTGATGAAAAAAATGAAATCGATGTCATAACTGAACGACATTTTCCCTGAAATCCATTATAGATGGGGGCCTGAGCGCTGTCAATGAAGCGGCAGCAGAGGTTTGTGTCAAGTAGTTACGGAGTTTATATGGTAAATTCTCAAAGTAACATCCACAGTGGAAGTTGGAAATGGAGGTTACCTTG
>CAYZTQ010000021.1:0-26108 GCA_964481445.1 uncultured Christensenella sp. | reverse complement strand
AGACCATCCGCAAGACCGTCTCCTGCCAGGGCCGCCACAAGAAGCAGTCCGGCGGTCACGGCCAGTTCGGCGACGTGTGGATCGAGTTCAGCCCCATCGGCGACACGAACATCGAGTTTGAGTTTGTGGATGCCGTGGTTGGCGGCGCTGTGCCGCGCAACTTTATCCCCTCGGTCGAAAAGGGCCTGCGCGAGAACATCGTCAAGGGCGTTCTGGCCGGCTACCCGATGGTGGGCCTGCGTGCCAAGCTGTACGACGGATCCTACCACCCGGTCGACTCCTCCGAAATGGCCTTCAAGACTGCGGCCCGCATTGCCTACAAGAAGGGCTGCGCCGATGCCAGCCCCGTGCTGCTGGAGCCGGTGATGCACGTTGAGGTGCTGGTGCCCGACGAGTACATGGGCGACATCATGGGCGACGTGTCTACCAGGCGCGGCCGTATCATGGGCATGGAGCAGGTGAACGGCATGCAGCAGGTTGTCGCCGAGGTGCCGATGGCCGAGATGTTCAAGTACGCGACCGACCTGCGCAGCAAGACGCAGGCCCGCGGCAGCTTCACCATGCGCTTTGAGCGCTATGAGGAAGTGCCCGCCGATGTCGCCAAGAAGATTATCGAAAGCGCCGTCCGCGAAGAAGAGGAAGACGAATAATCCTTTCACTCAATCACATGCGGGCGCCCGTCCTGGACGGGCGCCCGCTTTGTGTCGTTCTGGACGGGAACGGCTTGCGGGAAAAGCCCGCGCGGGGTAGGATGGGAGGGCAGTCTGGGTGATGGAAAACAAAGACTGCACGGAGAAAGATGATGAAGAACATTGTACTGGATATGGGCAACGTGCTGGTGGGCTGGCAGCCCGCTGCCTTTGCCCTGCGCGCCGCCGGCAATGCGGAGGACGCGAAGCTGCTGAGTGCGGCGCTGTTTGAAAGAAAAGAATGGGCGCTGGGCGATGCCGGGCTGGTGAGCCGCGAGGAGATGCAGCGCCTTGCCTGTGAAGGGCTCCCCGCGCGCCTGCACGGCGCGATGCGAATTCTGGAGGAAAACTGGCCCTACTGGATGCCGGATATTGAAGGGGCGTCCGCCTTTGTCAAGCGCGCGAGAGCTGCCGGCTTTTCTGTCTACCTGTTATCAAACGCCTCGGAGCGCTTTCCCGAGGCGCTGAGAGACAGGGATTTCTTTTCGTATTTTAACGGCATGCTGTTTTCCGCGCATGAAAAAATGGTGAAGCCCGATCCCGCCATCTACCGCCTGCTGTGCAGCCGCTTTCATCTGAAGGCGGAGGAGTGCTTCTTTTTGGACGACCTGGAAGCCAATGTCGCGGGCGCGAAGTCCATCGGCATGCAGGCGATGGTGTTTGAGGGAGATTACAGGCAGACGGAAGAGGCGCTGAACCGCCTGGGCATTTTTCTGGCGGAATAGATTGGCCTGCCCTCTTCTTGATTTGCCCATCCCTAAACAGGATAAAGGCAGCAGACTTGTTATTTGATGTGCTATAATACCGACAAACGCCAATACCCAAACAAACTGAACGGAGGATGCGCGACCATGCCGATACCTGAAAGAATGACCTTTGAAAACAACCCCGCCCTTGCCGGTCTGGCAAGGCTTGAGCAGAACATCGTGTATTCCGGGGCGACGGGGCAGACCCTCACCCTGATCACGCCGTGGAAACAGGAAGGCGCGGCCCCCGTGAAGCGCCCGCTGATCGTCTTTCTGCAGGGCAGCGCGTGGACCAGCCCCGACCTCAATTACGAGATCCCCCAGCTGTCCCGCTACGCGCAGAAGGGCATGGTGGTGGCCACCATCACCCACCGCGACAGCAGCAAGGGGCATCCCTTCCCCGCCTATTTGCAGGATACCAAGACGGCCATCCGCTTTCTGCGCGCCAACGCCGAGCGCTTTGACATCGACCCCGAGCGCGTCGCCTTCTTCGGCACCAGCTCGGGCGGCAACACCGCGCTGCTGGTCGGCCTGACCGGCGACGACCCCAGATACAAAACCGCGGAATACGCGGAATATTCGGACGCGGTGAAAACCGTCATCGCCTGCTTTGCCCCGACGGATATCCCCGCCATGGTGATGGATCAGTTTGAGATGATGGCGCAGCACCCGGCCTTCCAGGGCCTGGTGGGCACACAGGACGCGCAGCAGGTCGCCCGCGCGATGAGCCCCATCCTTGAAATCAAAGAGGGCAAGAGCTATCCGCCCTTCCTGCTCGCGCACGGCGACGCCGATGAACTGGTCAATTATAACCAGAGCGAGAAAATGTTTGAGGCGCTCAGGAAGGCGGGCCACCGCGCTCACCTGATCCGCGTGACGGGCGCGCCCCACGAGGGCAGTTTCTGGACGGGCAGGCTGCACGAAACGATGTATCAGTTCCTGACGGAGACGCTGTAAGGGGAGGGGCTTCCTCATGGAGCTGACGCTTTCCAGCTACCTGATTGTGCTGCCGCTGGTCTTTCTGGCCGGGTTTATCGACAGCATCGCGGGCGGGGGCGGGCTGATCTCGCTGCCCGCCTACTACCTGATCGGCCTGCCGGTCGATCTGGCGGCGGGCACCAACAAAATGAGCGCGTTTTTCGGCACGGCGGTGGCCACGGGCCGCTATGCCTATAGCCGTCGCATCCCCTGGAAGGAGGGGCTGTGGGCGCTGCTTGGCTCGGTGCCCTTCAGCTTTCTGGGGGCGGAGCTGTTAAAGATGCTGGATGGGCGGATCGTCAAGCTGGGCGTACTGCTGGCGCTGCCCATCGTGGCCGCCTTTGTGCTGCTCAACAAGGATTCGTTAAAGCCCCGCGATCTGGTGGGCGAGAAGCACAGGCCCGCCGCCTGCTTTGCCATCGGGGCGCTGATCGGCCTGTATGACGGCCTGGTCGGCCCGGGCACGGGCACTTTTTTGCAGCTGTTGTTTGTGTCGGTCATCGGCCTTGAGGTGCTGATGGGCTCCGGCGCGGCGCGGCTGGTCAACCTCGGCAGCAACGTGGCGGCGCTGGCCAGCCTCGCCATCAGCGGCCATGTGCTCTACGCGCTGGCGCTGCCTGCGGCGGCCTTCGGCATGGCGGGCAACTATCTGGGCTCGTCGCTGGCCATTTCCAAGGGCAGCAGGGTCATCCGCGGCATCCTGCTGGTTGTGCTGGCGCTGCTGATGGGCAGGCTGCTGCTTGATGTGCTGGGCATGTATTTCTGATCGGGTATATTCTAAGTAAGAAACTGTCAAGGAGGAACAGGTCATGACGGATGAAGAACGCCTCGACATCATTGAAGGGGAAGACGAAGACGGCAACCCCATGCTGCTGAATGTAGAGCGTTATTTCTACTACAACGGGGATGAGTACGTTCTGCTTCGACAGGTGGACAACGAAAACGGCGAGGGCAGCGGCGACGGCGACGAGCGCCTGTATGTGATGCTGGTGCAGGTTTCCAAGGATGAGGACGGCGAAGAAATAGAAGACTTTGTGCCCGTTGAGGAAGAGCTGATGGAGGCCCTCATCCAGGCGGCCCGCACGGTGTTCATCGACGACGCGGTGGGAGAGAACCTGACTGGGAATGAATGACGCCATCCGCCTCAAGCTGAGTCTGCTGCCGGATTCGCCCGGCTGCTATCTGATGAAGCAGGAGGGCAGGATTATCTATGTGGGCAAGGCGGTCAACCTGAAAAACCGCGTGCACAGCTATTTCCGCCAGACGGCGCATACGCCCAAGGTGGCGGCCATGGTGAGCCACATCGATGATTTTGATATTGTGCTGTGCAATTCCAATTTAGAGGCTTTGCTGCTTGAAAGCAACCTGATCAAGCTGCACAAGCCTTATTACAATATCCTCTTAAAAGACGACAAGCGCTACCCCTATATCCGCATAGATTTGAACGAGCCCTATCCGCGCCTGAGCATCGCGAGGCAGCCGCAGGATGACGGGGCGAAGTATTTCGGCCCCTACATCGGCGCCAACGCCATCCGCCAGGTGATGGACCTGCTGCGCCGCGCTTTCCCGCTGCGCACCTGCAAATTGAAGCTGCCGCTCGCGCGGCCCATCCGCCCCTGCATCAACTATGATATCGGCCAGTGCCTCGGCCCCTGCGCGAACAGGTGCACGCAGGAGGAATACCGCGAGGTGGTGGAGCGCGTACTCGGCTTCTTGCGGGGCAGATACCAGCCCGTCATCGACCAGCTGGAGCGGGATATGCGGCGCGCCGCGGGCAACCTGCAGTTTGAGCGGGCGGGCGAATTGCGCGACTGCATCCGCGATGTGCGGGGCCTGATGGAGCAGCAGAACGTGCAACGGGCGGACGCCGTGCAGCAGGATATCATCGCGCTGGCGCAGGACGGGCTGGACGCCATGGCGCAGGTCATGTACATACGCGGCGGCAAAATGCTGGGCGCCGACGCCTTCTCGCTTCCGCGCGAGGGGAAGGAAGACCCGGAGGAGGTGCTCAGTGCCTTCCTTCTGCAGTTTTACAGCGAGCGCATACCGGCGCGCGAGGTGATTGTGGAAGCCGCGTCCGGCCTTGAGGAGACGGAGCTTTGGCTGCGCGAGCGGCGCGAGGCGCCCGTCACGCTGTCGGTGCCCCGGCGGGGCGATAAGCGCGCGCTGGTGCTGACCGCCAAAAAGAACGCGGAGGACGCGCTGGCGCGTCGCAACGCCAACATGAAGATCAAGGAGGAGCGCACGACCGGCGCGGTGAAGGAGCTGGCCCAGGCGCTGGGGCTTGATTTTGTGCCTCGCCGCATCGAGGGCTTTGATATTTCCAATACGCAGGGCACGCTGTCCGTAGCCTCGATGGTGGTGTTTTTAGACGGCGAGCCCGCCAGGAAGGAGTACCGCCATTTCCGCATCAAGACGGTGGAAGGGGCCAACGACTTTGCCTCGATGAACGAGGTGCTGAAGCGCCGCTTTCTGCGCACCCAGCGCGAGGAGGAGGGGGAGCGCTGGCCGCTGCCCGATCTGGTGCTGGTGGACGGCGGCATGGAGCAGCTGAGGTTCGCCAGAGCCGCCATGCTGGAAACGGGCATCGAGGTGCCCATGTTCGGCCTTGCCAAAAGGCTTGAGGAAATCTATCTGCCGGACAGGGAAGAGCCCATCCGGCTTGACCAGCGCAGCCCCGCGCTGCACCTGATCCAGCGCGTGCGCGACGAGAGCCACCGCTTCGCCATTACCCACCACCGTAACCTGCGCGCCAAAAGCGGCGTGCACTCGAGGCTGGAGGATATCCCGGGGATCGGGCCGGGCAGGCGGCGCGCGCTGCTGGCGCACTTTCGCACCATGAAGGCCATCGGCGAGGCGAGCGAGGAAGAGCTGCAAAAGGTCAGGGGCCTGTCGGCCTCCGCCGCGCGCAGCGTGTACCAGGCCCTCCACGCGCAGACGGAGGCCCCGGAAGAAAATCTGACGCCTGAGGCATGAAACGGGCCGGAGGCCGCGTTATATTAGGAGAAGGGAGCAGGGAAGACGATGCGACGCAGAACACTCGGGGCGCTGATACTGGCTTTGCTGCTGCCCTTTACCGGGGCGCGGGCTTTTTCGCCCGCCGGATATCGGGAGCTGACATCTGCCTATGAAAAGGGGCAGGCGCTGCGGCTCGATCTGACAGGCGAGCTGCGGCAGTGGAATGCGCTTTCCGGGGGCAGCCTGTCCGCGCTGAGCGGCTGGCTGCGGGATACCAGGCTGCGCCTTCTGTTTTCCAAATCGGCCGACTGGGTGGAGCTGATCAGGGGCAGCGAGACGCTGCTTTCCCTGAGCGCGGGCGAGCGAAACGGCAAAAAACTCCTCGCGGTTGATCAGGGCGGCCCGGTTTTTGAAACGGCCGGGGCGGCTGACCCGCTGTCGGTGCTGGCGCAGGGGGAAGCGCCGGATTTTTCATGGCTGCTGAAGCTGCCGGACCCTGCTTTGCTTCGCGACCTGCCCCCGGACGCCGCAGCGCTTCTCGTTCCCTTTGAAAAGGAAGTGAAGCGGAACGCCTCCGTCAGGAATGTGGGCGCGTCGCCGCGTAGGCTTGAGTATACTCTGGACGCCGAGAGCTGGCAGGCTGTCTGGCCGAAGCTGCGGCAGAGCCTGACGGAAAGCCTGATCGGCCTGCCGCTGGACGTGGAGGGAATCCTCCCCGGACTGCGCTTTGAAAAGCCTGTCACGATCAAGCGTCTGCTTGACCGGCAGGGCGGGCCGCTGGGCTGGCAGATGGGCACGACCGTGCTGCTGCCCTCAGGCGTCTCCCGCAAGGTGAGCCTGTCCTGCGGCTACGGGGAGGGAAAGGGGCTGCACCTCAGCCTCAAGGCTCCGGCCCGCAGGGGCAGCGACGAGCTGACGCTCGCGCTCTCGATGGCCTTTGACAGCGCTTCGCTGAATCTGGATCTTGCATTGACCAGCCGCCTTGACGGGGCGCGCAGGCGGGTGAAGGGCTCGGCCGCGCTCTCCCTTGCGCAGGGTGAGGACGCTGAGCGGCTGTCAGGAAAGGCCTGGCTTGAGGTGAAGGAGGGGAAGGATCCCGCGCGGAGGCTGAGCCTCGCGCCGGATCTGGTGTACCGGCAGGGCAGGCTGGAGGGCAGCGTTTCTCTGTTGTCTGAGAAGGGCGGCAAGCCGGGCCTTGACCTGACGCTCAGAGGCGGCCTTGAGAAGGCCGAAGCCCCGAACTTGCCCGAGACCACCGGAGCCTATGATCCGGACGCCGACCCCGAAGCGGCGCGCGCTGTTCTGGCGGCGGCGCTGCTGCCCAAAGTACAGGGCGTATTGATGAGTTTTCCCAAAGACGTGCGGCTCTTGCTGCTCCATGACATGGGGCGCACGGCGCGCACGGAAGGCGACGCCGTGCCCGCCGGGGAGCGCGCGCCTGAATATGTAGTCGCAGAGGATGCGGATAGAGGAGGTACCCCATGAAAAAAATCCTGTCTTGTCTTGTGGCGGCCGTGCTGCTGCTTTCTTCTGTCAGCGCGCTGGCCAGCGAGCTCATGACGCTTGACGAGAAGCTGGCGCTGCAGCTGCAAAACGGCTCCGGCCTGACGGCGGAAGTCAGCTTCACCGCTTCGTCGGAGCTGAAGCTCTCCGTGCTGGATGAGAAGACCAATTCCCTTTTGAAAACCCTGTTGCCCGGCGCCAAGCTGACGCTCAAGAGCATCGGCGGGGCCGGCAGCGGCAACCGCGGCAAGCAGGATATGACCCTCTCGCTCAGCCGCGGCGCCGGCGAGCTGGCGCAGCTGCGCCATGTGTCGGACGGGGTGCTCGAATCCTTTACCTCCACGCTGCTGGGGGGCAAGACCTATACCTCCGCAAGGGGCGACGGTCGCCTGCTTGACCTGCTGCTTGACCGCGATACCGTCTGGCCGGGCCTTGAACGGGCCATCTTCGCCATCAACGGGGCGGACCTTGAGTGGCGCAGGCAGGCGGAGGAGCAGCTGAAACCCGTCAGCGAGAAGCTGAGCCTCTGGCTGCAGGGCTATACCCGCGTGTCGACGGAGAAGGACAGCAAGGGCCAGATGGTGACGGTCAACACCATCACCATCCCCATGAACGACGTGAAGGCCGAGATGAAGACCCTGCTTGCGGATCTGTACGCCAACCGCGCGCTGTCCGGCCTGCTGCGCGAGGTGATGACCGCGGCGGAAGCCGCCGCCTACCTCGAGCCCGGCATGCTGCAGGGCTTCAACGCCGCCATCGACCGCCTGCCGGCCGCGGGCAGCGTCACCATTTCCCGCCGCTACAACGCGGCCGGCCGCACGCTGCTGGACGACATGGTTTTCCCCATGGGCGGCGCCCGCGGCATCCAGACCATTCATTACAGGCTGGAGGCAGCCGACGGCCCCCGGGATACCACGCTGGTCGAAGTGAGCATGCTGCCCAAAGACAAAAAGAATGAGAAGGGCAGCTTTTACAGCCTCAGCTTTGAGGGCGGCACCGACCCGGACGCCGCGGCCGGCGAGAACGCCGAAAGCTACACCGGCACCCTGACGGTGCAGAGCGAGCCGGCGGGCAACGAGGGCTTTACCGTGCAGGCGGCCGATGCAAGCACCGAGAAAAAGTACGGCTTCAACCTCTTCCTCGACAGGGGGAGCGAGCGGCAGGACGCCGAGACCCGCCGCTTCACCCGCGCGCAGGAATACAGCCTCGTCATCAAGCCGCAGAATATCGCGGGGGAGGGCGACCAGTCTCTCCGCCTGAGCCTCACCCTGTCAAGCGGCGCCGATACCCGTTCAGCCACTCAATTTGAGGGTACATTCAGTTGGAAGGATATGGCGAGCGACACCGGCCTCGAGGCCGCCGTCAGCGGCAAGTCGACCGCCCCCTGGATGATTCCCTCGGTGGAGACGGATGCGGGCAGCATTCGCCTTGACCGCATGAGCGACAGCCAGCTGGCCGAGCAGAAAACGCAGCTGAAAAAAGATCTGCTGGCCGCGGTCACCAAGCTTGGCCTTGCGTTTTTGATGCCGGCGCTATGATGTTGCTTTTTACAAATGTGTGTTATAATACCCACAAGCTGTGAAAGGCTTGACAAGTACTCTTAGAAATGTATGTAGGAGGTATCGTATGATCCACACCCTGAAACGCCTTGGCGCGATCCTGATGGCAGCGGCGCTGCTGTTTGGCATACTGGGCGCGCCCACTCATGCTTCCGCGGAAGAATTGATGGCGGCCTATGCCCGCGGCGCGAAAATCAAGACAGAAACCGCCGTTGATTTCAACGAAGACACCATCAGGAGCCTGGCGAACATGATTGCGCCCGGCATGCTCGGCGAGGAAGGCAGCATGCAGAGCAAGATGCTCGGCACCGTGCTCAGCGCCGTGCGCAAGCTGAAGTTTACCGCCATCGGCGATCAGCAGACTGCTTACGTCAACATCGGCACCGATCAGGGCGAGCTGTTCAATGTCTACGCTTCCATCGCCGCCGAAGACAGCTTTGTGCTGACCTCGCTGCTGCCGGGCCTTGAGCTCAAACTGCCCGCGGAGATGCTGAACGTCCAGGTCGTCAAGCCCGAAGACGTGCAGGAGATCGTGAAGAGCCTGACCGCTTACGGGATGGCCGCCGGCGAGTTTGTGATGCAGAACCTGCTGCCTGCCGTGCAGTCGGAGGAAGGAAGCTTTGAGTTTGACGGCACTGCCTACGATAAGAAGACAACGCTTGAACTGAAGAGCCACCAGCTGGCCGGCATGCTTGAAAAGCTTCTGGACGTGTTCAAGAAGGATGACAAGCTGCAGCAGAAGCTGGACGAGACCCTGAAGACGGTGGCCGCAGCCCAGAAGCTCGAAGGCGAAGCGGCCAAGGTGCCCACTTCGCAGGACTTCATCACCGAGATTGAAAAGGGTGTTGCCGACATCAAGAACAAAGCGGATGAGAAGGTTTCCAACGTAACCGTTTACACGCTAAGCGGCAGCGAAAACGTGCGCGTTGAGACGGAACTGCTCAACGGCAGCCGCCCCGAGGCGCTGGTCACCGTGGATGTGCTGGGAAAAGAAAGCAACGAGACCGTCCGGATCTCCATTCTGACGGGGAATACCGCCGACGAGGGCGCGGAGATGGTTGACTGGGCGGCCTTCAGGCAGGGCATCATGAGCGGCGAGCGCCCCGACGGCGTGCTGCTGAGCCTTGAGGTGAGCGGCGCCGCCGATGACGCGGCCGGCACCGAGGCGACGACGGCGATGTTTGACCTGCGCGCCATGGGGATGAAGCTGGGCGTTGAAGTCAAAAGCGATATGAAGACCGGGGACAGGTATCTGTCCGATACCAGGGCCCTTGTCAGCGTGATGGATCTGCCCCTTGTGACCTTCACCACCAGGAGCGGGGAAACCGATGAGAAGATCCCCATGCTGTACCGCGATGGTCTCCAGAAGATTACAATGAACGAGAACATGACGGAGGAGGATACCGCGGCGGTGCAGGCCGCCCTCAATGAGGCGCTGCCCGAGCTGGTGCAGAAGCTGCAGAAAGCCCTGCCCGAGGAAGGTCCCCTGCTGATGAGCCTGATCCAGAGCCTGTCTGCCCCCGGCATGACCGAAGCCAACTAATTCATCTGCAATTTTCTGATGAGCCGCCTAAAAAGGCGGCTCATTTTTGTACTGCCGGTTCAAAATGGCCTTTTGTTTTATGCGGTAAACTGAGCTTCCCCGATTTTACATAACTATTACACAGGCGTGTTTTTGATTTTACGCTTCCGGCGCATCATAAGGCTGTACCAAATGAGAAGTTGGAGGTAACAAGTAATGAAGAAACTGATTGCAGGCCTGATGGCCGCTCTGATGCTGAGCGTCAGCGCCATGGCTGCCCCCGCCGGTGAGATTACCCTCGTATCCCGTGAAGATGGCAGCGGCACCCGCGGCGCTTTTATTGAGCTGTTCGGGGTCGAAGTCAAGAACGCCGACGGCACCAAGAAGGATATGACCAGCAAGGAAGCCATCATCGCCAACAAGACCGACGTGGTGCTGGTGAACATCGCCGGCGACGAAGCGGCCATCGGCTATGTCTCCATGGGCTCCCTGAATGAGACCGTCAAGGCGCTGGCTATCGACGGCGTCGCCGCTACCGCCGAGAACGTTAAGAACAGCACCTATCCCATCGCCCGTCCCTTCAACATCGCCTACAAGGGCGAGCTGAACGCCGTGGCGCAGGATTTCGTCAACTTTATCCTCTCCAAGGAAGGCCAGGAAGTCGTGGCCAAGAGCTACATCGCGGTGGATGACGCGGCCGCTCCCTTCGCCGGCGCCAACCCCGAGGGCAAGGTGACCATCGCCGGTTCCTCCTCCGTCACCCCCATCATGGAAAAGCTGAAGGAAGCCTACGTGGCCATCAACCCCAAGGCCGCCATTGAGATCCAGCTGAGCGACTCCACCGCCGGCATGACCGCCGCCATGGACGGCACCGCCGATATCGGCATGGCCAGCCGCAAGCTCAAGGACAGCGAGAGCGAGCAGCTGACCAGCCTGGCCATCGCGCTGGACGGCATCGCGGTCATCGTGAACCCCGCCAACGGTCTGGAAGGCGTGCAGAAGGACACCGTCCGCGCCATCTTCACCGGCGAAATCACGGACTGGAGCGAGGTCAAGTAATGTCAAAACGCCGCCTGGAATCCACAATGAAAGTGGTTTTCCTGGTGTCAGCGCTCACCGGCATCCTGTCGGTGGCGCTGATTTGCGTATTCCTGTTCGCAAACGGAATACCTGCTATCGGGAAAATCGGCCTGTTTGATTTTCTTCTGGGCAAAGATTGGTCTCCCAATGACGTACCGCCCGCCTACGGCATCCTGCCGATGATCGTCGGCAGCATCTATGTGACGGCGGGGGCTATCGTGATCGGCGTGCCCATCGGCATTCTGACCGCCGTTTTCATGGCGCGCGTCTGCCCCAGGCCCCTGTACCGCTTTTTAAAACCGGCGGTCGATCTGCTGGCCGGCATCCCCTCGGTGGTCTACGGTTTCTTCGGCATGATTACGATTGTGCCGCTGGTCAAGTCCGTGTTCGGGGGCCGCGGGCACAGCATGCTGGCGGCCAGCATTCTGCTGGGGCTGATGATACTGCCCACCATCATCGGCATTACCGAGAGCGCGCTGCGCGCCGTGCCGCAGGAGCTGTATGACGGCGCGCTGGCGCTCGGCGCCACGCATGAAAGGGCTGTTTTCTCGGTCATCCTGCCGGCGGCCAAATCCGGCGTGCTGGCGGCCATCGTGCTGGGCATCGGCCGCGCCATCGGAGAGACGATGGCGGTCATCATGGTAGCTGGCAACCAGCCGCGCATGCCCGCGGGCATTTTGAAGGGTCTGCGGACGATGACGGCCAATATCGTCATCGAGATGGGCTACGCGGCCGAGCTGCACCGCGAGGCGCTGATTGCTACCGGCGTGGTGCTCTTTGTCTTCATCCTGATCATCAACCTCTCCTTCTCGGCGCTCAATAAGGAAAGGAGATAGGCATGAAGCAGAGAACATCCTCCCTTCTTCTCAGGTGCGCCACCTGGGGCGCGGCCCTCATCACTTTCGTCGCCCTGCTGCTTTTGCTGGGATATATTCTGGTGATGGGCCTCCCGCACATGAAGCTCTCGCTGTTTGAGCTCAATTACAACAGCGTCAACGTGTCGATGCTGCCCGCGCTGATCAACACCGTGACCGTGGTGCTGCTCTCGCTCCTCATCGCCGTGCCGCTGGGCGTGTTTACCGCCATCTATCTGGTGGAGTACGCAAGGCGCGGCAGCCGCATCGTCAGGCTGGTGCGCCTGGGGGCGGAGACCCTGTCAGGCATTCCCTCCATTGTCTACGGCCTGTTCGGCCTCCTGTTTTTCGTGACGCAGCTGCACTGGGGCTTTTCGGTGCTGGCCGGCACCTTCACGCTGGCCATCATGATACTGCCCCTCATCATGCGCACCAGTGAGGAAAGCCTGAAGTCGGTGCCCGACAGCTTCCGCGAGGGCTCCTTCGGCCTGGGGGCTGGCAGGCTGCGCACGGTGTTCCGCATTGTGCTGCCCGCGGCGGGGCCGGGCATCCTGGCCGGCATCATTCTGGCCATCGGCCGCATCGTGGGCGAGACCGCCGCGCTGATCTATACCCTCGGCACAGTGGCGCAGGTGCCCGGCAGCCTGCTGGACTCCGGCAGGACCCTGGCCATCCATATGTACGCGCTGTCCAGCGAGGGCCTGCACACGGGCGAGGCCTACGCGACGGCCGTGATGCTGCTGATCGTTGTGGTGGGCATCAACGCGCTTTCCCGCACGCTGGCGAACCGGATTACCAAAGCTTAAATATAGAACAAAGAGTGAGAATGATGGATAAAATATCATTGCGCGAAGTCAACCTGTGGTACGGCGATTTTCATGCCCTCAAGAATATCAGCATGGATATGGGGGCTAACCGCATCACTGCTTTCATCGGGCCTTCCGGCTGCGGAAAATCCACCCTGCTCAAGAGCCTGAACCGCATGAACGATCTGGTGGAGGGCTGCCGGGTCAGCGGCCAGTTTCTGCTGGACGGGCGGGATATCTACCGGCAGGAGGATGTCAACGCCCTGCGTAAGCGGGTGGGTATGGTGTTCCAAAAGCCCAACCCCTTCCCCATGTCGGTCTACGATAACATTGCCTACGGCCCGCGCACGCACGGCATCAAGAACCGCGCGAAGCTGGATGAGATCGTGGAAAAGGCGCTGCGCGACGCCGCTATTTGGGAGGAGGCGAAGGATCGCCTGAGAAAGAGCGCCCTGTCGCTTTCGGGCGGCCAGCAGCAGCGCCTGTGCATCGCAAGGGCCCTCGCGGTGGAGCCCGAGGTGCTTTTGATGGACGAGCCGACCTCCGCCCTTGACCCCATTTCCACGGCTAAAATCGAGGAACTGGTCACGGAACTGAAAAAGCAGTATACTGTTATCATCGTCACGCACAACATGCAGCAGGCAACCCGTATATCAGACAGCACCGCGTTTTTTCTGCTTGGCGAGCTGATTGAGTACGGCGATACGGAGCAGGTTTTCTCCATGCCGCGTGACCAGCGATGTGAAGACTATATCACCGGGAGGTTCGGTTAATGATTCGCAGCAGGTTTGACCACCAGATGCAGGTGCTCAACAATGATTTGATCGAGATGGGCGCTTTGATTGAGGCCGCGATCGCCTCTTCCATCAAGGCGCTGAAGGAGCAGGATATCGACCTTGCAAGGCAGGTCGTGCAGGACGATGCCGTTATCAACCGCAAGGAACGGGATATCGAGTCCCTGTGCCTGCGCCTGCTTTTGCAGCAGCAGCCTGTGGCGCGCGACCTGCGCCTGATTTCGGCGGCGCTCAAGATGATCACGGATATGGAGCGCATCGGCGACCAGGCCGCGGATATCGCCGAGATTTCTGTTTTTCTCTCCGAGCAGCCGCACATCGCCGAGATGAACGATATCCCCAGGATGGGCGAGGCGACGGCCAAAATGGTGACCCAGGCCATCGACGCCTTTGTGGAAAAGAACCTTGACCTGGCCCTTTCCGTCATTGCCTATGACGATGTGGTGGACGACCTGTTCAACCAGATCAAGCTGGAATTGATCGAGCTGATTCGCGACAACCATGACGCGGCCCAGCAGGCGCTTGACCTGATGATGATTACCAAATATCTGGAGCGCATCGGCGACCACGCGGTCAACGTGGCCGAGTGGGTGGTGTTTTCCATCACCGGCCAGCACGCCAAGGACAAGGTGGAAGACTGATGCCGCTGATTTATATCGTAGAAGATGATGAAGATATCCGCGAACTGAGCATCTACGCCCTGCGGGGCGCGGGCTTTGAGTGCGAGGGTTTTGAAAGCGCGGCCGATTTTCAGGCGGCGCTGTCGGAAAAGCGGCCCGACCTTGCCCTGCTTGATATCATGCTGCCGGGGGAGGATGGGCTGAGCGTGCTCAGAAAGCTGCGCGCGGGCTCGCGCTTTTCTTCCCTGCCCGTCATCATGCTGACGGCCAAGGGCAGCGAGGCCGACAAGGTGAAGGGCCTCAACCTCGGCGCCGACGATTATGTCAGCAAGCCCTTCGGCGTGACCGAGCTGACGGCCCGCATCAACGCCGTGCTGCGCCGCGCGGGCGCCGCGCCCAGAGAAGAGGAGGGTCTCAGCTTCCGCGATCTTGAGCTGAATGAGGAACGGCGTGAGGTCAAGGTGGAGGGTGAGCCGGTGCAGCTGACCTACCGCGAGTTTGAGCTGCTGCGCTATCTCCTGCTCAACTGCGGCATCGTGCTCAGCCGCAACAAGCTGATGGACTCTGTCTGGGGCTATGATTACGCGGGCGAAAGCCGCACGGTGGATATGCACATCAAGTCGCTGCGCCAGAAGCTCGGCATGGCCGGCGACTACATCAAGACCGTTCGGAACGTCGGCTATAAAATAGGGGATTAGCATGGAAAAACGCATCTTCCGCTCGATGAGCCTGCTGATGCTTTTGACCATGCTTTTCTTTACGCTTTTGTGGGGGGCGGCGGCTTTGCTGCGCTTCCCCGGCGATACCAGGGAGCGGCTGCGCGATTTGCGCGTCACGGTGCTGGATACGGACGGCAGGGTGCTGTTTGACAGCAGCGCCAACCCCGCGGGGATGGAGAATCACCTGCTCCGCGAGGAGGTGCAGCAGGCGCTGAAGGAGGGTTGGGGCGAGAGCGGGCGCTATTCGCAGACCCTGAACCGCAACAGCTATTACTACGCCAAGGTGATGAAGGACGGGCACATCCTGCGCCTTGCCTTTGCCGCCGACAGCATCACCGCCCAGCTGGTCAGCCAGATCCCCTGGGCGCTGCTGGGCATTGCGCTCGCGCTTCTTTTCTCGGCATGGCTGGCCAAACGCCTGACGCGCAGCGTGGTGGGGCCCATCAACGCGCTGGATCTGTATGGCTCACCGCCCGAGGGCTATACCGAGCTTGAGCCCCTGTACCGCCGCATCGACGCGCAGCGGCGCGAGCTGTCGCAGCAGCTGGAGGAGATGGAGAACCGCAACGCCACTATCAGCGCCATCACCGGCAACATGCGCGAGGGCCTTCTGATGATCGACCCCGGGGGGACGGTCGTGCTGGCCAACGACAGCGTGCTGCATCTGTTTGACCAGAAAAACGCCATGGGCAAAAGCGCCCTGCTGCTTTGCCGCGACCCGGCCTTTACGGCGGAGCTCAGGCGCTGCCTCTCCGGCCAGAAAGCCGAATGTGCCCTGCAGATCAAAGACAGAACCTATCAGGTACTGCTGAACCCCGTGTATCGCGATCAGAAGCTGTATGGCGGCGTGGTCTTCTTTATCGATGTGACCGAGCGCCAGATCGCCGAGCGCCAGCGCAAGGAGTTTTCGGCCAATGTGTCGCACGAGCTGAAAACGCCGCTGACCACCATCTCCGCGCTGTCCGAGCTGATGAGCGAGGGCAAGGTGAAGGCGGAGGACATGCAGCCCTTCGCGGGCCGCATCAAGCAGCAGTCGGACAGGCTTGTCAACATCGTCAACGACATCATCCGGCTTTCCGCCTTCGATGAGGGCAGGGCGGAAGGCGAGATGGAGAGGGTGGATATCGGGGAGCTGTGCGGCAACGTGCTCGACAGCCTGCGCGACAGGGCGGCCGCCAGAAAGGTCAGCCTGAAGCTGGACGGCGGGGAGGAGATTTCGCTGCAGGGCAACCTCAGGATGCTGGATGAGATGGTATTTAACCTTGTGGACAACGCCGTCAAATACAACAGGGAGGGCGGCTCTGTCACCCTCGGCTTTGAGCGCGCGGGCGGCGAGTGCCTGATCCGCGTCCGGGATACTGGCATCGGCATCCCGGACGCGCACAGGCAGCATATTTTCGAGCGTTTTTACCGCGTGGACAAGAGCCGCTCGAAAAAGACCGGCGGCACGGGCCTTGGCCTCTCCATCGTCAAGCATGTGGCTGAATACCATGGCGGCCGCGTGGAGGTGGAGAGCAGGGAGGGCGAGGGCAGCCTGTTTACCTGCCATCTTCCGCTTCGCTGAGGACAGTTTCCGCGCCCCTTTTCCTCTGTTTGCGGACAACCAAATTATACAAACGTCTGATGAACTGGTTTCATCAGACGTTTCCTTATAAATCCAGGCTTTTTGACCCCTCCTTCCGGCTTCACTTTTTGACCATTTTATGGTATACTGTTCTTTGTGATAAGCGCCGTCTCAGCGGCGCGGAAACGGGGGAGACAATGTCCGAAAACAAGGGAAACATCAGCGCGATGGCGACCCACGTCAACGCGCATTATGATGAGAATCAGATACAGGTATTGGAAGGGCTGGAGGCTGTGCGCAAGCGCCCCGGCATGTACATCGGCTCGACCGATGTCAACGGCCTGCACCACTGCGTCTATGAGATTGTGGATAACTCCATCGACGAGGCGCTGGCCGGCTACTGCACCCAGATCGAGGTGCGGCTGCTTGAGGACGGTTCCGTCGAGGTGAAGGATAACGGCCGCGGCTTCCCCGTCGGCCTGCACCCCAAGCTGAAGCGCCCAGCGGTCGAGGTCTGCCTCACCGTGCTGCACGCGGGCGGCAAGTTCGGCGGCGAGGGCTACAAGGTATCGGGCGGCCTGCACGGCGTGGGCGCCTCGGTGGTCAACGCGCTGTCGCGCCATTTCATGGTCACTGTGCATCAGGACGGCAATATCTACCGGCAGGAGTATAACCGCGGCAAGATCGAGTACGACCTTAAGGTAATCGGCGAGACCGACCATACGGGCACCATCATCCGTTTCTGGCCCGATATCCGCTCTGCCGAAAACCCGGACGGCGTGTTTGAGGAAGAGGCGGCGTTCCGCTTTGACACCCTGCGCGCGCGCATGCGCGAGATGGCCTTCCTCAACAAGGGCATCCGCATCATCATCCGCGACGAGCGGGGCGAAACGCCCGATGAGCGCGTCTATCACTTTGAGGGCGGCATTGCCGAGTTTGTCAAATACATCAACAAGAATAAAGAGGTGCTCTTCCCCGAGCCCATCTATATCGAGGGCCTCAAAAGCGATGTTTCGGTCGAGGTGGCGATGCAGTACAACGACACCTATTCCGAGAACATCTTCTCCTTCGCCAACAACATCCATACGCCCGAGGGCGGCACGCATCTGCAGGGCTTTTCCGCGGCGCTGACCCGCAGCATCAACGATTACGGCCGCCGCTATAAGTTTTTGAAGGACGCGGACGCCAACCTTAAAAGCGAGGATGTGCGCGAGAGCCTGGCCGCCGTGATTTCCGTCAAGCTCAAAGAGCCGCAGTTTGAGGGGCAGACCAAGTCCAAGCTCGGCAACAGCGTGGTGCGCGGCATCGTGGACAGCCTGGTCAGCGAAGAGCTCAGCGCGTTTCTTGAGGAAAACCCGCCCATCGCCCGCGCGATCCTTGACCGCTGCCTCGGCGCGGCCCGCGCGAGGGAAGCCGCCCGCAAGGCGCGCGATCTGACCCGCCGCAAGACGGTGCTCGAATCCGCGAGCCTGCCCGGCAAATTGGCCGACTGCTCGGAAACCGACCCCGCCAAGTGCGAGATCTTCATCGTCGAGGGCGACTCTGCCGGCGGCAGCGCCAAAACGGGGCGCGACAGGCATTATCAGGCCATCCTGCCCCTGCGCGGCAAGATTCTGAACGTGGAGAAAACCCGTATCGACAAGGCGCTGATCAATGCCGAAATCAAGAACATGATCACCGCCTTCGGCTGCGGCGTGGGCAGCGAGTTTGATCTGAGCCGCCTGCGCTACCACCGCATCGTCTGCATGACGGACGCCGATGTCGACGGCGCGCACATCCGCACGCTGATGCTCACCTTCTTCTACCGCTACATGCGCCCGCTGATCGACAACGGCTATGTCTATATCGCCATGCCGCCGCTGTACAAGGTGACCAAGGGCAAGCAGGAGCATTATGTCTACGACGATAAGGAGCTGCAGAGCCTGCTGGATGCCATCGGCCGCGAACCCAAGCCCGAGATCCAGCGCTACAAGGGCCTTGGCGAAATGAGCGCCGAGCAGCTGTGGACAACGACCATGAACCCCCAGACGCGCACCATGAAGCAGGTGACCGCGCACGACGCCGTGGCGGCGGACGAGGCCATGACCCTGCTGATGGGCGACCAGGTAGAGCCGAGACGCGAGTTTATCGAGCAGAACTACGACCTGGTCACCGATCTTGACGTGTAAGCGGGGGAGGGAGAGCAATGAGCGATATTAAAGACAGGCTCCTTCCGGCGGATCTGGAAAGCGAGCTGAAAACATCCTTTATTTCCTACGCGATGGCGGTCATCATCAACCGCGCGCTGCCCGATGTGCGCGACGGCCTGAAGCCGGTACACCGCCGCATCCTCTACGCGATGAACGAGCTGGGCATGACCAGCGACAAGCCCTTCCGCAAGAGCGCCCGCATCGTCGGCGAAGTGCTGGGTAAATACCATCCCCACGGCGACAGCAGCGTGTACGACGCCATGGTGCGCCTTGCGCAGGATTTTTCCACCCGCTCGCTGCTGGTCGAGGGGCAGGGCAACTTCGGCTCGGTGGACGGCGACGGCGCGGCCGCCATGCGTTACACCGAGGCGAGGCTTTCCAAGCTTTCCGGCTATCTGCTGGGGGAGATTGATAAGGACACGGTTGATTTTTACCCCAACTTCGATGAGACGCTGATGCAGCCCGCCGTGCTGCCCGCGCGCTTTCCGAACCTGCTGGTTAACGGCTCCAGCGGCATCGCGGTCGGCATGGCGACCAACATCCCCCCGCATAACCTGGGCGAGGTGATCGACGGCGTCATCGCCCTGATCGACAAGCCCGACATCAGCATGGACGAGCTGATGGAGCATATCAAGGGGCCGGATTTTCCGACCGGCGGCGTCATCCTCGGCCGCAGCGGCATCCGGGAGGCCTATTACACAGGCCGCGGCCGCATCGTCACGCGCGCGAAGACCGAGATCGAGAGCCTGCCCACCGGCCGGGACCGCATCATCGTGTCCGAGATCCCCTACGCGGTCAACAAGGCCAAGCTGATTACCAAAATCGCGGAGCTGGTGCACGAAAAGCGAATCGACGGCATCAGCGACCTGCGCGATGAGTCCGACCGCAACGGCATGCGCATCGTCATCGACCTGAAAAAGGACGCGCAGCCCAGCGTGGTGCTCAGCTACCTGTTCAAGCACACCCAGATGCAGGAAACCTTCGGCGCCATCATGCTTGCGCTGGTGGGCGGCCAGCCCCGCGTACTCAGCCTGAAGGAAATGCTGCACTACTATGTCGAGCATCAGAAGGATGTGGTGACGCGGCGCACGAAGTACGACCTGGACAAGGCCCGCGCCCGCTCGCACATTTTGGAAGGCCTGCTCAAGGCGCTTGCCAACATCGACGAAGTGGTGCACCTGATCCGCAGCTCCAAGGATACGCCCACCGCGAAGGCCCGCTTGATCGAGCGTTTCGAGTTTTCGGACGCGCAGGCGCAGGCCATCCTCGATATGCGCCTTGCCCGCCTGACCAATCTGGAGGCAGACAAGCTGCAGGCTGAATACGATGAGCTGCAAAAGACCATTGCCTACCTCGAAAGCATTCTGGCCGACGAGAAGCTGCTGATGAGCGTCATCAAGGAAGAGCTGCTGGTCGTGCGCGGCAGGCATGCCGACGACCGCCGCACTGAAATCAGCCTGGTGGAGGGCGAGATTGATATCGAAGACCTGATCCCCGTGGACGACATGGTGGTCACCATGACGCACTTTGGCTATGTGAAGCGCCTGAGCCAGTCCACCTACCGCTCCCAGAACAGGGGCGGCAAGGGCGTATCGGCGCTGACCACGAGGGAAGAAGACTTTGTCGAGAAGCTCTATGTGGTCAATTCGCACAGCGACATGCTCTTCTTCACCAACAAGGGGCGCGTGTTCGGCCTCAAGTGCTACGAGATCCCCGAAGCCGGGCGCACGGCCAAGGGCACGGCCATCGTCAACCTCCTGCAGCTGCAGAGCGGCGAGAAGGTGACCATGATGATGCCGGTGCCCGACCGGGAGAGCGAAGACTACCTGATGATGGCCACGAGGAACGGCCTGATCAAGAAGACCGCGCTTTCCGAGTTTAAGAACCTCAGGCGCAGCGGCATCATCGCCCTGACCCTGCAGGAAGAGGATGAGCTGATCGGCGTGCAGCTGACGCGCGGCGATGAGGAGATCATGGTCGCCAGCCGCCTTGGCAAGTGCATCCGCTTCAGCGAAAAGACCATCCGACCCACCGGCCGCCTCTCGCAGGGCGTGCGCAGCATGAAGCTGGACGCCAGGGACGAGCTTGTCTCCATGAGCCTTGTGGAAGAGGACAAGCAGGTGCTGTGCATCACAGAGCTGGGCTTTGGCAAGCGCACCGACAGCGACGAGTACCGCGAGCAGGGCCGCGCCGGCAAGGGCGTCTCGGTGATGAACCTGACCGACAAGACCGGCCCGTTGGCCGCCATGCTGATGGTTGGGGAGAGCGATGAGCTGATGATCATCACCGACGACGGCACCATCATCCGCACAAGGGTAGAGGAAATCCGCCAGACCGGGCGCGTGACGCAGGGCGTGCGCATGATGCGCGTGGCCGAGGGCAGCCGCATTGTGGATGTGGACATCGCGGCCCCTGAGGATGAAGAAGAGAGCGATTTGCCAGAAGACGCGGAAAACCCGCCGCAGGACGGGGAAGACGCGGATATGGCCGGCGAAGAAACCGGCAGCGAAGACGATATCTGAATCAAGCTACGGCAATCAGGGGGAGGATTTTCTTTCTCCCCCTGATGCGTAACGGAGAAACATGACCCAGAAACAAAAATCCCTCGCGGGGGGCATCGGTATCCTGAGCGTCGCCGGGCTGATCTGCAAGATCGTCGGCGTGCTGTACCAGATCCCGCTCAACAACAACATCGGGCCGGAGGGCATGGGGGTCTACAACCTCGTGTTCCCCAGCTACAACCTGCTTTTGTCCATCTCCACCGTGGGCATCCCGGTGGCCATCTCGCGCATGGTGGCGCAGTATCTGGCGCAGGATGACCCGCGCAACGCGGGCAAAACCTTCAAGACCTCGCTGCTGATCCTCAGCGTTTTCGGCTTTGCCGCGACGGCCTTCATGATGCTTTCCTACAAAAGCCTCGGCCGGGCGACCGCGACGGCGGAATCCGCCGGAGGCTTTCTGGTCATCGCGCCCAGCCTGCTCTTGGTCAGCGTGATGAGCGCCTTCCGCGGCTTCATGCAGGGCAGGCGGCGCATGGTGCCGACGGCTGTTTCTCAGCTGATCGAGCAGGTGGGCAAGGTGTTCATCGCGCTGCCCTTTGCCGTGATCGGCATGCGGCGCGGCGGCTACGCCATGGGGGCCGCGGGCGCACTGCTGGGCACCTCGGTGGCCGAAGCGGCGGCGCTTCTGTATATGGCCGTCGACTATTATCTGCACCGCAGGGACATGCAGCGCCTGCCCCAGCTGATTGGCCTCGAGGCCAGCACCGGCAGCCTTGTGCGCGAGATCACGGCCATCTCCATCCCCATCACCATCGGGGCGAGCATCGTGCCGCTGGCCGGGCTGGTCGACAGCTTCATGCTCAAGCGCATCATGCAGGGCTATATGCAGGAGTCGCAGGCGCTGGTCAGCTACGGCGTGTATTCCGGCCCCGTTATTTCGCTGATCAACGTACCCACGGCGCTGGCGGCGGCCATTTCTGCCAACCTGGTGCCGGCCATCTCCCACGCGCTGGCCAGAAACGATGAGGATCGGGTCAAGCGCGAGGCGGCTACGGGCCTGCGCCTTGGCTCGGTGGTCGGCTTCCCCTGCGCGGTAGGGCTGAGCCTGCTGGCGGAGCCGGTGCTGTTTCTGCTGTTCGGCCGCGGGGGCAGGTATACGCCCGATCAGCTGCGCCTTGGCGCGAGACTGCTCGAGATCAGCAGCCTGACTATTTTATTTTTCATTCAGGTGCAGGCGACCAGCGCCATTCTGCAGGCGCTCAGGCGCCAGCGCATCCCCATGTACACGCTGGCGCTCGGGGTGGCCATCAAGATGGCCTTCAACTACAGCCTGGTCGCTATCCCCTCGGTCGGCATCCAGGGCGCGCCCTATGCTTCGCTGCTTTGCTACATCGTCAGCTTCCTGCCCAATCTCTATTATGTGCGCAAATACGCGGGGCTGCAGATGAACCTTGCGGAGCTGCTGTGGCGGCCGCTGGCTTCGACCGCGGCGATGGCCGCCCTGCTGCTGCCCCTCAAATGGTTGCTGGGCGCGGCGCTGGGCCGCTCATGGATTTATATGCTGGGGGCCATTGGCCTCAGCGGAATCGTCTATTTTGCGGCTTCTCTGCGCTTTAAGGCAGTGCTGCCCGGCGACCTGCCCGGGTTTATCAGAAAGAGGATATTCAAACATGTATGATATCACGGTAATCGCCCTCGGCCCCGGCAGCAAAGACCTTTTGACCCTCGGGGCGCTGGAAGCCATGAAGGGCGCGAAACAGCTGGTGCTGCGCACGGCCCGCCACGGGGCCGCCAGGTATCTGGAAGCGCAGGGCCTTGCCTTTGATACGCTGGACAGCCTGTACGAAAGCAGCGACGATTTTGACGCGCTGGCGGACTCCGCCGTCAAAGAGCTGCTGAAAAGGGCGGAGTCAGCCCCCCTCAGCTTCGCCGTGGCCGATCCCTTCAGTGATACCATTGTGCGCAGGCTGCTTGAACAGGCGGAGGGCAGGGCGCGCGTTGTGCCCGGCGTAGGATTGGAAGCGCCTTTTCTGGCCGCGGTGAAAACTGCCGACCCGGCCCTTGTCATGCCCGCCGCCGATCTTGAGGTATACGACGGCCAGCGCCCCCTCTGCCTGACCGAGCTTGCCTCTAAAGAGCTGGCGGGCGAGTGTAAGCTGCAGCTGCTGGAATACTATGACGCTGACAGCCCGCTGTATTTCTTCCCGCCGGGGGAGGCGCTTGATCGGAAGTTTCTTTTGACCACGCTGGAGGAACTGGACCGCCAGCCGCGCTACAATCACACCTGCGGCGCGCTGCTCGTGCCCAAGGGCGGCTATGAGAAGGAGCGCTACGATGTGCAGGATCTGCTGCGCATCATGCGTCTGCTGCGCGCGCCGGACGGCTGCCCCTGGGACAGAAAGCAGACCCACCAGAGCCTTGCCCGCTATCTGATCGAGGAGGCCAACGAGGCCGCCTACGCCATCGGGCAGGAGGATTGGGAGGCGGCCGCGGACGAGCTGGGCGACGTGCTGCTGCAGGTCGTGTTCCACGCTGTGGTCGGCGAAGAGTGCGGCACCATGAATCTTTCGGAGATCGCGACCGCCATCTGCACCAAGCTGATCAAGCGCCATACGCACATCTTCGGCGGGGATAAGCTTGAAACCGCGCAGCAGGTCAGCGACAACTGGGATAAAATCAAGGAGAAGGAGCGGGGCAGCAGCAGCGTGTCGGAAAAGATGCGCGCGCTGACGCCTTCCCTGCCGCCGCTGCTGCGCGCCCTCAAGGTGCAGGAGGCCGCGCGCAAGGTCGGCTTTGACTGGGACGATCCGCGCCCGGCCCTGCAAAAGGTGCATGAAGAGGCCGACGAAGTGATGCAGGACCTCAATTCAGGCCGCGATGTGCGCGAGGAACTGGGCGATTTGTTCTTTGCGGCCGTCAACGCGGCCAGATTGATGGATGCCTACCCGGATGATCTGGTCAACTACGCCACCGATAAATTCATCAATCGTTTTGAATTCATGGAAAAAGCGATAAAAATGGACGAAGAAGCAAGCAAATACTTGACTTCACATGAATGGGATGTATACTGGAACCGAAGCAAGCAGGCGGATTGAGCCTTGCTTTCATTCAATCGATGGAGGGAACAATCATGAATAAGTCTGAACTCGTAGCAGCGGTCCAGGAGGCCACTCAACTGAAGAAGAAGGACGCGGAAGCCGCGGTTGTCGCGTTTGTCGACACTGTCAAGAAGGCCCTGAAGAAGGGTGAGAAGGTTCAGCTGATCGGCTTTGGCACCTTCGAGAGCAAGAAGCGCCCCGCGCGCGTTGCCCGCAACCCCCGCACCGGCGAGGAAATCAAGGTCAAGGCCAGCAAGGCCCCCGTTTTCAAGGCCAGCAAGGCTCTGAAGGACGAACTGAACTGATTTCTTCTTGGGAATGATAATAAACGGGGTGCGAACACCCCGTTTATTTTTCCCTGTTTATCAATAGATTCATCGATTGATACACAATCCGAAAGGCAGATATGCGTTTAGATAAGTATTTGAAGGTATCCCGCCTGATCAAGCGGCGCACCGTGGCCAAGGAGGCCTGCGACGGCGGCCGCGTTTCTTTGAACGGCCGCCCCGCCAAGGCGGGCAGCGAGGTCAAGACAGGCGACATCATGGAGATCCGTTTCGGCAGCCGTCTGGGCCGCTATGAGGTGCTGGATACGCAGGAAACGGTTCGCAAGGAGCAGGCGGCGGCGCTTTACCGCGTGCTTCTGGAGGATGAGGAAACAAAGCGCGAGAGAGAGTAAACCGGATGGCATCTTTTGTTGACAGGGCGCCTCTGCGCCTGAAGGCAGGTAGCGGAGGGGACGGGGCCGTCAGCTTCCACCGTGAAAAATTCGTGCAAAACGGCGGGCCGGACGGCGGCGACGGCGGCAACGGCGGCAACATCGTGCTGCTGGCCGACCACAACCTGCACACCCTGCTGGATTTTCGCTTTAAGTCGAAATACGCCGCCGAAAACGGCGAGAACGGCTCTGCCGCGCGCTGCAGGGGCAGGTCGGGGGAAGACCTCGTCATCAAGCTGCCTGTGGGCACCGTGGTGCGCGATACCGAGGGCCGCATCGTGGCTGACATGTTTCAGGACGGCGAGAGCAGGGTGCTGCTGCGCGGCGGCCGCGGCGGCCACGGCAACGCGCGCTTTGCCACCCCGACCCGGCAGGCACCCAATTTCGCCAAGCCCGGCATCCGCACCGAGTGGCACGATTTTACGCTGGAGCTGAAGACCATCGCCGACGTCGGCCTGGTGGGCTACCCCAATGTGGGCAAAAGCTCCATCCTGGCCGCGGTCACGGCCGCGCGGCCCAAGATCGCCAACTATCACTTTACCACCATGACGCCCAACCTCGGCATCGTGTCGCACCGCGGGGTCAGTTTCGCGATGGCGGATATCCCGGGCCTGATCGAAAACGCCTCCGAGGGAGCGGGGCTCGGCTTTGCCTTCCTGCGGCATGTGGAGCGCACCCGCCTGCTTATCCATGTGGTGGATGTTTCCGGCTCTGAGGGCCGCGATCCTGTGGAAGACTACCATCAGATCAATGAGGAGCTGCGCCGCTACGGCCAGCTGGACAGGCGGCCCCAGATTGTGGCGGCCAACAAGATGGATTTGCCGGGCGCGGAGGAGAACCTGCAGCGCCTGCGGGAAGCCGCGGGCAGCCAGCCGGTGTTCCCCGTCAGCGCGGCGGCAGGCAAAGGCTTTGAAGAGCTTTTGAACCGCGTGGTGCAGATGCTCGGCGAGCTGCCCCTGCAGGAGCGCTATGAGGAGGCGCCCGCCGAGGTGGAGGAGAGCATCCGCGGCTTTGAAATCGAGAAGGACGGGGACGTCTATGTGGTGGAGGGCCCCTCCATCGAGCATCTGATCGCCTCGGTCAATTTCGACGACCACGAGAGCCTGCTGTGGTTCCAGGCCACCATGCAAAAGAGCGGCATCATCGACGCCCTGCGGGCGGCCGGCGCCTGCGAGGGCGATACCGTGCGCATGGACGATATGGAATTTGA
>CAYZTQ010000020.1:26460-27587 GCA_964481445.1 uncultured Christensenella sp. | reverse complement strand
CCGCGCCTTTTGGTTGTCTCCAGCCACAGCCCGAGGTCGAGCGTCAGCCGCGCGCCATTATCACAGGCCTCCGCCCTCAGGCTGCCCGGCTCCGCCTCCATGCCGATCAGGCTGACCCAGTGCCAGCTTTCAAGGTTCAACAGCGCTCCACGATCAAGGTTCAGAAAAGCGACGGGCGAATCCGCCTCAAAGGCCTGACGCAGAAATTCGGCCACGGCGTCCGTGCCCGGTCTGTCCCCTTTATCCGCCAGCACTGCCAGCGCATGGCAGCGCAGGGGGCTGCCGATGTCGCGCAGCAGCCTCTCCATGCCCTCCTGAAACTGCTCTGTGCTGTTGAGGCCGAAAACGCCGGGCGTGACATAGCCCCAGATCCATTCCATCAGGGCCTGCATCTCCGTCTTCGTGCGGCTGGGATAAGGCAGCCCGGCTCTGCTGCCCGCGTAGCGCAGCAGGTTTGCCGCTGTGGTCGGGCCGCAGCCCGCCTGCCGCCGCCAGGCAGTGGAAAACCACTCCTGATCGGCCCCGTGATAGAGGATATTCCCGTCCATGATATCAAGCCCTTTCGGGCTTTGTAGTGAGCTGTGCATGCTTTCTCCTTCGCGCGTCCGCGCCCTTACAATATACCCGGGCGCTATGAAGAAAATGTAAAACACCGCGCATTTGTTTGACACTGTCTGAAGCGCCCGCTACAATAAGCGCGAAAACCGGCTCTTGCCGCTGTTTGAAAGGAAATGTAAACATGCAGCTGATTTTTTCCGCCATCATGGGCATTGTGCAGGGTCTGACCGAGTTTTTGCCCGTTTCTTCCAGCGGCCACCTGCTGGTCGCCGAAAAACTGCTCGGCCTCGCCGGCTATAATGCGGACAACATGCTGGGCCTCGCCGTCATGATGCACATGGGCACGCTGCTGGCCGTCGCGGTCATCTTCTGGAAGGACTGGGTGGACATGCTGCTGCACCCCATCAAAAACCGCACGCTGCTCTACCTGTTTATCGCCTCGCTTCCGGCGCTGTTTCTGGTCATCCTGCTGGGCGACTGGATCGACAGCCTGTTTACCGGCTGGTTCCTCGGCATCAGCTTCCTGATCACCGCGCTGTTTCTGGTGCTGGTGGAGCGCGTCAGCGGCG
>CAYZTQ010000020.1:0-26360 GCA_964481445.1 uncultured Christensenella sp. | reverse complement strand
ATCAGCTTCCTGATCACCGCGCTGTTTCTGGTGCTGGTGGAGCGCGTCAGCGGCGGCAAGGGCCGCCACAGCGGCGCGAAGGCCGAAGTCGACCTGCCCCAGGCTGTCAGCATGGGCCTGTTTCAGGGCATCGCCCTGCTGCCCGGCGTCAGCCGCAGCGGCTCCACGCTGCTGGGCGGCGTGGTGAGCGGCCTTTCCCGCAGCACGGCGGCCAAGTTCAGCTTTATGATGAGCGCGCCCGCCATCCTCGGCAGCTTTCTGATGGAAGCCAAGGACGCGGTGGAAGAAACCGGCCTTTCCTCGCTGATCAACGCCTCCTCGCTGGTGGGCGTGCTGTTTGCCGCCGTCAGCGGCTGGCTGGCCATCCGCTATATGCTGAAGCTGATCGAGCGCATCTCGTTTTATAAGTTCGCCCTGTATGTACTGGCAGTGGGCGTCGCTGTCATCATTATGCAGCTGACGGGCTTCGCGGGTTTCCCGCCGATCGCCCTCCCCGCGGCCCCTGTGCCGGCGGTGTAAGGAGCAGCCATGAAACCCGGGCTAAAACCCCTCTTTTGCCTTCTGATTTCTCTTCTTTTCGCCCTGCCGCTTGCCGCGTCCTCCGAAGGAACGGAGGCTTTGACGGTGTCCTCGGATGCGCCCATCCCCGGCACCGCGCGCACCGGCAGGGGCCCCAGCTACTGGGAAACGCCGATGGATATCACCGACGAGGCCGCCGTCTGGGCCATGCTGACCGCCCCCATCACCGTGGTGAAGGGCAACCAGAAAACGCAGACCTATTTATACAGTGAGCCGGACAGCAATTCCGAGCCCGTGGCCGACATCACCAGGGATTCGCAGGGGCTGCATGTGCTGGAGACGCGGGAGGATGGCTGGAGCCTGGTGGAAGCCTATTCCAGCTCGTTCCACGACTCCAAAATACAAAAATGGAACCAGCTGACGCAGGGCTATATCCGCAGCGACCTTTTGCAGGTGAAGCAGGCGAGCCAGCAATACGGCCTGGTGGTCGATAAGCTGAGCCAGAAGCTGTATATCTTTGAAAACGGCAAGCTGTACGACACCCTCGCCGTCTCCACCGGCCTTGTCAACGACAGGCAGCCCTATAATGAGACCCGCAGCGGCGAGTTTCTGATCGTCAGCCCGGTGGGTGATTTTGTCAGCGACAACATGGTGGGGGAGTATGCCCTGCGCTTCAACGACGGCGATTTCATCCACATGGTGCCCTACATCAAGCGCGGCGACAACAAAAGCTACGAGTACACCGAAAAAGCCCTCGGCAGCCGCGCCAGCCATGGCTGCATCCGCGTGCAGCGCAAGCGCACGCCCCAGGGCACCAGTATGCGCTGGCTGTGGGACACGCTGCGCAAAAAGCCCAACATGGGCGCGGTGCGCGTGGCCATCTGGGAGGATGTTCAGGGGCGCCAGCTGCCCATCCCCAGCCCCGACCTGAAGCTGTACTACAACACCAAAGGCGGTCAAAATTATCATCTCGCCGAGAAATGCTACGGCGTGCGCGACAAATACCTGCCGCTGGCCGAATTTACCTACGCGGAGCTGGACAGCGGCGACTACGCCCGCCTGACCCCCTGCCCCTACTGCTTTCCCCCGCTGCGCAGGGCCGAGATTGAGGCCATCAACGAAAAATACAGATAGCAACCACTAAAAAGGGCGGTCTCCTGAAAGAGGCCGCCATTTTTGTGTTTCCCGTCAGAGCCGCATCTCGCTCCACTTCTCCTCCATATCCTGCACCAGTTTGAACTGCGTGCGGCAGCGGTCGAGGTTGTGGCCCTCGCGGTGGATGCGGAAGTAGGTGTCGCCGCTTAGATAATCGGTCAAAAAGCGCACGCCGCATTCCAGCGTCATCATCCGCGCGCCGGAAGGCAGGCTCGCGATCTCCTCCTGCGCAAGGCTGCCGCCGCAGGCGCCCAGGAAGGCTTTGCTGTAGGCGCGGTAAAGGTCGAGCGAGAGGCTGACCTTGTCAAGGTCGCGCTCATCCTCCGCCGCCGTGGAGGCGCCAAAGCGGATGGAATCGCCAAAATCGTTGGCGCACAGCCCCGGCATCACAGTATCCAGATCAATCACGCACAGGCTCCTGCGGGTGGCCGCGTCAAACAGCACGTTGTTGAGCTTGGTGTCGTTGTGCGTCACGCGCAGGGGCAGCCTGCCCTCGCGCAGGCCGGCCATCAACTCGTCCGCGCCGTCTTCGCGCGAAAGGGCGAAAGCGATCTCCTGCCGCGCGCCCGCCGCCCTGCCCAAAGCGTCCCTCTCGATCGCCTCATGCAGGGCAAGGTAGCGCTTCTTTGTATCATGAAAATCGGGGATGGTCTCGTGCAGCTTTTCCGCCGGAAAATCCGCGAGCTGGCGCTGAAAGCGCCCGAAGGCGGCGGCGCTCTCGGCAAAATCCTGCTCGGTTTCGGGGGTATCAAGGCTCAGGCTGTCCGTCACATAGTCATAGACGCGCCAGTACCCATCCTCCCTGTAAATATAGTTTCCGCCGTCCAGCGCGGGCACCAGACGCAGCACGCGCCGCGCGTCCTTTTCCTTTTTGCGCAGGTGCTCGGTCACCCCGGCGATGTTCTCCATCAGCCCCGGCACGTCGCGGAATACTCGGCTATTGATTTTCTGCAGAATATACTGCCGCCCCGCGTCCGTCTCCGCCAGATAGGTCTCGTTGATATGCCCCCTGCCGTAGGGCGCGCAGGAGAGCGCGCGGCCCTCCAGCTTGAAAGCCCGCAGCGGAAAATCGTCCAGCCTTGCCGTCATGTTATTGTCTCCCGTCATCGTAAAAATGTCTGCGTGCGGTTTACAGCTCGTACTGCCCCAGGTGTTCCCTGCCGCGGCGCATCCACCTGCCGCCCGTGAAATCGGGCACGGCCACGGGCGCGGAGCCCAGGGCGATCGATTCTTCGCTCAGCGCCGTCACGGCCATCCAGGCCGCCGCGTCGTACACATCGATGGGGAAGGGCTTCTTCTCCTGCAGGCTTTCCACGAAGGCGCGCAGCACCAGATAATCCATGCCGCCGTGGCCGCCGCGCGGGCCGAGCTGCTCATACTCCCGCCAGAGCGGGTGCAGGTACTCTTCCATGTATTTGGCGTCGCTCTCCCAGTGGTGCATCCAGTCGCTGGGATCGTAGGGGGAGCGGCCCTCCAGATAGACACAGCGGTTGTCCTCCATCCACAGGCCCTTTGTGCCCTGTACCCTGCCGCCGCGAGAATAGGCCCGGGGCAGCGTGCAGTCGTGCATCAGGAGGATGGTTTCGCCCCGCGCGCATTTGATCATGGTGGTCACGATATCGCCCTCAAGGTAATTTTCGCCCGCCTTTTCGGGTCGGTGCTCTCGCAGCCACGCCGCCTGCCCCGCCGCCTTGCTGGCCATGGAAACGAGGCTGAGCATGCGGTTGCCGCGGTTCAGGTCAAGATAGCCCGCGATCGGCCCCAGCTCGTGCGTGGGATAGAGCTCGCCGTTCCGGGTGCGGAAATGATCCTGCCGGTAGTGGCGGTTGATGTCGCCCAGGCCGATCTCATCCCGCAGGTCGTGCTGATAGCCGCCCTGACAATGCACCACCTCGCCGAACACGCCCTCGCGCACCATGCGAAGCAGCGTCATCTCCTCGCGGCCGTAGCAGCAGTTCTCCAGCAGCATCACGCCAAGGCCGGTTTCCTCGGCGGCGCGCACCAGCTGCCAGCACTCCTCAACAGAGGAAGCGCCGCCCACCTCGATGCCGGCCGGCTTGCCCGCGCGCAGCGCCTGCGCCGCGAGCTGGATGTGGGTCTGCCAGCTGGTCATGATGATGACCGCCTCGATATCCTGCCGCTCAAAAACGCGCGCGGCGTCGTGGCAGCCCTCCGGCTCCGACCGACCCGCCCTGACACACAGGGACTTAGCCTCGGCCACCCTGTCCTCATACACATCGCAGACAGCCTTTACTTCCACATCCTGCATCTGCAGCAGCACGCCCAGCTGGGCCTGCCCGCGCCCACCCAGGCCAATGACACCCAGGCTGATGGCGCGCCCGGTCGAATCGATCGCCATGTTTCACCCTCCCGCTTCCGGTATTGCTCCTGCTATTGTACAGCAAACGTGAAGGGATTAACAGAGCGGCCTGCGCTCTTTGCATCTATGCGAACCGGCCGTATGAGGCTATAATGAAGCGGGTCTCTGAATATCGTTTGATCATCCGGAAAGGCGGCAGACCGATTGCGCAACATCATCAGGCACCTTGACTTGAAAAGCTGGTTCGGCGGTTTTCCTGACGCGTTCAATGTCTTTCTGCTGGTCCACACCTCCTTTCTGATTTTCACAAGGCTGCCCGCCATCTTTATCAATACCATGATGATGGCCCCCGGCGAGGGCATTGAGGCCGTGCTGCTGTACAACGCCTCCCTTTTTGCCGCCGGCGCTGTTTTTATGGTGGTAGCCACCTATGTGCTGAAGAAGACGGGGGCCAGGTTCACCACGGTGATCGGCATCCTGTCCTACCTGTCGCTGTATCTTCTAATCATCGCGCTGGGCGGCCGGGCGGCGCAGTTTCACCTGCTGATCGGCCTGGTCAACGGCTTCGCGGACGGCTTTTACTGGCTGAGCTACGGCCAGCTTTTAACCAGCACCCTCAACTCGCGCGAGCGCGACAGGGGTCTTGCCGTCATCAACGTGATCGCTTCGCTGGTCAGCCTGGTCATCCCCTTTCTGGCGGGCCTGCTCATCCGCGTCATCGGCGGCCTCAGCGGCTACATCACGGTGATGGCCATCGCTTCGGTAATCGCGGTCGCGACCTGCGTTCTCTCCGTCCGGCTGCCCAACATCCGCTCCGGCGGCGAGGGCGCGGAGAAAAAGACGGACTTCATTGCCGCGGTCAGGGTCATCCGCCAAAAGCCGCTGATCTTCTCCGCCCTGATGGGCCAGTGCTCCAAGGGCATCCGCGAGGGCGCCTTCGCCTTCATGCTCAACGTAGCGCTGTACCAGATCATCCGAGACGAGTTTCTGATCGGCGTCAACACCCTGCTGTCCAGCGCGGCGGGCATTCTGGCCTACGCCTACATGAGCCGCGCCATCCGCCCCGACAACCGCATCCGGTTCATGAAGATTTCCATCATCAGCCTGTGCTTCCTCGCCGCGGCGGGGGCGGGGCTGATCAACCCCGTGATGCTGATTCTCTACAGCGTCGTCAACGCCGCGCTGATCGGCCCCATCCTGAACGGCGGCTACACCGTGCTGCTGGACACTGTGACCAACGAACCCGCGGCCAAAAGCCGTCAGCCCGAACTGCTGACGCTCAACGACTGCTTTCTGGTCACCGGCCGCTGCATCGGCCTGACCCTCATCTTTATCATGGGGCGCCTCTTTGGGCAGAGCGTGCAGGTGCACCTGATCAGCCTGCTGCTGCTCTCGCTGACGCAGTTTCTCACCATTCACTTCAGCGGCAGGGCCGACCGGGGCGTGCGCAGCCTGCCGGACTATTCGAGATAGGCCCGCTACACTTTGACAATTTCTTACTGTTCCCCTATAATTTTTTGAGAAATGAGGTGAGCGCATGGTCATCGCGGATCTGGTGCGCCTGCTGGACGCGCAGGTGCTTTGCGGGCAGGACAGACTGAATACGCCGGTCATCAGCGCCTGCTGCTCCGATTTGATGAGCGATGTGCTGGCCTTCGTCTCCGAAAAGACGGTGCTGCTGACGGGGCTGACCAACATGCACGCGGTGCGCACCGCCGAAATACTCGACCTGAAATGCCTGATTTTCGCGCGCGGCAAGGTGCCGGGCGAGGATATACTGGCCCGGGCGGAAGAGCTGGGCCTGGTCGTTTTATGCTCCCGGCACACCATGTTTACCTCGGCCGGGCTTTTGTACGCGGGGGGCCTGCGCGGCGCCGCCCTGCCGGAAGACGAACCCGCGCCCGAAGCGCCATGAGCGCGCAGGCTTTTACCCGCAGCTTTGATATCGAAAGCGGCGATTATGAGCGCGCGGGCGAGGCTTCGGCCAGCATCAAGCAGACGCTCAGGCAGCTGGGCATCGGGGCGGACATCCTGCGCCGCGTTTCCGTGGCCGCCTATGAGGCGGAGATGAACCTTGTCATCCACAGCCTCGGCGGCAGGCTGAGCCTCGCGGTGGATAAGGAGGGCATCGTCCTGACGGCGGAAGACAGGGGCCCCGGCATCCGCGATATCGAGGCCGCCATGCGCGCGGGCTTTTCCACCGCCGACGACAGGGCGCGCGACATGGGCTTTGGCGCCGGCATGGGCCTGCCCAACATCCGCCGCAACGCCGATGTGTTTCTGATCAGCAGCACGCCCGGGGTGAGCACCCGCATCGAGGCGCGCTTCCGTCTGGGTTGAGATCGCGGGCCGGCCCAAACAAGCCTATACCGTTTCGTATCACGCTGCCAGGCAGCATCAAGGAGGGCCGTATGCCTGCCCGTTACCACTCCGTCACGCTGAATAAGGACCTTTGCAGGGGCTGCAGCGACTGCCTGATGCACTGCCCCACGCAGGCCATCCGCGTGCGCGAGGGGCGGGCGCATATCATCAAGGAGCTGTGCATCGACTGCGGCGCCTGCATCCGCTACTGCAGCTACCACGCCAAGGTGGCGCTGACGGACGAGCTTTCCATCATCAAGCAGTACGATCACCGCGTGGCCCTGCCCGCGCCCTCCTTTTTCGCGCAGTTCGACCGGCGCGTGCACAGCGTGGGCCAGATACTGGACGCCCTGAAGGCGCTGGGCTTTGACGAGGTGTTTGAGGTCGCCCGCGGCGCCGACGTGGTCACGCGCGCGCTGCGCAACCTGTTGAAAGACAGGGAGCGGCCCCGCCCCCTGATTTCTTCCGCCTGCCCGGCGGTGACGCGCATCATCCAGATCCGCTTCCCCTCGCTGCTTTTGCACATTGTGCCGCTGCGCCAGCCCATGGAGGTGGCCGCGGCCATGGCGCGCAAAAGCTACGCCGCCCGCCACGGCGTCAAGCCGGAGGAGGTGGGTCTGTTTTTCATCACCCCCTGCCCGGCCAAAATGACGGCCATCAAAAGCCCGCTGGGGCATGAAAAATCAAACGTCAACGGCGCCATCTCCATCCGCGATGTCTACAAGGCCATGCAGCCGCTGCTGCCTAAATATAAGCACTCCGAGACCACCTCGGCGGCCACCCCGCTGGGCCTCGGCTGGGCGCTGAACGGCGGTGAGAGCGAGGCGGCGCTGTGTGTGGGCAGCCTGGCGGTGGACGGCATCGACAACGTGATCCACGTGCTGGAAGAGCTGGAAAACGGCCGCCTGAGCGACCTTGACTTTTTAGAGGCCTCCGCCTGCCCCGGCGGCTGCGTGGGCGGCCCGCTGGTCTTCGGCAACAGCTTTATCGCCCGCAACACCATGCGCGCCATCCTGCGCGACATGCCCCACCGCGATCCGGAAAAGGAAGAGCCGGCCTGGCCCCTCTCCCCCTCGCAGCTGCTCAACGAGCGCCAGCTCGAGCCCAACACGGCCCTCGCGCTGGATGAGGACATGGGCGCGGCCCTTGAAATGATGGACAAAATGCGCCAGATCCTCGCCCGCCTGCCCGGGCACGACTGCGGGGCCTGCGGCTCCCCCAGCTGCGCCGCCTTCGCCGAGGACGTGGCCCGCGGCTATTACAGCGAGCTGGACTGCGTGTACCGGCTGAAGGAAATCCTCGAGACGAAGGCGGCGGGGGCAGCACAGGAAAAAGCCGAAAAAGAATAGCAGCGATATCACTCAGACAAATACCGCCGGGATTACGCTTCCGGCGGTATTTTAATGACGGAAAAGGGGGAGGCGCGCTACCTCCCTCTTCAAGTTGTCCTGTATTTTTCAGTTATCAGCCTTCCGCGCGCTCGACGGTTCTGTACTTCTCCCTCGGCTTGTAGCTGGTGTGCAGCAGCTTATGGGCGCGGGGGCCGCCCTGCTCGCCCAGGTAGTCGCGGTAGGCCTTCAGCACCTCGGGGTTCTGGTGGCTCTTGCGCAGGGTCGATTTGGCGTCGGCGTTGTACAGGGCCTTGGCGCGCTCCTTGCGGGGATCAAGCTCCATGCGCAGGGAAGCGGGCACGATGGGCTGGCCGCCGCCGTTGACGCAGCCGCCGGGGCAGCCCATGATCTCGATGAAGTGATAGGATTTTTCGCCGGACTTGACCTGCTCCAGCAGGGCGCCCGCGTTGGCAGTGCCGCTGGCGACGGCGACGTTGACCGTCATGCCGCCGATCTCGAGGCTGGCTTCCTTGACGCCCTTGACGCCGCGGACGGCCTCAAAATCGATGTTCTTGAGCTCTTCACCCGTCAGGGATTCATAGGCGGTACGCAGGGCCGCCTCCATCACGCCGCCGGTGGCGCCGAAGATGGTGGCCGCGCCGGTGCTCTCGCCCATCAATTCGTCAAAGCTTTCATCGGGCAGGCTGGCAAAGTCGATGCCCGCCTCCTTGATCATGCGGGCCAGCTCGCGGGTGGTGATGACGACATCGACATCCGCAAGGCCGTTGTTTGAAAGCTCGGGCCGGTCGGCCTCGTATTTCTTGGCCGTGCAGGGCATGACGGAGACCACAGCGATGCTTTCGGGCTTGATCTTTCTGGTCTTGGCGTAATAGCTCTTGACCATGGCGCCCGTCATCTCGTGGGGAGACTTGCAGGTGGAGAGGTTCGGGATAAACTCGGGGTAGAAGGTCTCGCAGTAGTTGACCCAGCCCGGCGAGCAGGAGGTGATCATCGGCAGCACGCCGCCGTTCTGGATGCGGTGCACCAGCTCGCCCGATTCTTCCATGATGGTGAGGTCGGCGCCGAAATCGGTATCGAACACACGGTCAAAGCCGAGGCGGCGCAGGGCCGCGACCAGCTTGCCGGTGACGTTGGTGCCCATGGGCAGGCCGAACTCTTCGCCCAGCGCGGCGCGCACGGCGGGCGCGGGCTGCACCACCACATGCTTTTCGGGATCTGCCAGCAGCTGCCAGACAAGGGGCGCTTCTTCCTTCTCGTGCAGAGCGCCCACCGGGCAGGCCACGATGCACTGGCCGCAGGCGATGCAGGCCGTGGCGGCAAGCGGCTGCTTCCACGCGGACTCGATAGCCGTATCAAAGCCGCGGTTGACCGGGCCGATGACGCCGATCGCCTGCTGGCTGCCACAGGCCGCCACACAGCGGCGGCAGAGGATGCACTTGTTATTGTCGCGCACGATGGAGGGGGACAGGTCGTCCACCTGATGCTCGGTGCGCAGGCCGGAAAACTCATTTTCTTCGGCGATGCCCAGCTCCAGCGACAGCTTCTGCAGCTCGCAGTTGCGGCTGCGCACGCAGGAAAGGCAGCGCTTGTCGTGGTTGGAAAGGATCAGCTCCACCAGCACCTTGCGGGCCTCGCGCACCTGCGGGGTGTTGGTCTTTACCACCATGTTGTCGGCGGCTTCCAGCACGCAGGAGGGCTGCAGGGTGCGGCCGCCGGCATCCACCACGCAAACGCGGCAGGCGCCGATCTCGTTGAGATCCTTCAAAAAGCACAGGGTGGGGATATGGATGTGCGCTTTGCGGGCAGCTTCGAGCACGGTGGTTCCCTGCGGCACTGTGACCTTGACGTTGTCGATGGTCAGCGTAATATCACTCATGGGTCAATCCTCCTCACTGCCTGCTGATGGCGCCGAAGCGGCACTTGGCCTGGCAGGCGCCGCAGCGGATGCACTTGTCCGGGTTGATGTAATGAACCACCTTGGGCTCGCCCGTGATGGCCCCGACCGGGCAGGACTTCATGCAGGCGGTGCAGCCGCGGCAATCCGGCCCGATGACATATTCGAGCAGCGCGCGGCAGTGGTGCGCGGGGCACTTTTTATCGCGGATATGCGCCTCATACTCCTCGCGGAAGAAGCGCAGGGTAGAAAGCACGGGGTTGGGCGCCGTCTGGCCCAGGCCGCACAGGGCGGTAGACTTGATGGTCTTGGCCAGCTTCTCCAGCTTCTCGATATCGCCCTCTTCGCCCTTGCCGGAGACGATGCGGTCCAGGATCTCCAGCATCCTCTTGGTGCCGATGCGGCAGGGGGTGCACTTGCCGCAGCTCTCATCCACCGTAAAGTCGAGGAAGAAACGGGCAATATCCACCATGCAGTTGTCTTCGTCCATGACGATCATGCCGCCCGAGCCCATCATGGAGCCGATGGCGGTCAGCGAATCGTACTCGATGGGCACGTCCAGCAGCTCCGCCGGGATGCAGCCGCCCGAGGGGCCGCCGGTCTGCACGGCCTTGAACTTCTTGCCGCCGGGGATGCCGCCGCCGATGTCATAGATGACGGTGCGCAGCGGCGTGCCCATGGGCACCTCCACCAGACCGGTGTTGTTGATCTTGCCGCCCAGCGCGAACACCTTGGTGCCGGGGGATTTCTCGGTGCCCATGCTCCTGAACCATTCCGGCCCCTTGTTGATGATGGGCGGGATGTTGGCCAGCGTTTCAACGTTGTTGATGTTGCTGGGCATGCCGAACAGGCCCTTCACCGCGGGGAAGGGGGGCTTGGGGTGCGGCTCGCCGCGGTGGCCCTCGATGGAAACCATCAGCGCCGTCTCTTCGCCGCAGACAAAGGCGCCCGCGCCCAAACGGATGTGGATATCAAAGTTGAAGCCGCTTTCGAGGATGTTCTCGCCCAGCAAGCCATATTCCTTGGCCTGCCGGATGGCGATTTCCAGGCGCTTGACGGCGATGGGATACTCCGCGCGCACATAGATATAGCCCTCGTGCGCGCCAATGGCGTAGCCCGCGATGGTCATGGCCTCCAGCACCGAGTGGGGGTCGCCCTCCAGCACCGAGCGGTCCATAAACGCGCCGGGGTCGCCCTCATCGGCGTTGCAGATAACGTACTTGACCGGCGAATCGCTCTTGGCCGCCAGCTGCCACTTGATGCCGGTGGGGAAGCCGCCGCCCCCGCGCCCGCGCAGGCCGGAGGCGATGACGGTGGCCGTCACCTCCTGCGGGCTCATGTGCAGCAGGCACTTTTCCAGCGCCTTATAGCCGTCAAAGGCCAGGTACTCATCGATATTTTCGGGGGAGATGACGCCGCAGTTGCGCAGCGCGACGCGCGTCTGGTGCTTGTAAAAGGGCATCTCGTCCAGGGACAGGTCGACAGCGGCATCCGCCTGTTTGTCATGGTGCAGCAGGCGCTTGACCACGCGGCCCTTGAGCAGGTGCTCGGTGACGATCTCCTCGATATCGCGGGGGGTCACGCGCGAATAAAAGGTGCCCTCCGGATAGACGATGACGACGGGCCCGGCCTCGCACAGGCCGAAGCAGCCGGTGCGGATGGGCTTGACTTCTTTATCAAGCCCGTACTCGACCAGCTTTTCATCCAGCAGCTTCAGCAGCGTTGCGCTGCCGGACGAGGTACAGCCCGTGCCGCCGCAGACCAGAACGTGCGAACGAAAATATTCCATGCTTTCTTATCCTCCCTCAGGCCTGATCGCTGTTGCCGATGGTATATTCCGTCACCGGGTGGCCGTTGACGATGTGGTCGGCCACAATCATGCGGGCCTTTTCCGGGTTGACCTTCACATAGGTCACCTTGCTGCCGTCGGCCGCGATGACATCCACCATCGGCTCCAGCCTGCACATGCCGATGCAGCCTGTCTGCGTGACGGTGACGTTGCGCAGGTGGCGCCTGTCGATCTCGTCCATAAAGGCGGTCATCACGGGCCGCGCGCCCGCGGCGATGCCGCAGGTGGCCATGCCGATCACGATGCGCACGCCGTCGTCGCGGTCTTCCTTGCGCAGGGAGATTCTCTCCAGCGTCTTCTGGCGGATTGCCTCCAGCTCACTGAGCGATTTCATTGCAATATCCCTCCGAATACAGATTGGCACTGCTCCTCAAGCAGGCTTTTTAGATAATCCCTGACTTCCGGCTCATTCAGGGAGACTTGCTCCCCAAGAACGCTTTTTATCTCTTTGGTGCTGAATGTTTCGCGGCCTTTGGGCGAAGCCAGCTCCCACTCAAAATCGGGGCCGTTTGGGTTCAGGCAGATCAGGCTGTGAAAGGTCTGCGCCAGATCGCCCAGCGGCAGGCAGTCGATGTGGCGGCTGTCGGCCCGGATGGTCACCGCCGTACCCCGGCCCTCTTCGCTCTCAAGGCTGAGGCTCCCCCCGGAGCGCTCGGCGTTCTGCCTGGCGAGAGAAAGCCCCATGCCGACCCTTCGGGTCGTGCGCGTGGTGGCAAAGGGCGAGGTGACCCGCCCGAGCAGCTCGGGCGGTATGCCGCAGCCATCGTCAGACAGCGCGAGCTCCATCCACCCGTCCTCTTTCAATCGGACGCTCAGCCGGACGGTCTTCGCCCGCGCCCGCAGGCTGTTCTCCATCAGGTCGAGCAGATGCAGCGACCAGTCGCGCATCAGGCCTGGAACTTATCGAGTATCCCGGCTACCTGATCGGGCGTGACGCGGCCGAACACCTCGTCGTTGACCGTCATCACCGGGGCAAGGCCGCAGGCGCCCAGGCACCGGGTAGCCTGCAGGGTAAACTGGCCGTCCTGTGTCGTGCTGCCGACGGGGATCTCAAGATATTCCGCCAGCTTGTCCAGCACCGCCTGCGCGCCCTTGACATAGCAGGCCGTCCCCATGCAGACGTTGATCACGTGCTTGCCCTTCTTCTCAAGCGCGAACTGCGCGTAGAAAGTGGCCACGCCGTACACCTCGCTGAGCGTGGTGCCCATGCCGTCTGCAATATGCTGCTGCACACCCATCGTCAGCGCGCCGAAAATATTCTGCGCCTCCTGCATGACAGGCATCAGCCCGCCGGGTTCGTCCTTGTGCTTCAGAATGATTGCGTCCAGCTCGGCATACGAGTTACAGCAGTCGCACATACACATTCCTCCTCCAGCTTCATAGATAGACAAATAAATAACACAGTCTACCATTTATCATTGTAACATAGCCTGTGTATTTTTGCACTATATTTTCTGATAACAATTTTGCTTCCGTCGTTTTTTCCGCTTCACTTATCAATATTTATATGATTTTTATCCTGATGATACATTCTCATGCCAGAGTAAAACGGTCGGAATTCGCTTCTGCCAAAACAGGCTTCCTCCCTCAAAAATGTTCTAGGCCTATAATTGCCGAACTTCTGCAAGGGCGAGGTACGCTTCCCGGCTGCCGGGCTGCCCGGCGATGAGCGCCGCGGCGGAGGCGGCCGACAGGCGGAAGGCCTCCCGGGCACTGAGCCCCTGCTCCCTGCCCGCGATATAGCCCGCCAGCATGGCATCCCCCGCGCCCACCGTCGTCACGACAGGCAGGCTGAGGCCGGAGGCGAAGTAACGCTCCTGCCCCAAATACAGCCTCGCGCCCTTTGCCCCCAGCGAGAGGATGACTTCGGACGCGCCGCCCGCCTGCAGGGCGCGGACGGCCTGTTCCGCCTGCTCCAAATTTTCAATAGGCCGCCCCGCGAAGGCAGACAGCTCCTCCAGATTGGGCTTGACAAGATCCGGCCCCTCCCGCAGCGCGAGGTTCAGGCTTTCGCCCGAGCAGTCCAGCGCCACGCGGCAGCCGGGTGCTTTCTGCCTGACCTCACGGATCAGCCGCGCGTAATAATCGCTCGGGCAGCCGGGCGGCAGGCTGCCGCACAGGCACAGCCAGCGGCTTTGCCGCGCCGCCTGAAGGACGAGGCGCTGCATCTCCTCCAGCTGCTGCGCGGCGACCGGGTTGCCCTGCGTGTTCAGCTCCGTCACCTGCGTTCTGCTTTCATCCATCACCTTGACGTTGACGCGAAGCCTGCCCGGCAGCATCACGGCGGAAAGCGCGCAGCCCCAGGCGGAAAGTGCTTCCTCCATCAGCAGGCGGTCGTGCTGGCCGAGAAACATGAGCGTCTGTGTTTCAAGAGAGAAGGAAGCCAGCAGGCGCGACACATTGACGCCCTTGCCGCCCGGCGCCTGCTGCCCGCGCAGCACGCGGTTGGTCGCTCCCTGCTGAAAATCCTTTACATACAGCGTTTTATCGAGGCTGGGGTTGAGGCATACAGCGGTGATCATATCCTTGCCTCCCTTGATGATAGCAATAAAATCTGTTCACGTCCCCAAAGCGGTGGGTGAAAGCAGGCAGAATCATATTATTATAGAGAATATACAATATAAATGCAGGCTTGGCAAGCAGGCGCTTTCCCGGGCGTTTCTCACGGCCGCGGGATGTGTTATGATAGGGCGGTTGAAGGAGGCAGGTATGCGAGAGTTGACCGAAAAGTTCCTATTTACCCTCAGTCTCTGCGACCGCAACGGCTATTGGCTGCCCTCGCAGATCCTGATGATGATGCAGGAAATGGGTGGCCGCCACGGCCAGACGCTGGGCGTAGGGCGCGCCGAAATGCTCGCAAAAAACGCCGTATGGGTGCTGACGCGCAACGAGTACCGCCTGCTGCGCCTGCCAAAGCCCGGCGAACTCATTGTGGCCAAAACGCACCCCGGCCCCGCACGGCGTACGCTTTACCCCCGCTACCACACCTTTGAGCTGGAGGACGGCACCCCGCTTGCCGAGGGGATCGGCGGCTGGACGCTCTGCGATATCAGCACCCGCCGCATGGCCCATCTGCCGGAGGTGGCCGGGCTTATCCCCGACACGGCGGATCTTTACAAGCCCTTCGGCAGCTTCCCTTCCGCGGTGGAAGCGCTGGAAGGGGAGACAGAACACAGCCTCCGCGATCTGCATTACTGCGATTTTGATGTCAACGGCCATGTCAACAACACGCGCGCGGGCGACTGGGTCTGCGACATGCTGGGGCCGGAGCGCCTGAAGGGGCGGCCCGTGCGCCACCTTGTCATCAACTATTCGCGCGAAATCCTGCCGGGCGGTCCGGTGGAGCTTTCGCTCACCGCATCGGGCGACCGCTTTTTCCTGCGCTGCGAGCGGGAGGGCGAGCTGCTGCTCAGCTGCGGCGGCGAGCTGGGGCCGCAGGCAAATCCATAAAAACATCGGCTTTCAAAAGCCGGAGGTATGTATGTACTATCTGCTCACCCTTTTTGGCGGCATGCTCATCTCCGTCATGGTGGTCTTCAACGGCGGGCTGAACGAAAGGGTGGGGCAGACGCCCGCGCTGATCATCATCCACGCGCTGGGCGTGCTGTTCACGCTGGTCCTGATGCTGGTGAAGCGCGAAAAGCTGCGCCTGCACAGGCTGCCCTTCTATATGTACCTGGCGGGCCTGCTGGGGCTTTTGGCAACGGTGTTCAACAACCTGGCCTTCGGCCGCATCAGCGTCTCGGCCATGATGGCGCTTGGCCTCTTGGGCGAAAGCGTTTCGAGCCTGCTTGCCGACCATTTCGGCATTCTGGATCTGCCCCGGCGCCCCTTCCGCCCGCAGAAGCTCTGGGGCGGATTGCTTACGCTGGTCGGCATCCTGTTCATGTGGAACGGCTTTGAGCTGATCCCCGTGCTGGTCTGCCTGCTGGCGGGCGTCACGGTGCTGACCTCGCGCCTGATTAACGCGCGCCAGGCCCGCGTCAACGGCCTGCTCAGTGGAACCATCATCCACTACACGGTGGGCCTCGCGGGTTCCGTTCTGCTGTTCCTGCTGACAGGCACCAGCCACAGCCTCGGCTATATGCTGGGCGGCCCCATCCATATCTACCTGGGCGGGCTGATCGGCGGGGTGATCCTGCTGATTTCAAGCACCTGCGTAGGCAAAATCCCCTCCTTTTATATGACGCTCACCATCTTCGTGGGGCAGGTGCTGGCCGGGCTGCTGCTGGATATGGCCCTGACGCAGAGCTTCCCCGTCCATACGATGATCGGCGGCCTGTTCGTGCTGGCCGGCCTTTCGCTCAATTTGCTGCTGGACAGGCGATACGAAAAAAAGGCGGCAGCCGCCAGCCACTGAATATGATCCGCCTCTAGCAAAAGCCGCCCGGGAGACATCTCATCTCCCGGGCGGCTTTTCAGTTGATGTCAGTGATCGACCCCGCCCACCAGCGTAGCGGCCAACAGCTGCGCAATCAGTTCCTCGGGAATGGGCTGATCCCAGGGCAGGCTGACGCTGCCTTTGGTATAGGTGTACCTGCCCTCGATCAGGGGCTTCACGCTCTCCACCGCGGTGACGCCCGGGTAAAGGCCCAGGTGGTTTTTGGCCGCGGCGAAGTGAAACACGTTCTTTTTGTTGACGCGGAAGGTAGGCATGCCCCAGGCGATGGCCTCCACGGCGTCCGGCGCCAGCCGGTTCACAAGGGCCCGCAGCTCCTGCATGCGCGCCTGCCTGTCCTCAGGGTACTGCGCGATGTAGCTGTCGATCCCCTCGCCCCCGATCTTCGGGCCGCTGCCCTCTCTGGGGCGCAGGGTGACGTGCACGCTGTCGCCGGGCTGCTTGTGGATGGCCGCCCGGATATCCTTGCGGATGCCGAGGATATGGCAGGGCGTGCCCATTTTGACCAGGCTGCCGTCGTAGGGATGGCCGTCGAAGGCGGCGCTGACCGGCACTCGCGCCCTGCCGTACACCTCTTTTACGTCAAAGGGGATCTCCACATAGGCGCCGTCAATGCCCTCCACCTTTTGGATGACGGCGTCAAACTCGATCAATTCCTTATTCATTGTCTATCCTCACCTGGCAGGCCTTCATGGCCTTGAGCGCCGTCCGGTGGCTCTCCGGGCTGACGCCCGCGCAGCAGGACGCGTCCACAATGATCTCCGTTTCCGGCAGGAAGGCGCGCAGCAGCAGGGCGTTTGAGATGACGCAGATATCGGTGCAAAGGCCCACCAGCTCGATGCTTTCGATTTTCTCGCGCCCGTTCTCTTCTTCCAGCATTTTGCCCAGCGCCGCCGAGCCGAAGACCGGCTTATCCACGGCTTCCCCGCGGCGCTCGGCCTCGATCAGGGGATGCAGCTGCCAGCCCCGGCTGCCGCGCTCACAGTGCCGCACGGGCAGCTTTCTGCCCTCCTGCGTGCCGAGGTAATCCTTCCCGTGGGTATCGCGGGTACAGATCACGCGGCCCTCAAAGCCGCGCATTTTCGCCGCCACTTTCCCCACGATGGCCTGCGCCTCTTTGGTGCCCAGCGCGCCGTCGATAAAGTCGTTCTGCATGTCGACCACAATCAGTATATTTTGCACTGCCGCCTCCTTATCCAACGTAACCGTCCACAACATCGCGCAGGCGATTCAGGAAAGCCTCCTCGCCGAAGGTATTGATCTTAAAGAAAACCGCCTGGCTGCCGCCCGAGGTGATGGCGGAAAGAAACAGGTCTCTCCCCTTGCCCACCAGCGTCACCGACAGGCTGACGCGGTTGGAGCCCAGCCAGGAATAACGCTCAAACACGCGCACCGCCACCTGCGTATCACCTACGTTATAGTTGCTGGCGTCCTCCAGCGAGGCAGAGATGCTGCCGCGGCGGATGCCCTCTTCAATCTGCAGAAGAAGGGACTGGAAATCTCCCTGCAGATGCCTTTCAAGCTTGGCCATAAACCAACCTCCTTGCCAAAATCCGTCTATAGTATACCCTGTTTTATGCCGCGCGGAAAAGGAGGCTTTCTTGTCTTCGCAGGCCAAAAAGGCTATAATACAGGCTGATGAATGAAGACGGAGGAGTATTCGCAATGAGCATCATGGTAGAAACCTCGGCTCGTCACCTGCATGTGACGCCGCAAGATTTGGAAACGCTGTTTGGCGCCGGCCACGAGCTGACCCCCAAGAAGGATCTTTCCCAGCCCGGCCAGTTCGCCTGTGAAGAGAAAGTGACCGTCGTGGGCCCCCGCGGCGAAATGAAGATGAGCATCCTCGGCCCCGTGCGCAAGGCCACCCAGGTGGAAGTCAGCCTGACCGACGCGCGCGCCCTCGGCCTGACCCCGCCGGTGCGCGAAAGCGGCGATATCTCCGGTTCCGCCCCCTGCAAACTGGTCGGCCCCGCGGGCGAGGTAGAGCTGAAGGAAGGCGTCATCGTGGCCAAGCGCCACATCCACATGCGCCCCGAAGACGCCGAGCGCTTCGGCGTAAAGGATAAGCAGATCGTCAGCGTGAAGCTGAACACCGAAGGCCGTTCGCTGATTTTCGGCGACACCGTGGTGCGCGTGCGATCGGATTTCGCCCTGGCTATGCACATCGACACCGACGAAGCCAACGCCGCCGGCGCCAAAGGCAACGTGGATGGGGAAATTATTAAATAAGTTCAGGCTTAACAGTAAAAAGGGAAAGATCAAGCGGTCTTTCCCTTTTTTATGCCTGCAATCGATATTCAGGCCTCAAATCAGCCCTGTTCTTCTTTTGCCTGTGTGTAGACAGGGCAGCTGATCAGATGGTCGTTCACCAGCCCGGCCGCCTGCATGAAGGCGTAGACAATGGTCGGGCCCATGAAGCTGAAGCCGCGCTTTTTCATATCTTTCGCTATTCGCTCCGCAAGCGGCGTCTTGGCCGGCACATCCTGAATTTTTTCCCTTTTCCCGTCAATGGGGCCGTCTTCCAGAAAGCCCCAGAGATAGGCATCGAAGCTGCCGAAATCCAGCTGCACGCGGATAAAGGCCCGTGCGTTGCCCACCAGCGCCTTCAGCTTGAGGCGGTTGCGGATGATGCCCGCGTCCTCAAGGAGGGCGTTGATCTTCTCATCGCCGTACAGCGAGATGGCCTCGGCGTCAAAGCCGTCAAAGGCGGCGCGCATATGCTCCCGCTTTGAGAGGATGGTGGACCAGCTGAGCCCGGCCTGCATAAACTCGAGCACCAGCAGCTCAAACAGCCGCGCGTCGTCGTGCAGGGGGCGGCCCCACTGCTCATCATGGTAGACGCGCTCCAGCGGCGTGCGCAGCGCCCAGGGGCAGATTTCCCCGTTCACGGCGTTCTTCCCTCCACAATGCGTATCTCGGAAGGCGGGGGCGGCAGCAGGATGTTCCGGCTGTCAAATTCCTTCTTCAGGCGCTCGTTCAAATCGTAGGTCACCGTCCAGAAATCGGCGGTCTTGACCCAGCAGCGCAGGGTAAAGCTCATCAGGCCCTTGTTCATGCCGTCCATGCGGGCGGCGGGCTCGGGGATCTCCAGCACCAGCGGGTGCTCGTTTGCGGCGCCGTTCATCAGCCCCTTCACGGTTTCGATGTCGCTGCCCGCGGCCACCAGAAAGTTGATATCCACCCTTCTGGTCGACAGGGCGGAAAAGTTGGTCACCACGCCGTTTGACAGCGTGCTGTTGGGCACGATGACCAGCTTGTTGTCAAAGGTGTTGAGCTGCGTGTAGAGGATGTTGATGCTGCTGACGGTGCCCGCCACATCGCCCGCCTGAATATAGTCGCCCACGCGGAAGGGGTGGAAGGTGAGCAGCATCAGCCCGCCCGCGAAGTTGCCCAGGCTCCCCTGCAGGGCAAGGCCCACGGCCAGCCCAATGGAAGAAAGGATGGCGATAAAGCTGGTGTTGGGCACGCCCAGATAGGTGGCCGCCATGATGAACAGCACCACCCGCAGGGTGATTTTAAGCAGGCTCGACAGGAAGCTCATCACGCCCTGATCGAGCTTTTTGTTCTTCGTGTAGCGGTCAAACAGGCGCATCACCTGCTTGATGACAAACAGGCCGATCGCCACCATGGCGACCGCGCCGAGGATACGCAGCGCCGCGTCCGCCGTGGCCTGCGAGAAGAAGCCAAGAACGCCCTTCATGACCTCCTGCACGGTTTAGCGCGCCCCCTTGTCATAGGGGATGCCCTCCGCCTTGGGCGCGCGCGATTTCCTGCTGGTCAGAATCAGCACAATCATGGTGACGATATAGGGCAGCATCAGGTAGATGTACTCGCTGGAGCGCACCTCCTTGAAATCGGGCAGGAAGGGGATGGAAGCCGAGTAGCTGCCGATGATTTTGAAGAAGGCGAAGAACAGCGCCGCTCCGAGGATGTTGAGGGGCTTCCAGTTGCCGAAGATCATAACCGCCAGCGCGAGGAAGCCGTAGCCGGCCACCTGCGACTGGAAGCCGCTGCCCGCGGCCAGCGTGAAGGCCAGGCCGCCCACGCCGCCCAGAAAGCCTGAGATCAATACGCCGATGTAGCGCATGCGGTACACGTTGATGCCCACGCTGTCGGCCGCCTGCGGGTGCTCGCCGCAGGAGCGCAGGCGGAGGCCCAGCCGCGTCTTGTACATGATGAAGGAGGAAACCGCCATCAGCAGCAGCGCCATGGGCGTGGTCAGGTAGAGCGATTTGAAGATGAGCCGCACCCAGAAGCTCTCATTGCCCGCCAGCCCCGCGTTTTCCGCCGTGATGCGCACCCAGCCGGGGATCAGGATGGTGGTATTGCCCTGCCCCTGAATGGCCCAGGTCAGCACCACCGCGAAGGCGGGGGCCAGCATGTTGAGGGCCGTGCCGCCGATGGTCTGGTCGGCCTTCAGGTTGATGGAGGCGAAGGCCAGAAGCAGCGCGTAGATGGTGCCCGAAAGCCCGGCCGCCACAATGGCGATCAGCACCGCCAGCTGGGGCTGCGCCGCGCCAAAGCCCGTCAGGTCAAAGGCGCGCAGCAGCAGCGTGCTCATCAGCGCGCCGATGACCATGATGCCTTCCAGCGCGATGTTGATGATGCCGCTGCGCTCGGAGAACATGCCGCCCAGGGCGACCAGCAGCAGGGGGACAGCAAACAGCAGGGTTGCGCTCAGAATATCGGCTAATATGTTCATCTCATTCCTCCGAAGTCTCCGCCGTCTGCGGGGCGTCCTCGTCTGCGTTTTCCGCCCGGGCGGCTTCTTCCGCCCGGACAGCCCTGCGGCTGCGGCCGCGCAGTATCAATTCGCGCATCAGCAGCGAGAAGGCGCTCAGGTAGATGATGGCCGCGATGATGATGTCGATGATCTCCTTGGCGAACTCAGGCTGCAGCGCCTCGCCGCCGACCTGAATATAGCCGATGAAGAGGGCGCTCAAAATGGTGCCGAGGGGATGCGAGGCCGCCAAAAGCGCGATCGGGATGCCGTTGAAGCCCATGGTCAGCAGCTGCTTGCCCATGGTGAACTGGCCGGTGCCCGACAGGTAGTACAGCGAGCCGCCAAGGCCCGCCAGCGCGCCCGCGATCACCATGGAGAGCACGATGTTGCGCCTGTCGTTGATGCCCGCGTAGCGGCTGGCGTTGCGGTTATAGCCGCAGGCTTTCAGCTCGTAGCCGAAGGTGGTCTTCTGCAGCACATACCACATCACGAAAGCCGCGATGACAGCGACAAAGATGGAGATGTTCATGTAGTTGGAGCCCATGGCCTTGTCCATGCCCAGCTTGGGCAGGATGGCCGAGGGATTGGCCGCCGAGAGAGCCGCCGTTCTGTCCTTATTGATGGCGCCCCAGGCGTTGGCCAGCATCTTGGGGCTGTTGTACAAAAAGAGGTTGGCGGCAAACAGCCCGATCCAGTTGAACATGATGGAGGTGATGACCTCGTTGACGTTGAACAGCGCCTTGCAGATGCCGGGGATGGCGCCCCAGACGGCCCCGCCGATCATGCCCAGCAGGATGCAGGCATACCAGGGCAGCTGCCAGAGGATGGCGCCGACCAGCGACAGCACCGCGCCCACGGTATACTGGCCGCTCGCGCCGATGTTGAAAAGCCCCGTCTTGAACGCGAAGCCCACCGAAAGACCCGTCATCAGAAGCGGCGCCGCGGTATACAGCACCTTGGCCATGCGGTCGGGCGAGCGCAGACCGGTAAAGACGATGTTGCCAAAGCCGTAGAGCGCCTTGTCGAAGTTGAAAATCATCAGCAGGATAAAGCCGAACAGCAGGCCCGCCAGAATGGAGACCAGAGAGGCCGTCAGGTTGAGCGCCCCCTTGGGCATGCTTGCCTTTTTCTTCATGTTCACACGGCCTCCTTCTTCGTATCGTTTCGCTTGGCGCCCGCCATGTAGAGCCCCAGCTCCTGCACGCTGACCTGTTTGGGGTCAAACTCTCCGACGATCTCGCCCTCGTACATCACCAGAATGCGGTCGGAAACGTCCATCACCTCATCCAGCTCCAGCGAGACCAGCAGCACCGCCTTGCCCGCGTCGCGCTGGGCGACGATCTGGCGGTGGATATACTCAATCGCGCCGACATCCAGGCCGCGGGTCGGCTGCACCGCTACCAGCAGGTCGGCCCCCTTGTCCATCTCTCTTGCGATAATGGCCTTCTGCTGGTTGCCCCCCGACATGCTGCGCACGGTGGTCTGCGCGCCCTGGCCGGAGCGCACGTCGTACTGCCTGATCAGGCGCTCGGCATACTCGCGCACGGGCCGTCTGAGGATGTGCCCATGGCGCTGAAACTCCTTTTCCCAGTATCGCTGCAGCACCAGATTTTCTTCCAGCGTAAAATCGAGCACCAGGCCGAACTTGTGCCGGTCTTCGGGGATATGGCTCATACCGAGGCGGCTGCGAGAGCGGATGGGCATGGCCATCATCTCCTGCCCCTTGAGGCGGATGCTGCCGGAGCTGGCCTTTTCAAGCCCCGTCAGGGCCTGCACAAACTCGGTCTGCCCATTGCCCTCGATACCCGCCAGGCACACGATCTCGCCCCGCCGCACCTGGAAGCTGACGTTTTTGACCGCGTTTTTCTTATGCAGGCGGCTGGGCACGGTGAGGTTTTCGACCTCCAGCACCGTTTCCCCCGGCTCCATCTGCTGCTTATCGACATTGAAGCTGATGTCACGCCCCACCATCATGCGCGAAAGCTCCTCGCGGCTGGTATCCGCGATCTCCACGGTGCCGATCAGGCGGCCCTTGCGCAGCACGGTGCAGCGGTCGGCCACCTTCATAATCTCGGCCAGCTTATGGGTGATAAACAGGATGCTCTTGCCCTCTCTGGCAAAGCCGCGCATCACTTCCATCAGCTCGTCGATCTCCTGCGGGGTCAGAACGGCGGTCGGCTCGTCAAAAATGAGGATCTCATTGTCGCGGTACAGCATTTTGAGAATCTCCACGCGCTGCTGCATGCCGACGGAAATATCCTCGATCCTCGCGTCCGGGTCCACCTTCAGGCCGTAGCGCTCGCTGAGCTCGACCACCCTTTTCCGGGCCTCATCCTTTTTAAGCACGCCCCAGCGCGTCTTCTCGGCGCCTAAAATAATGTTGTCCAGCACCGTGAACACCTCCACCAGCTTGAAGTGCTGGTGAACCATGCCGATGTGCAGGTCGTTGGCGTCGTTGGGGCTGCTGATTTTGACCGGCTCCCCCGCCTTGAGAATGCTGCCCGAATCCGGCTGGTACAGGCCGAACAGCACGCTCATCAGCGTGGATTTGCCGGCCCCGTTTTCCCCAAGGAGGGCATGAATCTCACCCTTTTTCAGCCTCAGGGTGATGTTGTCGTTCGCCTTGATGCCGGGGAACGTTTTGGTGATGTTCAGCATTTCGATGATGTAGTCGCTCATGCTTCCTCCCTGTGCAGGCAGTCTGTTGATATGAGACAACGCCCGCCCCGAAGGGCAGGCGGTGCGTCTGGGGCTCTTCGCCTCAAGGATATGAAAGGGAAGCGCGGCCAGGGCCGCGCTTCCCAACCTGATTAGTTCTGGTAATCCACCTTGGTCACTTCAACGGCAGGCTGGTTCTCGATGTCAGCGGAGACGACCACGGAGCCGTCCTTCAGCTTGGCATACAGCGCGTTGTATTCGTCCATGGTAAACTTGGCAAAACGCCAGCTGCCTTCGGCGGTGGGCAGGCCAATACCATCATCAGCAGCGCCGAGAGTAGCCACAACGCCCTGCATGTCCTCAGGCAGCCTGGCGCCGTTCTCGTAGATCCTGGTCAGCGCCTGCACGACGGAGCCGGTCAGGTTCTTCATCGCACTGGTGATGATCAGCTCGCTCTCGAAAGCCTGATCCTTGTCAACGCCGATCAGCTTGCCGTGGCCGGATTCCTCAGCCGCAGCCAGAGCGGACAGGTAGATGCCGCCGCCGCAGGCAAAGACCACTTCGGTGCCCTCGGTATACCAGGCGTTCATCTTGGTCTTGATATCATCGTTGGGGCCGAAGGTATCGGCATACCAGTACTTGATTTCGGGGGTCACGCCCAGCTCTTTGGCAGCGGCCTCAACGCCCTGCACAAAGCCGTAGCCGAAGCGCACCACGGCGGGGACCGCCATGCCGCCCAGGAAGCCCAGCTTGCTGTAGCCGTCCTTGACGATGGCATAGCCGGCCAGATAACCAGCCTGCTCTTCCTGATAGAGCACGGAATAGGTGTTCTTGCCAGCTTCGCCGGCGGGAGCGGTATCCAGCACGATGAAGCTCACTTCGGGATATTCATTCTGCACGGCCGCAACGGCATCCGCGAACAGATAGCCGGGCAGCACGACCACCTTGGCGCCCTTGGCGATGGAAGCCTTGATGCTCTCAACGCGGGCGTCGTTGGAATCCTCAGACGGGCGATAGTAGGCATGGCTCACGCCGTTGGCTTCGCCAAACTGCACCACGCCCTCCCAGGAAGCCTGGTTGAAGGACTTGTCGTCAATGTTGCCGACGTCGGTAATCAGTGCGATTTCATAGGTCTCGGCAGCCAGAGCGCCGAAAGGCAGCGCAAGCGCCAGAACCATGACCAGGGCCAGAAGTTTCTTCATGGATTTCCCTCCTATAATTGTTCCTCTCGAAACATATTGTTTCGATTGATTATAGCAAAGTATACCCGCCTTTACAAGACCGGCACCAGCGCTTTAGAGCGCGCGAGCCAGAGCGGACAGGCCAATCAGGTACTGCGCGCCCCAGTAGGTCAGCATCACGGCAAGGTCGTGCCCCTTTTTCTTTTCGCGCACCAGCCCGTACAGCAGCGTGCTGTCGGAAATGACAAAGAGCAGGGCGCCTATGGCGGCCAGCGGGCCGCAGCCGAGGGAGGAGGCCAGCATCGCGGAGATCATAACGCCGTAGAGCATGAAGGGCAGCAGCGGCTCGCGGCTGCCCTTGGCGACTGTTTTGATATAAAGCACCGTAATAGCGGAAAGCAGCGCCCAGCCGGCCCAGTTCAGTGTGCCGACACCGCCGACTGACAGGAAGGCCACGACATAGCACACATGCCCCAGCGCGAAGGCCAGCATGCCGCCCTGAAAATGCAGCTCGAGCACCACATCCGCCAGCGCGCACAGCGCGATGCCGAAAAGGATCCAAAGGGCGGAGCCATCCCCGCCGCGCGCCGCGAACAGGGCGGGGAGGGCCGCGATCAGCGTCGTGCCGCCCTTGAGCGCCAGCGCCTTTTTGCTTTTCCCCTCCCGTCTGTATGTCTTCATGTACAAGGCGCCGCCTACCAGCATCACAAGCAGGCAGCAGGCAGCCAGGATCAGCTTCGTCTCCATGGCGCGTCCTCCTTTGATTTGTTGTGTTCTGATTGTTCGCCGCGCCGCCGCGTTTTCCCTGCCAATCAAGAAAATCCCTCGTTTGGGAAATCGCGGGACACCCCCACGATTATGAACTCCATGTTACAATTGTTTCTTATTTGTTGCCGATTTATGCGATCGCTGTTATAATGCAGCCGGTTTTCGTTCAAAAGCGGAGGCCAAGTTTCAAAAACCGGAGATTGTCTGAATTGCTGAAAAAACTTGTTTCCCTTGCCTTGCTGCTCGCCCTGCTGATGCCCTCCGCCGCCTCGCTGGCGCGGGAGGAGGCGCAGACGCTGCCCGCCCTGGACGGCGCGCAGAGCTATGTCAACCTGCGCGAAACCAGGGTGCGTGATGTGGACGCCCTGATGCGCTGGCTCAGGCAGCACCCTGCGCTCAAAAAAGTGGATATGTACGAGAGCCGCCTGAAGGCGGAAGACATCGACCGGCTGGCGGAAGCCTTTCCCGGCATCGATTTCGGCTGGACCATCCGCCTGGTCGAGGACCACTATGTGCGCACGGACGCGACGGCCTACGCCATCAACCACAACAACCGCTCAAAGCTGCATAAAAGCGCCGATTTCAGGCAGCTGAAGTACTGCAAAAACCTGATGGCGCTCGACCTGGGGCACAACGCGATCGACGACATCAGCTTTATGAAGGATCTGAAAAAGCTGCGCGTCATCATCCTCGCCAACAACTTCATCACCGATATCAGCCCGCTGGCAGGGCTGAAGGATCTTGAGTACGCGGAGCTGTTTAACAACTACATCGCGGACTATTCGCCGCTTTCCGGCCTTGACCGGCTGATCGACCTCAACCTCGCCTTTAACCAGACGCAGGATTTTTCACCCCTCTACAGCCTCGGCCAGTTGCAGCGGCTATGGATCTACAACGCCAACAACCGCGACAGCAGCGACCCGGTCGACCCGGTGCTGGTCAGCCAGCTGCAGGCAAGGCTGCCCAAGACGGAAATCAATTCCACCAGCTATTCCACGCTGGGCGGCTGGCGCAAGCACTGGCGCTACTATGTGGTGTTCAACATGCTGCATGGCGCGGTCGCCTGGCTGCCCTGGAGCGCGCAGGGGCTGGTGCCGAGGTATAACTGACCGATTGCATAAGCAAGGGGACGGCTTTCGCCGCCCCCTGTTTTCGTTTTGGTGTGGTTATGATTTGGT
>CAYZTQ010000019.1:0-27649 GCA_964481445.1 uncultured Christensenella sp. | reverse complement strand
CATCAGCGTCGCGGCGTCGATGGCCGACTGCGCGCCGGCGACCAGATAGCCCTCCGCGTCGATGAAGTAGGTGGTGGGGATGCTGGCCACGCCATAGGTCATGGCGACGGACTGATCCATGTCAAAGAACACGGGGAACTCAAAGCCCATATCGGCCACATACTTGGCGCCCTTCTCTTTGGTTTCCCTGCTGCCGTCCACCAGGTCGACCATCATGAACTGCACGTCGCCGCCCACCTGCTGATAGACCTCGTTGAACTCGGGCATCTCGCCCTTGCAGGGCGGGCACCAGCTGGCCCAGAAATTGAGCACAATGGGCTTGCCGAGGAAGTCGGACAGCTTGACAGCCTTGCCGTCCGCGTCCTGCACCGTAAAATCGGGCGCCTTCGTTCTGGGCCGCTCGGTTTCAGCGGCCTGCTCCTTTGCCGTCTGCGCCGCCTCGGTGGCTTCGGCCTGCGCCGTTTCCTGAGGCGTCTCGCTCATGGCGGCGGTTGCTTCAGACTGCTCCGGCGCTTCGGCCTCCGCCTTCGCGCTCATCTGCGCGGCTTCCTCCGTCCTGGCGGGCTCCTCGGCAGCCGCGGGGGCCTTGCTCGACTCCGGCGTCACGACGGCCTGCTCCGTCTTTTCAGGCTCAGCGGTGGCTTCGGGCGTGGCGCTCGCTTCGGCCGTTGCAGCTGCCTCCATGGCGGTGGTCGCTTCGGCCGTAGCCTGCGGCTGAGGATCGATTACATTGAGCGCGCTGCCGGGCTTGACCTGCCGACCCAGCTTATTGTAGGCAAACACGGCGATAGCGATGAACAGGGTGAAGCCGATCAGCGAAAGAAGGGTTTTTGTTTTCTTGTTCATAATTCAATCTCCTAAAAACTGAGTAGGGACAGCCAGTAGCCCATATGGCCCGTGGCCATCAGGATGCCGACGAGGATGAGGATGATGCCCGAGATCAGGTTGATAACGCGGTAGTGCCGCTTGATGAAGTCGAACGCGCCTTTCAGGCGGTCGATCAGCAGGGCGCTGGCCACAAAGGGGATACCGAGGCCCAGCGAGAAGGCGAGCAGCATCACAAGCCCCTGCAGCAGCGACCCGCCCTGAGAGGCCAGAAGCAGCGCCGAGCCGAGGAAGGCGCCCACGCAGGGGGTCCAGCCGATGGAGAACACGATGCCAAACAGCAGGGACGAGAAGAAGTTGAGGTTTTTGGTATTGGCGTCCTTCTGGGCCGTGCGGTTGAGGAAGCCGATGTTGATGACGCCCAGAAAGTTGAGGCCGAAGAGGATGACGATGAGGCCCGTGACGAGGTTGAGCGCGGTCTGATGCTCGCGCACCAGCTTGCCCACCACGCCCGCGAAGGCGCCCATGGTAACAAACACAAGGGTAAACCCGAGTACGAAGCCGAGGGCATTGCGCAGGGTTCTGCGTCTGTCTGTGTCACCGGCCGCGAAGAACGACAGGTAAATCGGCAGCATCGGCAGCAGGCAGGGGGAGATGAAGGTGATCACTCCCTCCAAAAACAGCAGAAGATATTGCATGTCTTCACTCCTTTAGTCAGTCGGCAGCGCGTCTGCCGGTCAGGCTCCGCGTGCCTTATGCAAAGATGATACCCACCGCGGGTACCTTTTGCACATCCTCCCCGCGCGCCCTGCCGTTTCGGAAAAACGGCGGACGTTTCGTGCAGTTTGCTTGCATAAAGAGGCAAAATCGGCTATCATAATTGAGCCGCATGAAGTGTCGGGTCCTGTGCGATTTCATGGTGTGAACCCTGTCAGGTCCGGAAGGAAGCAGCAGTAAGCGCTGAATGGGATGTGCTGCGGGGGTGCCTGACACGGCATGCGGTTTTTACATACTAAAATATTTTGGAGGCGCTGATATGTGGACACTGCCCGAAAGCCTGAACCGTGACCCTGAGGTGATGGAGGCCATCCGCCGCGAGTGCGGACGGCAGGAGGATCATATCGAGCTGATTGCCTCCGAAAATTTTGTATCGAAGGCCGTCATGGCCGCCATGGGCAGCCCGCTGACCAATAAATACGCCGAAGGCTACCCCGCCAAGCGTTACTACGGCGGCTGTGAGTATGTGGACGTGGTCGAAGACCTGGCCCGCGAGCGGGTGAAGAAGATCTACGGCGCCGAGCACGCCAACGTGCAGCCCCATTCCGGCTCGCAGGCCAACATGGCCGCCTACTACGCGCTCTTAAAGCCCGGCGACACGGTGCTGGGCATGAGCCTGAGCCACGGCGGCCACCTGACCCACGGCAGCCCCTTCAACATCTCCGGCAAGTATTTCCACTTTATCAGCTACGGCCTCAATGAGAAGACCGAGACCATCGACTATGAGGCGGTCGAGGCGCTGGCCAAGGAGCACAAGCCCCGCATGATCGTGGCCGGGGCCTCCGCCTACCCGCGCGTGATCGACTTTGAGCGCTTCCGCAGGATCGCCGACATGGTGGGCGCCTACCTGATGGTGGATATGGCGCACATCGCGGGGCTGGTGGCCGCCGGCCTGCACCCCTCCCCCGTACCCTATGCCGACATCGTGACCAGCACCACGCACAAGACCCTGCGCGGCCCGAGGGGCGGCCTGATCCTCTGCAAAGCAGAGCATGCCAGGGCGGTCGACAAGGCCATCTTCCCCGGCATACAGGGCGGCCCGCTCATGCACATCATCGCCGCCAAGGCCATTTGCTTCGGCGAGGCGCTGCAGCCGGGCTTTAAGGACTATCAAAAGCAGATCGTGCTCAACGCCAAGGCGCTTGAGGAGCGCTTTACCGAATTGGGCGTGCGCATGGTATCGGGCGGCACCGACAACCACCTGCTGCTGCTCGACTTTGCCGATCTTGAGATGACCGGCGCCCGCATGGAAGATCTGCTGGGCCAGGCCAACATCACCGTCAACAAGAACATGGTGCCGAGGGATAAGCGCACCTCGGCCGTAACCAGCGGCATCCGCATCGGCACCCCCGCCGTCACCACGCGCGGCATGGTGGAAGGCGACATGCGCCTGATCGCGGAAGGCATCGCCGATATCCTAAGCCGCGGCGAAGCGGCGGTTGAGGATGTGCGCGCCATGGCGGCAGGACTGACCGGTAAATATCCGCTGTACGACTGATACCAATTCAACTTGTTAACGCATCATCGCGGCGGTTATTTTAGCCTGATACTGTGTCGCGGAAAGCTTGACGTAGCGCTGCTACGCCTTCGCTTTCACTTCTTGCCTCAGGCCAAAATTCCTCGCCGCTTTGGATGCATGAACAAATTTCATTGGTATGACAGAAATCTATCAAAAAGGGGCTGCCTCGCGCAGTCCCTTTTTTGACACCTATACAATATTACTTGAGGAAATAACTCATCATATAGCCGTTCACGCTGCCGTAGCGCACCCGCGACCAGCCGCCGCTGGGCGGCGTCAGGATGGTGACCACGCTGTTGTGCGGCACCTTGGTGATGACATTGCTGCTCTGGCTGTTCTGGCTGCGCAGGTTGACATAGCTGCCGCTATTCTTGACGATTTTGGTCGGTATTTCAGGCAGGCCGGAGAGCTTCAGATACCTGGTCATAAAGTAGCCCTTGACGCCCGAGGAGGGGATGGTGACGGCGCACCAGTCAAGGCCCTGCGCGGTCACCTTGACCGAGGTGCCGGGCGCGTACTGCCCCAGCACGCGCGCCCGGGTGCTGGGCAGCGCGCGCAGGTTGAGGCTGCCGCTGCCCTTCACGGTCGCGTTGCCTGTCGTAGACCCGCCGCCGCTGCCGGAAGTTTTCAGGAAGTTGTGGTCGATGTAGCCGATCAGCCCGTCTACCGACACCTGCCAGAAGGTGCCCGATTTGGAGTAGACGGAGACCTTCTTGCCCGGGTAGTAGGAGGCGATGACCGCGTAGTTGTAGCCCGGGCCCTGGCGCACGTTGACGCGCCCGCCGGAAGAAGTGATATAGGCCGTATCGATAATGGACGGGATGCCGGGGGCGCTGCCCTCCAGATCAAAGCTCACGTACTCGCGGCGGAAATAGCCGCGCAGGCCCGAATCCATCTGCACGTAGTACCAGCCGTCCGTCTCGTTGATGACGGTCATCTGCGTGCCGTTGTAATAGATGCCCAGCACCGGCGCGGAGTACGAGGCGTACTGCCGCAGGTTCAGAAACTGGGTGGGCACCGGGTTCTTGACCACGGCGCGCATGTTGATGGGCGAAGAAACCATGGGGGTGACAGGCACAGAAGGCGCGGGGGTCACCGCGGCTGCGGGCGTGGTGGAAAGATAGGTTGAATCCATAAACCCGACAACGCCGCTGGACACGATGCGCGCGCTGACCCAGGTAGAGCCGTCTTCATAGGAAAGAATCTGCACCAGCTCGTTGCGCAGCGCCTGACCCAGCACCTCGTAGCCCAGGCCGGGGCCGGAGCGGATGTTGAGCCAGGAAGTGTTGACCACGTATGCGTAGACATTCTCAACCGGAACGGCCGCCGCCTGCAGCGGCAGGGCCGCGCCTGCCAGCACAAGGGCGGCAAGCAGGAGGCTGAGCGCCTTGTTCGTGAGTTTCATCGGAAACCTCCTCTGCCTTTGTATTGATATAACGCGGCAGACTGTACATTTCTTGCATTCATGATAATGAATCTGCCGGCATAAAGTCAAGAAGCACGGTATTCATCAGGTCCATGCCCCTGCGGGTCAGCCTGAAGAAGCCGTCCGCGGTATACTCCGCCCTCCCGAGCCTGACGGCGGCCTCTGCCGCGCCGCCGTAAACGCCGTCAAAGGGGAGGCCGTACACCTCTTCAAAACGGGAAAGGCTGAGGCCCTCCCGCAGGCGCAGGCCCAGCATGACCGATTCAAACATGCGCTCCCCGCGGCTCAGGCGCTGGACGAGGGGCGGCTCGCCCCGCAGGTAGGCCTCAATGCCGGCCGGGTTGACGCGGCGGGTATGCCCATATTCAAGCCCGTGGGCGGCCGAGCCGAAGCCCAGATAGTCTTCTCTGCGCCAGCAGTTGAGGTTGTGCCGGCAGGCGCGGCCGGGCAGGGCGAAATTGCTGATTTCGTACTGGAGAAGACCGGCTGCCTGAAGGCGGCTGATGGCATAGTCATACATCGCCCGCTCCTCCTCTTCCGGGGGAAGCGCCAGCTCGCCGCTTTCGATTTTGCGCTGCAGGGGCGTGCCGTCTTCCACAATCAGCCCGTAACAGCTAAGATGCCCGGGCGGCAGGGCGAGCGCCTCTTCCAGCGTATCCTGCCACATGGAAAGGGTCTGCCCCGGGATGCCGAGCATCAAATCGATGTTGATGTTGTCAAAACCAACCCGTCTCGCAAGGCGCACCGCCTGCTCCACCTGAGGCCACGAGTGCTGACGCCCCAGCAGCGAAAGCTGGCCCGCGTCCGCGCTCTGCGCGCCCAGCGACAGGCGGTTGACGCCGCCTTCCAGCAGTGCGTCCACAAAGCGCTCCGTCAGCGCGCCGGGGTTGGCTTCGCAACTGATTTCGGCCCCCTCCGCCAGCGGGAAGCTGCGGCGCAGGGCGCTCAGCACCTCGCTTATCTGCTGCGGCTGCAGCAGGCTCGGCGTGCCGCCGCCGATGAACACGGTATGGATGAGGGGGTGGCCATAGCCTTCCGCCCGCTCCGTTATCTCGTAAACCAGCCGTTTCACATAGGGCGCGCGAAAATGCATGCAGCCTTCAAACGAGGGAAAATCGCAGTAGCCGCACTTCTTCGCGCAAAAGGGGATATGGATGTAAAGCCCTAATTCGGGGCTCAGAGCTGGCGCAGCCAATCGACAAACAGTTCAACCCAGCGGGCAACGTCGCCGCGGGCGTTGAGCCTATTATCCGGCCCGTAGACCTGATCGTTGGACAGCGAAATGCCGTGCACGCCCTTGGTAAAGATATGCAAAGCCACCGGTACATTCACCTTGCGCAGCGCGGAGGCGAACAGCAGCGAGTTTTCTACCGGTACGGCCTGATCAAACCAGGTATGCCACAGGAAGGTGGGCGGCACGTCCTTATTGACCTGCAGCTCCAGCGACACCGTCTGGCTGAAAATATCAATCTCCTCGCCCAGCAGGTTCTTGATGGAATCCCTGTGCGCGAACTCGCCCGAGCTGATGACGGGATAGCCCAGCATCAGGCCGTTGGGCCGCACCTCTTCAGGCGTCAGGCCGATTTTCTCGGCGTAGAAGGGCTTGCTCCAGAAAACGCCGGTGCTGGCCGCGAGGTGGCCGCCCGCCGAGAAGCCCATCACGATGATTTTATCAGGGTCAATGTGCCATTCCTCGCTGTGCTGCCTGGCGTAGGCGATGGTGCGCAGCACCTGCAGCATGGCGGCGGGGAAGATATGGGGCGTCACGCAGTATTCCACCACGCAGGTGCTGATGCCCTCGCCCAGCAGGCGCACCGCGATGGGTTCATCCTCCCTGAAGGAGCGGAAGAAGTAGCCGCCGCCCGGCAGCAGAACCACCAGAGGATGCTTTCTGTCCGCTTCGATCTCAGGCGAGTTATCCAGCAAATAGGGGCGGATGACCACGTCGGGCGCGGCGCCGCCCATCTTGAGCGTAATCGGGTTCGTATTCATTATTCTTTCTCCTCAAACGCTTCGGGATTGAGCCCCTGCAGTTCCGGCAGCACAAAGCGGCCGTCATGGCGGACCAGCACATCGTCAAAATACATATCGCCGCCGCCGTATTCCGGCCGCTGGATGCAGACCATATCCCAGTGGACGGCCGACTTGTTGCCGTTGGGCGCGTCGTCGTAGCTGTTGCCGGGCGTAAAGTGGAAGGAACCCTGAATCTTCTCGTCAAACAGCGTATCCTTCATGGGCTCTTTGATAAAGGGGTTGACGCCGATGGCGAACTCGCCGATATAGCGCGCGCCCTCGTCGGTATCGAGGATCTCGTTCAGCTCTTTGGTGTAGTTGCCGGTCGCTTCCACGATTTTGCCCTGCTTGAACACCAGGCGCACGTTCTCGTGGGTCAGGCCCTGATAGAGCGTGGGCGTATTGTACTGCAGCACGCCCTCCACGCTGCCCTTGATGGGCGAGGTATAGACTTCTCCGTCCGGGATGTTGAGGAAGCCGTCGCACTTGATGGCCGTCTGCCCCTTGATGGAGAAAGTAAGATCGGTGCCCTTCGCGGTCAGCCGCACCCGGTCGGTGCGCTGCATCAAAGCGACCAGCGGATCCATCGCCCGGCTCATGGCGCGGTAATCCAGCGTGCAGACCTTGAAGAAGAAATCCTCAAAGCTCTCGGTGCTCATACCGGCCTGCTGCGCCATGGCGGAGCTGGGGTAGCGCAGCACCACCCAGCGGGTCTTGGGCACGCGGATCTGCATGTGCACGGGTTGGCCGTAGCGCAGGCTGTACAGCTGCTTTTTCTCCTGCGGCACGTCGGCGGATTCAAACACATTGCTGCCGCCTCTTACGGCGATATAGGCCGCGCAGTCGCTCATGCGCCTTGAGTCCATTTCGGCGTACCAATCCAGCTGCTCTTTGGTATAGCCCTGCATCAGGGCGCGGTCGACCTCGCCGTCCATCAGGCTGACGGCGGGGATGCCGCCCGCGGCGTACACGGCCTTGACAAGCGCCACCACCAGCTCGCGGTTGATGCCGCGGTCCTCGATCAGTATCTTTTCCCCAGGCTTTACTGCCGTGGAGTAGTTGACCAGTATATCCGCCAGTTTTGTAATTCTCGGGTCCTTCATGTGCGATTTCTCTCCTTTTTTATTTTGCTTCTGGATCCCGCCAGCCTTGCCAGCGGGCGCTCGATCAGATAGGTACAAAGCACGGCCAGCGCGAGCGCGCCCAGCCAGCACAGCCAGGTATACCGCCTCTGCCAGAGGAGATCGCCCGCGCGGTTGGGCTCCGCAAGCTCGGAGTAGGGCAGGTTCCACCTCCGCAGCTGCACGGCCAGAATCTGGTGCCACATGTAAAACTGGTAGCTGATGCCGGACAGAAAGCGGGTGAACGGGTTGCCAAACAGCAGCCTAAAGCCGCCCAGCCCCAGCGAAAAGCCCAGCATGCACAGCGCTGTCAGAACCGACTGCGGGTAACGCCGGGCCATCTGCCCGAGGCGTATCCCCTCGCCCAGGGGTTCAGCCGCCTGACCGCTTGCCAGCTGCGCCAGCGCGGCAAAGGCCGCCAGCGCGCAGGCCGTCATCAGCACGCGCGTCCAGCCGTCCTCCTTCATGCGGCGGCGCAGGCTGGTATAGATGCCCGCCGCGACAAAGCCGTTGGCGTACACATCCAGGAAGGCGGGCAGCTGGTTGAAGCCCATGCTCGTATCCGGCCAGCCGGCCACAACAGCGCGGAAGGCGAAGGCCGCCCCCGCCATCAGGGCGTAGGTGAGCGCGGGCATTCTGGCAAAGGCCCGCGCGAGCAGGGGGAAGATCAGGTAAAACTGCATTTCTATCGCCAGCGTCCACAGCGCGCCGTTGAGCGGCGTCGCGTAGTAGCTGAAATAGAAAAAGGTGTGGGTGAAGCTGAGGTGCGCCAGCACGTCCATCGCCAGATCGCCGGGGGTACGGAAGAGGCGCTGCGGCAGCGCCACGATAAGCGCAATGACCAGCAGATGAAAGACATAGCCCGGCACGATGCGGAGAAAGCGCCTGCGGTAAAAGGGCAGGATCTGCGGCAGGGGCCTGCCTGCCGCCGCCGCCTCGGCATAGGGCAGATAGCACAGAAAGCCGGATAGCAGCAGCAGGCCGTCCACCCACATATAGCCGCTGCGCAGCAGCGTGTCCGCGCTGTATACCCGTCCAAACAGCGCGATGCGGGGCGTCAGCCAGCTCTGCTGCCAGATATGAAAAGCCGCGATGACAAAGATCATCAGCGCGCGGATGCCGTGCAGCGCCGGAATCTCGCCATTTTCCGGCAGGCGCGTCAGCTCTTTGTAGCGGGCGATCAGCGTCTGCATCAGGGCGTTTCAACCTTGCTCATGCGGTAGGAGGCGCGCGGCGACTGGCGCCGCAGGTTGAGGCTTGAGTCCGTCAGGTTGAGGATGTTGAAGGAAATGTCCAGCTCCTCCTGCCGGTCGCCGACCTGCAGGGAGTAGTTCTGCGCGAAGAAATAATACTCGCGCTCGCCAATGGTGCAGGTGCCGTCCTCCCGGAACTCCATCACCATGGCGCCGTCCGCCGTCTGCCACTTGCCCAGAATGCGGTAGGGCACACGGGTCAGCCGGTGGGAGGCGACGTCCTTGTAATCGGTAATCCTGCGGTAGTAGGGCAGCGCCTCATAGGGCTTCTTCTGTCTGTACAGCTCGCCGGCGTAGCCGTAGACCGCCTCCTTGTACATGCCGCTGACCTGCTTGTACTTTTCGCCGGGGTTCTCGCGGTCAAGCGGCTCCAGCGCCTCCATGGCGGCCTTGTAGTCGCCCGCTTTCAGCGCGGCGCGCGCCGCCTCAAAGGCATCCTGATAATACAGGTCGTAGCTGGCGCTCGCCTGCTCCGCCGCGTCGGAATAACCGGCGATCAGGGAGAACTGCTCCGCCGCCTGGCGAAGCTTTCCCTGCTCCTTCAGCTCGGTCGCCAGCTGGTAGGCGGTGCCGTTCAAAAGCTCTTCAGCGTCCTGATAAGCGCCGACCTCCTTCAGCAGCAGGGTGGCGGCTTCGCGCTCGCCCGCCTCAAGCTTCTGTTTGGCCAGCAGATACAGGCTTTCCTTCAGGCGCTCCGCCGCGTCCTGATAATCGGCGGCCAGCCGGTAATGATCCGCGGCTTCTGAAAGCTTGCCCTCCTGAGACAGGCTGGCGGCCAGCTGATAGTGGGCCTGTTTTAAGTAGTCGGCGCTCTTTTGATAGTCTCCCAGCGCCGCGAAATCGCTGATCGCCTGCTCGTGCTGCCCGGCCTCCAGACGGGTGACCGCGCGGTTGTAGCGGGCGCGTTCCCCCTCTTCCCGGCTGTTCTGATAGTCGCCGAGCGCCGAGAAAATCTCAGCCGCTTTGTCAAAGTCTTTCGCGTTGGCGGCCTCGATGCCCAGATCGTAGCGCAGGCTGAGCGCCTTGTCGGCCGCGTCCGAATAATCCTTCGCCTGCTGATAATACTGCACGGCCTTTTCCTTATCGCCCTGCGCTTCCAGCTGCTGTGCATAGAGGTAGGAAGCCTCCAGCGCCGATTCGTGCGAGGCCTGCACGGAGGGCGCCTGCTCAAACAGGCCGATGGCCTCTTCATAGCGGTTCTCCTGCATGGCGGCGAGGCCCAGCTGATAGGCGCACTCTTCCGCCAGCTTCTGCGCGTCCTCAAAATAGGGGATTTTGAGGAATTTCTCCCGCGCCTCGGCGTAATTTTCCGCCTGCATCAAGAGCCTCGCCGGCTCGTAGAGGCAGAGCGCCGCCTTACGCGAAGAATCCAGATAGTCGCCGGCCAGCAGGTATTTTTCGGCCGCTTCGTCAAAGCTCTTGCCCTCAAACAGGGTATCGCCCCAGCGGTAGAACAGCTCCTGCAGGCGGGGCTGCGCCTTCTCCTGATCGGCCATCTGCTCAAACAGGGCCTGCGCCTTCTGGTACTCGCCCTGCTCAAGATACCGGTTCGCGGGCAGATACAGGCAGTCTTCCGCCAGCTGCGCGGCATCGCGGTAGTCGCCCAGCTCCAAAAACTTAACGCGGGCCGCGCCGTAATCCAGCTCGTCCATCAATTTGGCCGCCCACTCATAGCGGGCCAGCAGGGCGCGCTGGTCGGAGGATCGGAAGCCGCCCAGCTCGGTATACAGGGCGATGGCCTGCTCAAACTCGCCGCCGCTGCGCAGCAGCTCCGCCCGCTCATAGCGCATGCTGAGCGCGAGCTCGGCGGCGTCCTTATAGCCCGAGATGCTCTCGTAAATATCCTGCGCCGCCTTCAGCGAGGTCAGCGTACCGGCCTTCACCGTCTCCTTCGCGCGCAGGTAATCGCACTCCAGCGCAAGATCCGCGGCGTCGCGGTAGTCTTCAAGCCGCAGGTAGATCTCCTTGGCCTGCGGGTACTTGCCCTCCTTGACCAGCTCCCCCGCCTGATAATAATGGTAGTAGGGGATGCCGTGAAAATACACGCCCCAGGCCGCCACGGCCGCAAGCACAAGGCTTAGGACGCCCGCGATGAGGCGCCTGCGCCGCCGTTTGCCGGCCAGCTCCTCCCGTTCGCGCTCCTGCTGCATGCGCCCCGCTTCCTCGCGGGCGGCGCGCGCCTTTTCCTCCAGCGCGCTCTCATGCCTGAAAATGATGGTCTCGATAGCTGCCTTGTTGTTTTTGGTGAACACCTCGCGCTTGTCGCGCAGGCAGCGCGCGCACTCCGTGGCCGCGGCGGGGTTCGGCCTGCCGCAGACGCAGACCCAGACCGCCCCCTGATCGCTTGGGTAACCGCGCGCGTCGGAGCCGGCGATATGCCGCAGGGTTTCCAACTGACGGCCTTTGGGCAGCTGATTATCCTGATATTCGCTCAGCTCATCGCGGCTGCGGCGCCACACCGTGCCGTCGATAAACCAGACCTTCTCGATGACAAAATCCATGCTCGCTGCCTGAAGCCCGCCCTCAATCTCAAGCTCCACCTCAAAGGCGGAGCGCTTCGCGCCGCTGAAGCCGCTGATTCTCTCTACCTGCCGCCCGAGGCGCTGCCCGTCCGCGCGGTAGCAGATAAAGGCCGCCTGCATGCTGACCACCGTCTTCTCAGACAAATTGAACATGTGCAGGCTGACCGTGGGCTCAGCCTTCGTCGGAAGGCGGAAGTGCCACAGTTCAACGGGACAGCTCAGATCGATGCGCACGTTTCTCCTCCTGAGAGTCTATGATGGGGCCGGCCCCGCGGGCCGCTTTGTTTTCATGAAAGCACCCCCCAAGGTCTCTTGGGAGGTTCGGAAGGGCAGGCCATCCGAGCTTCGGCCCGCGGCGGCAGGCAGCCCCAGCGCCGCAGGCCGAAAGAAATCACCAAAATCAGTAGCTGATGGACATGTTCACCATCGCGTCGTCCACAAACAGCAGCATCAGCATGATGGTCTCCCCGTTCTGATCCAGCGCGTAGTGCAGCTGCGCCTCGCTGCCCTGCGTTTCCATGCGGCCATAGGGCGCGGTTTCGCCGTCGCCGTACAGCACCTGCGTGGGGTTCAGCTCCGTGCCATGCTCAAAGCGGCCGATGGCCTGCTTGATCTCGGTGCCGACGCGCAGGCCGCGGGGGCCTTCCAGACCGGGCAGGGAGACATCCATGCGCTCGGCGCGCTTGAAGCTGCCGTCCGCCCCGTAGGAGAAGGCCGCTTCCACGCCCTCCCACTGCATCACGCGCAGCTCGTCGCCGTTGGAATCCTTCACCCGCTCGTCCGAAACCGCCTCGCCCAGCACTTCCCCGGCGCGTTCAGGCGTCAGATCCAGAAAATCCAGCTCGCCGAAGCTTAAATCTTCGCTCTGCAGGGGCATGGGGCTCACGGTATCGTAGGCAAAGTAATCGCGCTGCGCCAGCAGGCTCTTGACGCTGTCATAGGCAGCCCGCGCCTCGTCCGCGGTTTTCAGCGCGCTGCCGCCGAAATAGTGGATGCCCACCACCAGAGCGCGGTCGATCACGTACTGGATGCCGACGTTCATATACCCATCCTCAACCGGCAGCCAGAGGCTGTGCTCAACCAGCGTCACATCCTGCCCGTCGCGGGTGACCGTGCCCATCGTCACGGCGCCCGGCAGCTCGCCTTTGAGGTAGAGCGCGGCGCCGAGGGTGGTGCCGTAGACGGAGGGGTTCTCGTTGGGATAGGAGGCGTACACCACGTCCAGCGGCGTCAGCACGGTAATGCCGCGCTGGTCTTCCAGGTCTTCCTTCTCGACCGCCTCCAGTGTGACGGCGGCTTCGGCCAGCACGGTATCGGGGCTCAGATCGCTGCTTTCGGGGTAGAGCGTATAGCCTTCGCCCCTGGCGATATAGCCAAGGCCGTCTTCCCCCTGGCTGACAGGCAGCGCGTCGGCCAGGCCGCGCACCAAAAGGCGCTCGGTGAAGGCGTTCAGCTCTTCCAGCGTCAGGGGCCCGGGCGCGGCCGCAGGCTCCGCCAGAGCGGGCAGCAGGCCGAGGCACAGCGCCATCAGAAATACCAGCATGCGTTTCATATCGTTTTATCCTTTCCTTCGGGCCTCAGGCCAACCATTGTCTTTGGAAAACATCAAATTTGACAGGCGCTTCAGCGCAGCTCCATTCCTTCTTCGCTGATGACGGCGTACAGCAGCTTGGGGCTTTCCGTCTTCTCTTTGCCGACGCGTACGGCGGCAAGCAGCGCGCGGGCGGCCTGCTCCCCCTTCGCTTCATCGTTCGCGTAAATAACGGCCAGCGTATCGCCTGCCCGTACGGCATCCCCCACGCGGCAATGCAGAATCAGGCCGACCGCGGGGTCGATCACATCCTCCTTACGCACGCGCCCGGCGCCGAGGCCGCGGGCGATCAGCCCGACCTCCAGCGCGTCGATGCCGGAAACAAAGCCGTCCTCCTCCGCCGGAACAGGGATTTGGAGCTTCGCCTGCGGAAGCAGCCGGACATCCGTCACCGCCTCGCCCTCGCCGCCCTGCGCCTCAACCATCTCGCGCAGCTTCTCAAGGCCCGCGCCGCTTTCAAGCGCATGCAGCAGCATGGCGCGCCCCTCCTGCGTATCCTTGCAAAGGCCCGCCAGAAGCAGCATCCTTTCGCCCAGCAGCAGCGACACCTCCAGCAGCGGGCCCTTGACCCGGCCCGCCAGCACGTCGATGGCCTCCTTGACCTCAAGCGCGTTGCCGATGTGCGAGCCCAGCGGCTCTTCCATGCTGGTAATCAGCGCGTTGACGCGGCGGCCGGCCCTTTTGCCGATTTCGACCATGGCCTGCCCCAGCTCAAGCGCCTCGGGCAGCGTGCGCATCAGCGCGCCGCCGCCCACCTTGATATCCAGCACAATGCCGTCCGCCCCCATGGCGAGCTTCTTTGACATCACGGAAGAAGCGATCAGCGGGATGGAATCGACCGTGGAGGTCACGTCGCGCAGCGCGTACAGGCGCTTATCCGCCGGGGCCAGCTCGCCCGACTGGGCGGCCACGCAGCAGCCGACGCGGCGCACGATATCGACCGCCTCCTGCTCGGAAAGCTCGGTGCGCAGGCCGCGGATGCTCTCCATCTTGTCGATGGTGCCGCCCGTATGGCCGAGGCCCCGGCCGCTCATCTTGATTACCTTGCCGCCGCAGGCGGCCACCAGCGGCACCAAAACCAGCGTCGTGGTATCGCCCACGCCACCGGTGGAATGCTTGTCAACGGCGACGCCGCCCACATCGGGCTTCAGCATGTCGCCGGTATGCGCCATCGAAAGGGTCAGCGCGGCCGTTTCCCGCGCGTCCATGCCGTTGAGGCGGATCGCCATCAGAAGCGCCGACAGCTGATAATCCGGTGTTTTCGGGTCGGCCGCCGCCCTGGCGAAGCAGTCGATCTCCTCCTGCGTCAGACTTCTTCCCAGCTTTTTGCTTTCGATGACCTCAATGAGCTCCATGCGCACCCTCCGCTATAGATATCGTGCGTACATTATATCATAAAGCTTGAAATAAGGTAAACAATGAGCGCAATTTTGTAACAATCGGTTCATGAATAAGAAGCGTCCGATCCAGCTTCCGTCTTCAAAACAGGGTAGAATCAAACTGCGGGCAAGCCTGTTGATTTTTGTCCGCATAAGGAGAAGGAACCAATGGTCATCGAAGTCTGGTCAGACATGGTCTGTCCCTTTTGCTATATCGGCAAGCGCAGGCTGGAAAAGGCGCTGAAGCGGCTCGGCCCGGATGCCGGCGCAGCCGAGGTCATCTACCGCAGTTTTCAGCTCGACCCCTCGCAGAAAAGCTACGCGGGCAGGGATATCCACGCCGTGCTCGCCGAAAAATACGGCTACAGCTATGAGCAGGCGCGCCGTATGAACCTGAGCCTTGCAAGGCAGGCCGGGGAGGATGGGCTGATCTACAACATGGACAGCGCCATCCCCGCCGGCACGCGGGACGCCCACCGCCTCTGCCACTGGGCCAAAGAGCAGAACAGGCAGGCGGAGATGGAAGAGCGCGTCATGAAGGCCTATTTTACTGATTCGCTGGATATCGCCGACCACGCCACGCTGGCCCGCCTCGCCGGCGAAATCGGGCTGGATGAGAAAAGAGCGCTTGAGGTTTTGAAAAGCAGCCGCTATCTTGAAGAGGTTCTTTACGATCAGGCGCAGGCGGAGCGCCTCGGCATCCGGGGCGTGCCGCACTTCATCATCGGCGGCCGCGTACAGATTTCCGGCGCGCAGCCCGTGAGCGTATTTACGGACGCGCTCAAGAAAGCGGGCGCGGCTGTACCGCCTACATTCCGGGGGACAAAATAAACAGGTGAAATATCGCCCGAAGGCAGGAAAGGGGCCTCATTCCGCGTTGTATAGGATGAACGAACCATCGGGAGGAACCTGCATGAAGCGTTTACTGCCCCTCATCCTGACGGCGGCCCTTGTCTTTTCTCTCCTTCCCGGCGCGCTGGCGGGCAGCAACCCCTTGACGGTCGCGACCGGCGGCCGGGGCATCACGGTCTATACCGCAAGCGGCGGCGGCAAAAAAGCAGGCACGCTTTATAACGGCTTTGCCGCCGAACTGTCGCTGCAGACTGAACAGGGCCTTTATTCCTGCTGGCTGACGCATGACTGTACGGTCTGGGTGAACCAGAAAAAGGCCGAGAAGGCCCTGCCCCGGGATTGGCACGGTGAGCCAAGCAATGATCTGCCCTGCGACATGTTTCTTGCACAGGTCGCCATGCAGGACGCGCCCCTGTACTCCTCCCCTTCCCACCGGCACCTGAGCGCCCGCCACGCGCCGGGCACGCTTGCCCTGGTCTGCGGAGAGTTTGGCGACGACTATCTGATCGACCTGGGCGCCGCCGTCCTCGGCTTCATGCCCAAGGACAGTCTCCGGCAGGTCAGGACGCTCAGCTATCCTGAGGCGCACAGCGCCGACTGGGGCGTGGAAGGCGCATCCCTTCAAACCGTGCATACGGGGGGCGGCCTCCTGCTGCGCTCAGCCTCCGCCACCGGCTACAGCGACAGCTACGCCTATTGGCAGGTGCGGGATGGGGAGCAGGTCACCGTGCTGGCCATGGTCGAGGGCAAAGCGCAGCTGGCAGGCGGCGGGTTTATCGACAGCCGTTTTCTTGACCCAAACGGCGACCACAGCAAAACGCTGGCGACCGTCATCAGCGACAAGCCGCTCGACCGGCTGAATGTGCGCTTCTCCGCCGATCCGGATGCCTCCGCGAACTTCAAGCTTTTCGCGGGCGCTCGGGTACAGGTGGTGCATCATACGGACGACTGGGCCTCCATTTTTGTGACCGGCGAAGGCGGCGGCAACGTCTATTATGGCCTTGTTCGGATGCAGTACCTTGATTTTGATGCAAAAAGCGCGCAGAAAAGCCTTCTTTCGGTGCGCACGCTCTACGATCTTGGGTCGGGAAACGGCGGGGATTGGTACCGCCTGGGATGGGATTTCACGCAGGGCAGGCTGCCCAAGGGGACGCAGCTGCGCCTGATCGGCGTGTCTGTCGCCTATGACGGCAGCCTTCAGTATCCTGATGAGTTGATGTGCCTGACAGAGGAGGGACGCCTCATCACCATTTTCGACGACGGGGTGCTGGAGGCCATTGATCCCCCTGATATTCAGGCCAGGGTCACCTCGGGTCTGCGCCTGCGCCGCGCGCCCAATAAGACGTCTGACGTGGCGACGAACCTTCCCAAAGGGGCGAAGGTGGATGTGCTGATACGCGGCGAGGGCTGGACGATGGTCCGCTATGAGGGAAAGACGGGCTATGTGATGAGCCGGTATTTGCAGTTCCCCTGAGCTCAGCCGATGATAAAACTCAAGTAAAAATAAGAGCCTCCTGCCTAATAATCTTGGGCGGGAGGCTCTGTGTTTGGTGATTCAGCCTTATTCCTTTTCGGCGGTCACGTTTTGTTCTTCCTTTTTCACTTCGCTGTCCGCCTCAAGGATGGCGCGGCACTCTTCCAGCAGGCCCTTTTCTTTCTCGGACAGCTCGGGGTACCGGGGGTCGATTTCCTTCAGCGCGTCCAGCACGATTTCGCTGACCAGGTAGCGCGCGAACCACTTTTTATCCGCGGGCACCACATACCAGGGCGCCTCGGGGGTGGAGGTGCTGTTCAGCAGGTGTTCGTAGGCCTCCTGATATTGCTGCCAGTAGCGGCGCTCGTCAATATCGCCGGAGCTGAACTTCCAGTTTTTCTCGGGCTGCCGGATGCGGTCGAGCAGGCGCGCCCGCTGCTCTTCCTTGGAGACATGCAGGAAGATTTTGACCACCTTCACGCCGTTTTCGGCCAGGTACTGCTCAAAATCCCTGATCTGGCGGTAGCGCTTTTTCCAGATATCCGGCGTGACCAGCTCTTCCGGCAGCTGCGAGCCTTTGACCAGATCGTGCACCCGGGCCACGATGACATCCTCATAGTGGGAGCGGTTGAAGATACCGATCTCGCCGCGGCGGGGCAGCGCCTTGCTGATGCGCCAGAGATAGTCGTGGTCCATCTCCTCGCTGGAGGGGGCCTTGAAGCTGACCACCTGCGTGCCCTGCGGGTTGAGGCCGGTCATCACATGGCGGATGGTGCCGTCCTTGCCCGCCGCGTCCATCGCCTGTAGCACGACCAGCAGCGCGTGCTGGTTTTCGGCGTAGAGCTTTTCCTGCAGCTGAGCCATCTCCGCTATGTTTTTCGGCATGCTTTCGTTGATGGTCTTCTTCTTATTGAGGTCTTTGCCGCCCTCGGTGGCAAAATCGCTCAGGCGGATCTTTTTATCGCCTCTTACTTCAAATTCTCTGATATCAAACCCCATGGTTCAGCCTCCTTTATGATGCGATGCCCTCAGCGCAGCGGGAAATGCACCGGTTTCCCCTCGCGCTGCGAGCGGTAAATGCCCTCAAACAATTCGACCGCGCGGCGGCCATCCTCCAGCGTCACCAAAGGGCTGCGCTTTTCTCTGATGGCGGCGGCAAAATCCTCCAGCTGGAGCCTAAAGTAGTGCGTATCGTCCACCGAGAGGAAGGCTTTTCTGTCTTCCTCCTGATACCGAGGTAGCAGCTCGCTTTCCCCCTCGACCGTCCACAGGTCGTTGACGGGCGGCTCCGCCGCGCCGCTGACCCCGGCGATGAACATGGCCCCGCCGTCCGTCTGCACGCCGATAGACGCGCCGTTGTAGCCATGCACGCGCACATTGCCAAACAGCGCCGGGTTCTGGCTGTTGGACACGCAGATGTTGCCAATGGCGCCCGACTTGAAGCGGATGACCGCGGCCGCGGTATCATCCACCTCCAGCTCCGGATGGTTGAGCGTATCCCAGATGCCGAACACACTCTCCACCTCGCCCATGTACCACAGCAGCAGGTCCAGCTGGTGCACGGCCTGATTGACCAGCACGCCGCCGCCCTCCAGCGCCCAGCTGCCCCGCCAGGGGTCGGAACGGTAATATTCCATGCTGCGCCAGCCGAGCATGTTGACGGTGCCGAGAATGGGCCTGCCTATCTTACCCGCGAGGATGGCCTGTTTGACGCGCTGCGAAGCCTCAAAAAAGCGCCGCTGGCTGATGGTCGCCCCGAGGACGCCGCCCTCTTTGGCCGCGGCGATCATCTCGTCGCAGTCGCTGAGCGAAACGGCCAGCGGCTTTTCCACGATGATATGCACGCCCAGCCTTGCCAGACGCGACGCCACGGAGGCGTGGTTCATGTGCGTGGTGCAGATGGAGGCGGCGCGCACGCCCGTCTCGCGCACCATCTGTTCCAGATCTTCATAGGGGCGGATGCCGTAGGTTTTGGCAAACTCCTCCGCCCGCGAGAAGGTGCGGTTCCAGCAGGCGGCCAGCTCACAGCCCTCGATCTCTCTCCAGGCCCTCGCGTGAAAATGGCCGACCTTGCCGCAGCCGATGATGGCGACCTTCAGCGTATCACTCATTTGGATACCTCAAGGGCGATCTTGTACAGGCCCGGCTCGCGGTCGTACACCCGATTGATCCACTCGCCGCCCTCTTCAAGCGGCACCACTTTGCTGACCAGCGAGGCAGCGTCGATATCGCCCGAAGCGATCAGCTCGAGGCATTGGGGATATTCGCCCGCCGAGGCGCAGCTGCCGTGAAAGGTCTGCTGGCGGGTGACCGCGATTTGCAGCGGGAAATCGACCGAGGGAGCCACGTTGCCGATCAGCACGATGTGGGCGTTGAGCGCCCCCGCCCGCGCGCAGAGGTCGACCGTGGCGGAGATGCCGGTCGCGTCAAAGGCGAAGTCCACCCCCCTGCCGCCGGTCAAATCGAGTATTTTTTCCAGCGCGCCGGGCTCTGCGCTGTTGACGGTCTCATCCGCGCCGCAGGAAAGGGACATATTCAGGCGCTTTTCGTCGATATCGGCGGCGATGATAAGGCCCGCGCCCATGCTTTTGACCACCTGCACCACCAACATGCCGATGGTGCCGACGCCCGCGACCAGCACGGTGCCGCCCCTCGTGATCGGGGCGCGCAGCGCGGCGTGGCAGGCAATGGAGAGCGGCTCCACCATCGAGGCGGAAAGAAAGCTGACCTCGTCCGGCAGGCGGTACAAAATGCGCTCGGGCACGCAGACATACTCGGCAAAGGCGCCGTTTTGCCTGTATTCGGCGCAGGAAACGCCCAGCACCCGCCTGTTCGCGCACAGGTTGACGTGCCCGGCGCGGCACATATCGCACTTCCCGCAGTAGATGGTGGAATCAAAGGTGACGCGGTCGCCCTTTTTCCACTCGGTCACCCCCTCGCCCACCGCGTCAATGACGCCCGAGGCCTCGTGCCCCATGATGACGGGCGGCCTGCGGCGGCCGGTCGAGCCATCGATACCGTGCACGTCGCTGCCGCAGACAGCGCAGACGCGGATATGGATCCTCACTTCGCCCGGCCCGGGAAGGGGTGTCTCCACCTCCTGATAGCTGAACTGCCTCGGGCCCGTTAAAACCAGTGCTTTCATTGATATGCCTCACTTTCTCCGAGCATCTTAGCCTTTGACCGCGCCGGCCGTCAAGCCCCCGACAATGTACTTTTGCAGGAAGACGGACATCACCAGAATCGGCACGGTAATCACCACCGAAGCCGCCATCAGCCCGCCCCAGTCGACCGAGGCGTAGGAAATAAAGCTGAAGATGGCGATCGGCAGCGTGATGGTGCGGGCTCCCGAAAGAACCAGCGAAAACATGAAGTTGTTCCATGAGTAGATGAAGGCCAGCAGCGAAGCGGTGAGGATGCCGGGCAGCGAGAGCTTGAGCATGATGCGCACAAAGCCGCCCACCTGCGAGCTGCCGTCCACCCAGGCGGCCTCCTCCAGCTCCCTGGGGATGCCTTCAAAGAAGGGCACCATGATCCAGATGATGAAGGGCAGGGCCACCAGCATGTGGGCCAGCACCATGGCAAGGTAGGTATCGATCAGGCCGATGTTTGAAAAAATGGAGAACCACGGCATCAGGAAGGTAATACCGGGGATCATGCGCACCAGAAGGATCAGCATCGACAGCTTACGCTGCTTGAAGCGGCCGATGCTGTAGGCGGCCGGCAGTCCCAGCGCCAGCGCGAACAGGGTCGAAAGCAGGCCGATGATGAAGCTGTTGAAAATCGGCAGGCCGAAGGAGTGCTGCCAGAAGGCCTTGTGATAGTTGTCCAGCGTCGGCGCGAAGTGGAGCAGGCCCTTGCCCGCGTTCATGATATCCTTCTGCGTCTGGAAGGAGGCCAGCATCATCCACAAAAAGGGGAAAACCACGATGAACAGGCACAGGTAAATGAGGGCATGGGCGCCGATTGAGGACAGCAGCTTTTTTATCTTTCTGCTCATCAGAAATCCACCTCCGCGTGCTTTCTGATCAAAAGGAAAAGCGCCGAGATGCTGATGACCACGATGAAGAACAATACCGTGATGGCGGCGGCCTTGCCGAACTCAAAATACGAGAAGGTGGTGCTGTAGGCGAGGATGTTGATGTTCTCGGTCGCGAAGTTGGGGCCGCCCTGCGTGGTGGCGTAGATGATGTCAAAGGTCTTGACCACATCGATCAGCCGCAGCATCATGGCGACCAGCAGCGTCGGGCTGACCAGCGGCAGGGTGATTCTGGTAAACAGCTGCCAGGCATTGGCCCCGTCGATCCGGGCGGATTCGTAGGGCGTGTCGGGCAGCGCCACAAGGCCCGCGTACACCATCAGCATCACCATGGGCGTCCACTCCCAGATATCGACCACCACCAGCGAAAGCAGCGATTCCAGGCTGGTGGTTGCGAGGAACTTGAGCGGCGCGAAACCGGCGGATTTGACCAGCACGTTGGCAAAGCCGATGGTCGGCTCGTACATCAGCTTCCACACCATGCCGATGGCCACGGGCGTGGCGACGACCGGCAGAAGGAACAACGTCTGCGCGAGGCGCTTGCCCGCGTACTTTCTGTTGACCAGCACCGCCAGCGCCAGGCCGAAGACCGTCTGGGCGGAAAGCGCCGTCAAAACAAAAATGACCGTGCGCTGCACCGCGTCCCAGAAGCGCTTTTCGGAAAACAGGCTGCGGTAGTTGCCAAAGCCCACAAACTCGGGCGCGACCACGGCCGACATGCTCCAGTTATGAAAGCTCAGATATAAATTATAGCCCAGCGGCGCGATGATCATCACTAAAATGAAAATGACGCAGGGCAATATAAAAATCACGCGGATATGCTTATCGATCCATGCGGTCACAGGTCTGCCTCCTGCCTGAAAAGGCGCCGGCCGCCCGCCCGGAAGGCAGGCGGCCGGCGCAGTCATTCCTTACAGTTTATTTCTTGGGGAAGTCTTCATCGATGATGGCCTGGTAGCCGACATTGGCTTCTTTGGCCGCCGCCGCGACATCGCCGCCCTCAATGGCCGTGACGATGACCGCGCCGATGATATCGCGGGCCTTGCCGACCTGCACCACGAGCGGACGGTCGGAGGCAACGCCGATGGGGTTGGAGGCCGCGATGGCCGCCGCCAGATCGGCAGGATAGTTCTTGATGCTCTCAGGATCGTTCCACACGCTCTGGCGGGAGGACGAAATGCCCGCGGCCTGCGCGAAAGCAATCATTTCCTTGCTGGTCGCCCACTTGATGAATTCCATCGCGGGGCCGGCCTTCTGAGAACCTGCGGGGATGGAGAAGCCCCAGGAGCAGATGTTGTAGGGCTTGCCGCCGGGGATGGGGGCGTAGCCGGTGGTTTCATACACCATGGTGTCGGGGCCGCTGAAGGACTTCCAGATCGAGTCTGCGTCCGTGCAGAAGGCCGCCTGACCCTGGGAGTACACGCCGGCCGCCTGCTGCCAGTGCATGTTGAGGGCGCCGGGAGGGCCGTATTTGCGCAGCAGGCCGCCGTAATACTCAAAGGCCTTGATGGCTTCCGGCGTATCGATGGTCGCCTTGCCGTCCACGTCGAAATCGCCGCCGAAGCCGCGCAGGAAGCTGGAGAACTGCGTCACCGCAGCCGCGGACAGGCCGCGCGCGACAAAGCCGTAGACGCCTTCTTCGGGCTTGTTGAGCGCCGCGGCAGCGGCTTCAAGCTCTTCAAAGGTGGTGGGCACCTTGATGCCGGCGGCATCCAGGAGGTCCTTGCGGTAGTACAGCACTTCGCGCTCCGTCACCAGCGGCACGCCGTAGGTCACGCCGTCCTTGATGAAGATCTCCAGCGCGGAGGGGATAAAATCCTTCATATCGTACTCTGCGTCCTCATACAGGGGGGACAGATCCATCAGCCAGCCGTTGTTGATGAACAGCTTGGTCTCCTGCAGGGGGCGGGTCATAAACACGTCAAGGTTCTTGCCGCCGGAAGCCAGCTCCACCGTGATCTTCTGGTTCAGCTGATCTTCGGGGTAGGATTCCGATACGACCTTGATGCCGGTTTTCTCGGTGAACTGGGCGACGAGGTCTTTGGTGGCGTTGGTCCAGTCATGGTTGCCGAAGATGATGCGGATGGTCTCGCCATCGTAGGGCTTGGCTTCGCCTGCCAGAGCCGCGGCAAAGGAACACAGGATGGCGGCAGCCAGCAGCAGGGACAGCAGTTTTCTCATGGTCTATCCTCCTTATAAATGATGTATCCGCACGCCGCACACAGGCGCGCAGCTGATACCACGATTCGAACAAAACCAAAACGCGCGGGGAAACCCGCTGTTTTGGTCGCAAAATGGCCACATTGTTTCTATTCGGGATTATACGATCGTTCCTCCGCCCTGTCAAGAACAGAACTTATGTATTTATAATATAAAAATAAACACAAAAATTAAGGCAGCATCAGGAAAAACGCCTTCTTTTCATTCCATATCCATAATAACAAAATGACGCAGCAATACCGTTTTTCGACAAGACGGGAGCGCCGTACTATTGATACCCTTCCTGCGTGGCTGCATATTCATCCAGCAGGCGCACGGACTCCCTCACCGTTTCCTCCAGCACCGAAAGGTCGATGTCACAGAGCTTATTGACATATACGCAGCCCACGGCCGCTTTATGCCTGCCGAGCCGGGCAAGAAAGCCGTCCAGCCCGCCGCCATAAAGAAACAGGTAAAGCGATATTTTCCCTTTTCGCGGCGCGAAGCCCGCTTTGGCGGCGAATCCCGAGTGTCCGCTTGCGTAGCGGTAACGGTACTGCCCGAAGCCCAGGCCGCTGCCGCTCCACACCACGGCCTTTTCCCCTGTGGCGCGCTCAAAGACGGGGATCAGCGCGCGGGCCGCCTCCTTCTGGGCCTCGGTCTCAAGAGAGGCGATGTAGTCTGCAACCGGCGTTTCCTGCGGCCTGTTTTTCTGCTCCGCGGCCATTCTGTCCTCCTAAAAATGCATCGTTGAGCCTTGATCAGATTATACCCGCATCGTTGCCATCCCCTGCCTGCTATGGTATGATGATGTGTGTTTTTCAAGGGGGTAGTATGCGGATGGACATGCGGGAAATCATCACTCAGGCACTGTACCGGGCGGCGAAAGAAGCCTATCCCGACGCGGTTTTTGAACCGGCCGCGCTGAGCCGCGCGCTGGAGATCCCGCCTGACCCGAGCCTTGGCGACATGGCCTTCCCCTGCTTTTCGCTTTCGCGCGCGCTGCGCATGGGCCCGCCGCAGATCGCTTCCAGGCTGTCCGCGCTGATTTCAGACCCCATGATTGAGAGGGCCGAGGTCAAGGGCGGCTACCTCAACTTTTTTCTGGACAGAGAGGCCCTTGCCCGCTCCACGGTGGAGGCGGTGCTGGCAAGTGACGGCAAGTGGGGCGCAGGCAAAGAGGGCGAAGGCAAGACCGTCTGCCTTGACTATTCCTCCATCAACATCGCCAAGCGCTTTCATATCGGCCACCTGTCGACCACCGTCATCGGCCACAGCCTGAAGAGGATTTACGATTACCTCGGCTACAAAACGGTCGGCATCAACCATCTGGGCGACTGGGGCACGCAGTTTGGCAAGATGATCGCCGCCTACAAGCACTGGGGCAGCAAAGAAGAAGTGGAAAAAGGCGGCGTGCAGGCGCTGAGCGAGCTGTACGTGCGCTTTCATAAAGAGGCGGAGACAGACCCCGCTCTTGATGACGAGGGGCGCGCCTGGTTTAAAAAGATTGAGGATGGCGACGCGGAAGCCCTCTCCATCTTTAACTGGTTCAAAGAGCTGACGCTCAAGGACGCCGCGCGCGTCTATGACATACTGGGCGTCAGCTTCGACAGCTACGCGGGCGAAAGCTTTTACAACGACAAGATGGACCGCGTGGTCAACGAGCTGAAAGCAAAGAATCTGCTGGTTGAAAGCGACGGCGCCTATGTGGTGGATCTGGAGCCCTACGGTATGCCGCCCTGCCTGATCTTGAAACGCGACGGCGCGACGCTGTACGCCACGCGCGACATCGCGGCCGCCCTCTACCGCAAGGATACCTACGATTTTGAAAAATGTCTGTATGTGGTGGCCTATCAGCAGGATCTGCATTTCCGCCAGGTGTTCAAGGTGCTGGAGCTGATGGGCTACGAGTGGGCCAAAGAGCAGATGGAGCACGTGGCCTTCGGCATGATCAGCTACGAGGGCGAGGCGCTGTCCACAAGGCGCGGCAACGCCGTATATCTGGATGAATTGCTGACCGCCGCGCGCGAAAAGGCGCTGGCCATCATCGAGGAAAAGAGCCCCGGCCTTTCCGACAAAGAAAAGACCGCGCGCCAGGTGGGCATCGGCTCGGTCATCTTCTTTGACCTGTTCAACAGCCGCATCAAGGATATCGACTTTCACTGGGACCGCGCGCTCAACTTTGACGGCGAGACCGGCCCCTATGTGCAGTATACCTACGCGCGCTGCTGCTCGGTAATCAGAAAATCGGAAGGGCTGAAGCCGGAGCGCGATTACAGCGCCCTCCGTGACGATGAAGCGCTGGCCCTTGTCAAGCTGCTGGCCCTCTTCCCCGAGGCGGTGCGCGACGCGGCTCTGCGCAACGAGCCGAGCATCCTGACCCGCGCGACCACCGAAATCGCCAAGGCCTACAATAAATATTATTACGAGCACCGCATCCTGACCGACAACGCGGGCGAGAGCGCGGCGCGCCTTGCCCTGACCGAAGCGGTGCGCCAGGTGATCGAGCGCGGGCTGTATCTGATCGGCCTGGAAGCGCCGCAGCAGATGTGAGGCAGGCTGCATGAAGTTTACCAAGATGCAGGGCGTAGGCAACGATTACGTCTACATCGATTGTTTTGAAGAAAAGGTAGAAAACCCCTCAGAGCTTGCCATACAGCTGAGCCTGCCGCATTTCGGCATAGGCTCTGACGGCCTGGTGCTGATCGAAGCCAGCGACTCCGCCGATTTCGGCATGCGCATCTTCAACGCCGACGGCAGCGAGGCCGAAATGTGCGGCAACGCCGCCAGATGCGTGGGCCGCTACGTGCGCGAGCGCGGGCTGACCGATAAAAACGAGATCACGCTCGCCACCAGGGGCGGCATCCGCCGCCTGTGGCCCGACATGGCGGAGGGCAGGGTGCGCCGGGTGCGGGTCGACATGGGCTCGCCCGAGCTGAACCCCCGCCGCATCGGCGCGGACTATCCGGGCGACCTGCTGCTGCGCCACCGCGTGCAGGTGCTGGGGCAGACGCTGTTCATCACCGCCGTGAGCCTTGGCAACCCGCACTGCGTGGTGTTTGTGCGCGACCCCGACCTGCTCGACCTTGAGGCCATCGGCCCGCGGCTTGAAAACCACGCGCTGTTTCCAAACCGCGTCAATGTAGAGTTTGTGCGCGTCGTGCGGCGCGACTGCCTGCAGCTGCGCGTGTGGGAGCGCGGCAGCGGCGAGACCCTCGGCTGCGGCACGGGCGCCTGCGCGGCGCTGGTTGCAAGCGTGCTGTGCGGCCTTTCCGACCGCACAGTGCAGGCAAGGCTGCCCGGCGGCAACCTGGAGCTGATGTGGAACCCTGAAGACAACTGCGTTTATCAATCCGGCCCGGCGGAATTTGTGTTTGACGGCGTGTGGTACCCGCCGCAGGAAGCGCCCGGGCAAAACTGATTCTTATCTGCTGCCGATCACTTGAATGGAGGATGAATCATGGTACGCGCTATCGTAGGAGCAAACTGGGGCGACGAGGGCAAGGGCAAGCTGACGGATGTGCTGGCCGAGCAGTCGGATATCGTCATCCGCTTTCAGGGCGGCGCCAACGCCGGGCACACCATCATCAACGAATACGGCAAGTTCGCCCTGCACCTGCTGCCCAGCGGCATCTTCCACCAGAACATTGTCAACATCATCGGCCCCGGCGTGGCGCTGGATATCGAGGCGCTGTTCCGCGAGCTGGATACGGTGCTCGAGCGGGGCGTGCCGCAGCCGAAGCTGCTGGTCTCCGACCGCGCGCAGGTGCTGATGGATTTTCATGTGATGCTCGACACCTATGAGGAAGAGCGTCTGGCCGATCGCAAGTTCGGCTCCACCAAGTCGGGCATCGCGCCTTTTTACAGCGACAAGGCCGCCAAGATCGGCATTCAGGTCTGCCAGCTGTTTGATAAGGAACTGCTGCGCGAGCGCCTGAAAAACAGCCTGATCAAAAAGAACATCCTGCTTGAGCACCTCTACCACAAGCCCCTGCTGGACGCGGACGCCCTGACCGAAAAATATTACGCGCTGGGCCAGCGCCTGCTGCCCTATGTGGTGGATACCACCCAGTACCTGCATCAGGCGCTGAAGGAAAACAAACGCATCCTGCTGGAAGGCCAGCTGGGCGCGCTGCGCGACCTGGAGCACGGCATCTACCCCTACACCACCTCTTCCTCCCCGCTGGCCGGCTACGGCGCGGTGGGCGGCGGGCTGCCCCCGGCGTCCATCCAGGAGGTGATCGCCGTCACCAAGGCCTATTCCAGCAGCGTGGGCACCGGCTATTTCGTCAGCGCCCTGCGCGGCGAGGCGGCGGAAGAGCTGCGCAAGCGCGGCGGCGACGCCGGCGAATACGGCGCCAAGACGGGCCGCCCCCGCGATGTGGGCTGGTTTGACGCGGTAGCCACCCGCTACGGCTGCCGCGTGCAGGGCGCGACCGCCTGCGCGATGACCAATGTGGATGTGCTGGGCTACCTTGACGAAATCAAAATCTGCGTCGCCTACGAGATCGACGGCAAACAGACCCGCGACTTCCCCGCGACGCCGCAACTTTCGCGCGCCAAGCCTGTCTACGTCACCCTGCCCGGCTGGAAGTCTGACGTGCGCGGCGTGACCAGCTATGACGCGCTGCCCGAAAACTGCAAAAACTACCTGAGCTA
>CAYZTQ010000018.1:0-27795 GCA_964481445.1 uncultured Christensenella sp. | reverse complement strand
CCTCTTTCTATGTCCCCTGCAACTCATTTCTCACAGAAATACTTTACACTAACCCTCTTTCAGAATACGCGGACGGCGCCCTCCGCCCTGACATCCAGCACATGGCAGGAGCCTTCGCCGAACACGGCCTCCTGCTTTTTGACAAAGCAGCTGAGCAGATCGGCCGGCACGAAGTTGAGCGTGGTGCCGGCGAAGCCGCCGCCGTGTACGCGGCAGGCGCCGCGGCCCGCGAGCAGCTCTTCCGCCAGCGCGAGGGCGATTGCCAAAGGCTGCTCGCCCCTTTCGGGCGAAATGTTCTGCAAAAGCTGCCAGCTGGAGCGGCCGGAAGCGTTGATCTGGCGGAAGAAGGCCTCAAGGTCATTCGCTTTCAGCGCTTCCACGGCAAGGCTGACGCGCTCGTTCTCCTGATAATAATGCATGGCGCGCAGCACGGGGCGGTCGCCGCAGGCGCTCCGCGCCGCGGCAAGGTCGCGGTAGAATTCTTCCCGGCGCACGGCGCGCAGCGTCTTCTCGCCGAAGAAGGCCGCGACGGCATTCATCTCCTCGCGGATGGCCGCGTACTGCGGCGTCAGATCGTCATGGCTGCCACCCGTGCCGATGACCACAAGGGCATAACCTGCCTGCTCAAAGCTGAAGGAAAGGGGCAGGATTCTGGGCTCGTCCGTCTTGAAATCGATGCCGGTCATACCGCCGACGCTGCTGGCCATCTGATCCATCAGCCCGGAGGGCTTGCCGAAATGCACATTCTCGGCGTACTGGGCGATCTTCGCGCGCCGCACGCTGTCGAGTTTCCCCTCATTGTACAGGGCGTCCAGCAGGGCGCCGACCATCACCTCAAAGGCGGCGGAACTGGAAAGGCCGCTGCCGCCCAGCACATCCGAAGTGACCACGGCGTCAAAGCCGCCCACCCGGAAGCCCGCCTGCGCCATGCCCTCCGCTACGCCGCGGATGAGCGCGGCCGAGGCGCCCGCCTCCTCCGCGCGGGGCGCGAGGCTGTCAAGGCTCAGCTCAATGGGCGCGTAGCCCTCACTGTGCACTCTGACCTTCGCATCGTCCCTCGGCGTCGCCACGCAGAGGGTATCGAGGTTGACGGCGGCCGCCAGCACCTTGCCTCGGTTATGATCAGTATGGTTGCCGATGATCTCGGTGCGTCCCGGGGAGCTGATAACAAACAGCGGCTTGTCGGACTGAAAGATATCCTTGTGCAGCTTGATGAGGGCATTGTACCGCCTGACCTGCCTGACCAGCATCCCTTCGCGGTGGCCGTAGAGCCTGGCCAGACGGTTCATGCTTTCGGGCGATTGCAGTTCACGCAGCAGCTTGGTGTAATTCATTTCAGTCCCTCCGCGGTTTGATTGAGTATTTCCTGAAAAATGGCTAAAAACTCCTCAAGGCCGAGGCCTTCAAAGCCCGCCTGATAGCGCGTGAAACCCGCCTCATCCGTCTCCCACTCGCCCAGCACGAAGCGGGCGATGCTCTCATCCACATAGCGGCCGATGGCGCTCTGCAGAGGCAAAAGCTTCTCCTGCTGCTCCTGCGTCAGCGACAGGGGCGGAAAGGGGTCTTTGGCGATGGCGGACACAAGGTCGATCTGCTCGGACACCCTGCGCACCATGGGGTCCGTATAGCGGCGCTGGAAGGCGTCGCTGCTCACGCCGGGCGGGGTGGCGCCCGTCATGATGGAGACGTTGGCCAAAAAGCCCTGCTGCGTGGCAGACTCGGTTTTGCGCCAGGTACCGTCGCCGTCCACCAGATAATCCACGCCTTCCTGACCGGAAGAGGCGAGGATGGCCCCTTCTTCGGAGTAGAGATAATCCGCCCAGGCAAGCAGGGCTTCAGGATCGGCGCAGTCTCTGCTCAGGGCAAAGGTGCCGGGCGTCGCCCTTGGGGCGATGCTGCGGTAGATCTGCGCGCCCTCATACTGAAGGGGCGGCACCACGGCGTACTGCTCCGTCCAGGCGGCGGGCAGCACATAGGTAGGCAGCGGAGCGATGAGCGCGCCATAGCGCACGGCGGATTTTTCATCCGTCACGCGGCGCAGCGAATCCGCCGTAAAGAAGCCGTCCTTATCGATCAGCCCCTGCTGATACAGGCCGCGCAGCCAGACGATAAAATCGCGGAAGGAAGGCTCCAGCGGCATAAAAACGGCCCGGCCGTCTTTTTCAAATACATTGAAATCGTTGGCGGCAAGGCCGAAAGCATGGGCAAGATATTTCAGGTCGTAGGCGCCGAGGAAGGTAAGCGGAACCTCATCCCCGCGCCCGTTACGGTTGGGGTCTGAGGTTTTGAAGGCCAGGAGCGCGTTTTCAAGCTCCTGCGCCGTGGAAGGCAGATCGAGCTTCAGCTCGCTCAGCCACTGTCTGTTGATCCACAGGCAGTTCTGCGAGGGCGCCAGATTGATATAGGGCAGCGCGCCAATGCGGCCGTCCGGCAGGGTGATCGCCCTTTTGACATCCGGGTTTTCGGCAAGCAGACGCGACAGGTTGGGCATGTTTTTTTCAATCAGCGGCGCCAAATCAATCAGCGCGCCCGCGTCCAGCAGCCGGATGGTTTCGGCGGGGCTGAGCTCGGCCTTGAAAAGCACCTCGGGCAGATCGGCGTCCGGGCTCAGGAAGCCCTGCTTTTCCTTCTCCCACTCCTGTCGGCTGTTAAACTGCCTGTATTCAAACGCAAGACCGGTCTTTTCTTCCATTCGCTTGAAAAACAGGTTTTCAGACCATTGCCGGTAGCTGTCCTGATCCTCGCTGCCGGCCATGACGGGCAGGCCCTCCGAAAGGGATGCAGCCGGGGCGAGCATCAAAAAGCAAAGCAAGAGGCTGACAAAGGTTTTCAGCAAAGCTCTACCTCCCGAAAAAGTGATACTTGGAATTATACAGGAATTTTACATTTGATTCCAGCATGAATCAAGAAACGGCCAGTTTGATCAGCCACAGAAGGAGCAGGTGGCCGGGGTACATGGCGTAAGCAAGCCATTTGGGCACGCGGATGCCGGAGTCCGTCTGCGCCAGCATGAACGGCAGGCTCAGGATGGCCAGGCCCTGCAGCCGCAGAAAGGAGAACACCATGTTGATCACAGGCCGCAGCGGCGAATAGACCGGCGCTTCGGGTCTAAGGGGGATGCCGGCAAAGCTGGTCACTTCACCGGACCCCGAGCCCCAGTAGAGGCAGAAGGCAGCCATCAGCGCGCCGAGGCCGCCCCGCGAGCCGCGGGCCAGGTACATCAGGATAATGAGCAGCACCCCGCGCCAGCCGTAATCCATCTGCTGGACTGAGGCAAGCGCCAGGCAGAGGACGGGCGCCCAGATCTGAGAATAGAATCTCTTCTTTTGAATACCGATAATGGCGAGCAGTCCCAGCAGCAGCGTAGACATCACGTTCCACTGCCAGACGGTATGATTCAGCGCCAGCATGTAAAAAGGCTGGGCGACAAGGCCGCCCAGCAGCAGCCTGAGCGCATATCTGGGTAAACTTCTGGTACGGACGCTGCCCGACGCGATGCCCCAGCAAAACAGCGGGAAGGCAATGCGGCCGATGATCCGCAGCTCATTTACGCCCGGAAAAAAGATGGCCCCGACGTGATCGATCAGCATCGTCACCATGGCCACCAGCTTAATCAGCCCCGTATCTGAATTCAGACCCGCGGAAATGCCGTTTTGCGCCCGCTGCTCCATTGCTTTCACCTCAGGGGGAAGTATAGCCCCTGCCGCCGCCCGCCGCAAGCGTTTATCTGGTGTTTTACTTTACCACGCGCAGCAAATGTGGTATCTTTACATGTCGAAAGGAGCGTGTGGATTTGCAAGCGGAACTGGCCATTGATGCAGCCTCGCTGGCTGCCCAGACCATCCTGGAATGCAGCGGTGAAATCTACCGTGCCGAGGAAACGGCGATCCGCATGTGCGGCGCTTTCGGCATCGAGCGGGCGGAGATCATGTGCTTTCCTACCGGCTTCACGCTGCACGCGAAAACGCCGGACGGGGCGAACCACACTCGCATCAAGCGCGTGCGCGACCGCAACATCCAGCTGCGCGCGCTGGACGAGGTGAACCGCATCTCCCGCCGCTGCTGCGACGGCAGCATGGACGCGGAGGCGGCCATGCGCGCCCTGACCGCCCTGCGCGAGGCCCCCGCCCAGCGAAACTCGGCGAAGATTCTCGCTTTCGCCGTATCGGCTGGCTTCTTCTCGGTGATGTTCGGCGGCGGGTTCAGGGAATTTCTGCTGGCTTTCGTCGGCGGCGCGCTGGCACAGGCGATTGTGCCCCTGCTTGCAAGGCTGCGCTCCCCCGCCGCGCTGGTCAGCCTGGCCTGCGCCTTCACGGCCTCGGCCGCTTCCCTGGGGCTGATTGCCCTGTTCGGCGGCAGTCAGGAGGCTGTGATCACCGGGGCCATCATGCCGCTGCTGCCCGGCCTTGCCGCCACCAACGCGGTGCGCGACACCATGCGGGGCGATCTGGTCAGCGGCATGGCCAGAACCACCGAGGCGCTGCTGAGCGCCGTGCTGATTTCGGCGGGCGTGGCCATCGCCCTGATGCTGTAGGAGGGAGAGGCTGTGAACATCCTGATCCAGTGCGTCGCCGCCATGTTCGCCTCCGCCGCCTTCGGCTGGCTTTTGGCCCAGCCCAGGCGCACGATGGTTTATACCTCCCTGATCGGGGTCAACGGCTATGTGATTTTTCTTCTGATGGGGCAAAGCGCCATGGCCTACTTCGTTTCCTCGCTGGTGGTGGGCCTTTTGTGCGAGCTGACCGCGCGCGTCACCCGCATGGCCACCACGCTGTTTCTGGTCAGCGCCATCATCCCGCTGGTGCCGGGCCTCGGTCTCTACCGCACGATGATGTACCTGGCGGAAGAAGATTTTTCCATGGCCCTCTCCACCGGGGTGGAAACCGTGACGGGCATCGGCGCCATCGCCCTTTCCCTCACCATCGCCACCATGATTTTTTCCAACATCCGCGTCCATGTAAAACCGGACGCTTCCAAGGGCTGAAAAGCTGAAAGGACGATTCCAATGCACATTTTGATTTCCAACGATGACGGCGTGTTCGCGCCGGGCATCCGCATCCTCGCCGGGGCCGCCGTGAAAAGGGGGCACAGGGTCACCGTCTCCGCCCCCGCCACGCAGCAAAGCGCCATGAGCCACAGGCTGACGCTGAACCAGCCGATCATGGCCAAGCCCTACGCGCTGGAAGGCGCGCAGGCTTATGCCGTGGAGGGCAGCCCAGTCGACTGCGTGCGGCTGGGCAGGTACCTGTCGGGCGGCGAACCGATCGATTTCTGCCTGGCGGGCATCAACGACGGCACGAACCTCGGCACCGCGCTGTACTATTCAGGCACCGCGGCGGCGGCCAGAGAGGCAGCGATGCTGAACATCCCCTCGATGGCGCTGTCAATGGATATCCGCGCCACGGATGAGATGATCGAGCACCTGGCGAACTTCGCCCTCGACCTGCTGCCCTATTTTAAAGAAAGAAGCATGCCGAGGCTGACCTTTTTAAGCATCAACGCGCCGGCCATCCCGCCGGCAGAGCTGAAGGGCGCGCGCCTCTGCCCCGCCTCCGACAGCTTTTATCTGGACAGCTATGTGCAGCGCACCAACCCCCGCGGCATCCCTTATTTCTGGATCGGGGAAGGGGCGGAGCTGGAGCCTGTGAAGCCCGGCACGGATGTCGATCTGTGCGCCAAAGGCTACATTACCTGCACCTTTGTCGGTGGGTTTACGGACAACAACCACCTGTTTGAAGGCATGCTGAGCACAAGAGAGGACTGAACGCCATGGACGAGTACCAAGCCATCATGAGCCAGCTGAACCTGTCGGGGAAGCGGCTGAGCAAGGGCCACCGCAAGATCGCGGCCTTTATAGAAGAAAACTATGACAGGGTCGTCTTCATGACGGCCGCGCGCCTTGGCGAAGTGGTCGCCATTTCGGAAAGCACGGTGGTGCGCTTCGCCAACGCCTGCGGCTATGAGGGCTACCCCCAGATGCAGCGCGCGCTCAAGGAGATCGTGCGCCACCGTCTGACGCCGGCGCAGCGCCTTTCCATCTCCAACGACCTGTCGCCCGAAGAGCTGCCCCTTGAGGTGCTTAAGACGGATATGCAGAACATCCGCGCCACCATCGACCAGATGGACCCCGCCGTGTTCACGCAGGTGGTGGAAGAGATCTCCAAGGCCGGCACCATCTACCTGCTGGGGCTGCGCGCCGCCGCGCCGCTGAGCGAGTTTTTCGGCTACTACCTGCGCTATATCTTTGACGACGTGCGCGTCATTTCCAGCACCGTCAACGATACCTTTGAAACCATCGCCCGCATCAAGCAGGGCGATGTGATGATCGCCATCTCCTTCCCCCGCTACTCCAACCGCACGCTTGAATGCATGCAGTTCGCAAAATCCCGGGGCGTCAAGGTCATCGGCATCACCGACGGCTCGCTCAGCCCCCTGCACGAGGTGGCCGACCTGTGCCTGGACGCCCGCACGGACATGACCTCTTTTGCCGACTCTCTGGCCGCCCCCATGTCGATGATCAACGCGCTGATCGCCGCCCTCGGCAGCCGAAAGCGCGATACGCTGAGCAGCAACTTCGCCCAGATGGAAGCGGTGTGGGACGCCTATCGTGTCTATGCCCGCAAATCCTGAGCAGGTTCTCATCATAGGCGGCGGCCCTGCCGGTATGGCCGCCGCCCTGTTCGCGCTCCGGCAGGGCGCTGAGGTGACGCTGCTTGAGCGCAACGAGAAGCTGGGAAAGAAGCTCTATATTACCGGAAAGGGCCGCTGCAACGTGACCAACGCCGCCCAGGGGGAGGATTTTCTTTCGAACTTTCCCCGCAACAGGCGGTTTCTTTATGCCGCGCTCGACTTTTTATCCCCGGAGGGGCTGCGCGGGGTGCTGAGGGAGCTGAATTGTGATACGATGGTGGAGCGCGGCAACCGCGTTTTCCCGGTATCGCAGAAGGCGTCCGATGTGACGCGCGCGCTGACGCGCGGCATTGAGCGGGCGGATATCCGCCTCGGCGAGCGGGTGCGCAGCATTGACAAGGAAGCGAGCGGGCTTTTTCTTGTCTCAACCGAAGGCGGCGCGCGCTATCGGGCAGACAGCGTCATCATCGCCACCGGCGGCCTCAGCTACCCCGTGACCGGCTCCACCGGCGACGGCTATCTGCTGGCGCGGGCGTTTGGCCACAGCGTGACCGACACCTGGCCCAGCCTGATTTCCTACGAAACGGCGGATGAGTGGGCGCGGCCCCTGCAGGGGCTCGCGCTCAAAAACGTGGTGCTGGAAGCGCGCCTGGGCAAAAAAACCCTGTTTTCCGATCAGGGCGAGATGCTTTTCACGCACTGGGGAATCTCCGGCCCTCTGGTGCTGAGCATGTCCAGCCATCTGGCGGGGCTGAAGCTGGAGGGGATCGCCTGCAGCATCGACCAGAAGCCCGCGGTGAGCCGCGAGCAGCTGGACGAGAGGCTGACGAATCTTTTTAAAGAAGCGGGCAAAAAGCAGCTGGCAGGCATCCTGCCGCAGCTGATGCCCTTTTCGCTCGCGGCGGCCTTCCCCGCCGTGTGCCCGCTTGACTTTCACAGGCAGGCAAGCCAGGTGAGCGCCGCCGGGCGCAGGCAGCTGATCGAGTGCCTGAAGCATCTGCCGGTGCATCTCACCGCGCCGCGGCCCATCAGCGAGGCTGTGGTGACGCGGGGCGGCGTGGAGGTCAAAGAGGTGGACCCCTCTACCATGCAGTCGAAGCTCGTGCCCGGCCTGTATTTCGCGGGCGAGGTGCTGGATGTGGATGCCTACACCGGGGGCTTCAACCTGCAGGCCGCCTTCTCGACGGGGGCGCTGGCCGGATACAGCGCCGCGCGGCGCGGGGACGCGCGGCAAAACGCTTGAAGCAAATGTAATGTGGATGGAGACAGCGAAACACCGTGGACTATATCGTGATTGACCTTGAGTGGAACCAACCCCTGAGCCATCAGAGCAGCGCCTTCCGCCGGGTAGGCGACCGGCTGATGTTTGAGATGATACAGATCGGCGCCGTCAAGCTGGACGAGAGCCGCCGCATGAAGGGCAGCTTCAGCCGCCTGATCACGCCGCAGCACTATATGAAGCTGCACCCCCGCATCCGCCGGATTACGGGCATCACGCAGGAGGATCTCGCAGACGCCCCCACCTTTGAGGAGGCCATGGAGCAGTTCGCCGTCTGGTGCGGCGAGGACGCGGTGCTTCTGACCTGGGGCAGCGACGATATCTCCGTCTTTCAGCAGAACCTTGACTTTTTCAAGTCCAAAAAGCGCCTGCCGCCTTTTTACGACCTGCAGAGCCTGTACTGCGCCGTCAACGAGGGCGGGAAGGACAGGAAGGGCCTGTCCGCCGCGCTGGGCTTTTACGGCATTGAGGCAAGCGACGAGCACCCTTTCCATAACGCCGTGGACGATGCCTACTACACCGCCCTCGTGTTCCAGCGCTTTCCCGACGCAAAAGCCATTTTCAACCATCCGGAGACCGCAAGGCAGCTTGGCAGGGCACGGGCATCCAAGCGGGAGACCGGCGATGAAAAGGCGGTCAGGAGCGAGCAGAGCTATTATTCCAGCAGCTTCGGCAAGCTGATCCCCTGCCCCGTCTGCGGCAGAAAATGCCGCGTAACGGAAGGCTATGTGCCGCAAAGGGGCATCCCCACGGCGCTGGCCGACTGCCCCGGCCACGGGCTCATCTACGTGCAGGCAAACTTTGAGCGCAACGACAAGGAGCAGCTGATCGCGCGGCGCAAAATCTATCTATCCGAAGAGCAGAACCCGGCCTATGTTGTGACCAAGCACCTGCAGTGGAAGCAAAAGGCCACCGCCCAGAAAAGGGGGTAAAGAATTGACCTATACCATACAGATAGCAGACAGAAGCCATACCTTTGACCGGCCCGCCACCATCGCCGAAGTGCTGAAGACCATGCTGCCCGAAATCGGCCAATACGAGCTGATGGGCGCCTTTGAGGGCAGCACCGTGCTGGAGCTGTGCGAAGTGATCGATCGCGATACCGCCCTTCAGCCCATCACCTACCAAAACGAGGAGGGGCGCCGCATCTACGAGCGCTCGCTGCGCTTTGTCTTTCTGCTGGCGGCGGGGCGCTGCTTCCCGGGTGAGGATCCGATCATTGAGCACTCCCTCGGCCAGGGCCTGTATGTGCACTTTGAAAGCCGCAGGCTGACGCAGGCCGATGTGGAAGCGATCGAAAGCGAAATGCGGCACATCGTCTCCCGCGCGCTGCCCTTCAAGCGCCGCCGGTGGACGCGCGAAAAGGCCATCGATTACTTCCGCATGAAGGGCTGTGAGGACAAGGCGAAGCTGCTGGCCTACCGCCCCTACAATTATTTCGATGTCTACGAGCTGGACGGGGAGTATGAGTATTTCTACGGCGCCATGCTGCCAAGCACCGCCTACACCCCCGTCTTCGCCCTGCGCCTGTACGCGCCCGGCCTCGTCGCCATGCTGCCGGCGAGAGAAAACCCGGGCGAGGCTGCCGAATTCGTCAGCCTGCCAAAGCACATGGCGGTGCACCGCGAATCCAACGACTGGTGCAAGATGCTTGGCTGCGCGACGGTGGCCGAGCTGAACGGCCTGATTGAAAAGGGCGGCATGCGCGAGCTGATCCGCGTGAACGAGGCGCTGCACAACAAGTCGCTGGCCGAAATCGCGCAGGAAATTGTCAACCGGGGCGCCCGAGCCGTTTTTGTTGCCGGCCCTTCCTCCAGCGGCAAAACCACCTTCGCCAACCGCCTCAACATTCACCTGCGGGTCAACCGGCTGCGCCCGGTCATGATTTCGCTGGATGATTTTTACATCGATCGCGACAAGATTCCGCTGGAAGACAACGGCAAGCCCGACCTGGAGGCGCTGAGCGCTCTGGATGTCAGCTATTTCAGAGCCTGCCTGGACGCGCTGCTGCGCGGCGAGGAGGCGATGATGCCCCGCTTCAATTTTAAAAGTAAAAAGCGTGAGGAGACGCTGGTGCCCATGCGCATCGCGCCCGACCAGCCGCTGATTATCGAAGGCATCCACGCGCTGAATCCCGAGCTGCATGAAGGCTTTGACCGCCGTCTCACCTGTCTCATCTACATCAGCCAGCTGACCAGCGTCAACCTTGACAACCACAACCGCATCCGCACCACCGACGCCCGCCTGCTGCGCAGATTGGTGCGCGACATGCAGTTCCGCGGCACGAAGCCGGAAGATACGCTCGCCATGTGGGACAGCGTGCGTCAGGGCGAGGAAAAATGGATCTTCCCCTATCAGGAGGAGGCGGACATCGTGTTCAACTCCGCCCTGCACTACGAGCTGCCCTTCTTCCGCGCCATCGCCTATGATATTTTGCGCGCCGTGCCGCAGGATAACCCCAATTTCGTGCGCTGCAACCGGCTGCTCAAAATCCTGCACTATATGCTGCCGGCCGATCTTTCGATGATGGACGAGATCCCCCCGCTGAGCATCCTGCGCGAGTTTCTCGGCGGAAATACGCTCTATCTCCACCCTGAAAGCCTTGACGAACAATAAGAAGCGCCAAAAAAGGGAGCTGCAGCTCCCTTTTTTAGTGGCCTCCTTACAGTAATCAGACGCTTCTGGTGCGGACGGTCTGAATGGACGGACATTCCGTCAGCTTGCTGACAATGTCGGTATAGCTCAGCCTGCCGGGCAGGCGCAGCGTGTAAATATTGGTATACAGGCTTTTGTTCTGCACGCTTTCCAGCGTTTCAATATGAAAGTCGATATCCAGCACCGAAACGCCGTTGCTCGCAAAGTATTCGTTGATGAACTTGAGCGACTCCGCGCGGTTGGTAAACTTGACCTCCACATGCTTGACCGTGTTGATGCGGATAAAGCGGCCCAAGAGATAGAGCACCAGGATCACCAGCACCGCGATGCAGAAGGCCAGCCAGTAGTAGCCAAAGCCGATCATCAGGCCGAGGCAGGCCACGTTCCACAGGCCGGCCGCGGTGGTGAGGCCCGAAATCTTCTTCTGGGCGGTAAAAATGGTGCCCGCGCCCAGAAAGCCGATGCCGCTGATCACCTGGGCCGACATGCGGCCGATGGTGATGCCGATGTTCAGGTTCTTGTCGGCATTGACAAGGCTGGTATGCAGCTGTACGCTTTCGAGCAGAGCGATGGAGCAGGCGCCCAGGCAGACCAGCACATGGGTGCGAAGGCCCGCCGGCCGGTTTTTGTGCTCGCGCTCCACGCCGATGAGAAACCCGACCAGCAGCGCGAAAAGAACGCGCAGCACAACGTCGAGGTTCGTAATCGGCTTGAAAGCCAGAAAATCAAAATGAGTTAAGAAATCCATCCGCATCACCTTTCACCTATTCAAGTGGATGTGATATCATATCACAAAATTTGCAGGTTCTCAAGCGACAGCCTGCACAAACGCCGAGGTAAACTGTGAAGGAAGCCCTGTACATCGAGAACGCTTTCTGGCAGTCCGCGGGCACGCGGGCCCTGAAACACACGCTGCAGGCGGCCGCCGCGCGGCAGGGCATCCTGCTGACTGCGCGCACAAACGCCGATTTTATGGCGGAAGGCAGTCTGTATGGTCTGCCCCCCGCCGCCCTGTTTTGGGATAAGGACCAGCGGCTCGCCCAGCTGCTGGAGGGCGAGGGCCTGCGCCTTTTCAACAGCGCGGAGTCCATCCGCCGCTGCGACGACAAGGCGCAGACCTGGCTGTGCCTCAAAAAGAGCGGCCTCCCCATGCCCGAAACCCTGCTGTGCCCCTTCACCTTTGAAAACGTGGGCTATACGCAGCTGGATTTTCTGCAGCACGCGGCCCGGCGCCTCGGCCTGCCCTTTGTGATCAAGGCGGCCTGCGGCTCCTTCGGCGCGCAGGTCTATCTGGCGCGCACGGTCGAAGAGGCGAGTCAGCGCGTCAGCGCGCTTGCCGGTCAGCAGGTCATCCTGCAGCGCTTCATCAGCGAAAGCGCGGGGCATGACCTCAGGCTGTATGTGGTGGGCGGCCGCGTGGTCGCCTCGATGCGTCGCGTCAACCGAAACGGCGATTTCAGGGCCAACATCGCGGGCGGCGGCACAGCCGAAAAGCACGTGCCAAGCGCCGAGGAAGAAGCGCTCTCCCTCTCCTCCTGCCGCCTGCTGGGGCTTGATTTCGGCGGGGTCGATTTGCTGGAATCAAAGGAAGGCCCGCTGCTGTGCGAGGTCAACTCCAACGCCCACTTCGCGGCGCTGGCGGAGCTGACGGGCGTAAACCCCGCCGACCATATCATCTCTCTGCTTTCGGAGGCGCTTGCATGAAAACCGGCTGGCTTGTCTATGATGCGTGGAACACCGACCGCAACGCCTTTTTTATTGAGCGCTGGCTGCAGGCGGCCGCCCGGCGCGGCGTCGGCCTGCATGTGGCGCTGACCGAGAACATCAGCTACGGTTACGCGGACGGAAAGGCCTTTTTAAAGGAGCTTTTAGAGGACGCGCGGCCCGATTTTGTGGTGATGCGCGCGGCGCATCCGCTGCTGAGCGCCCACCTGGAAAAGATGGGCATCCCCTGCTTCAACAGCGCGAGGGTGGCGGAAATCTGCAACGACAAGCGGCAGACTCACGCGCTGCTGGCGGGCGAACTGCCCATGATGCCCACCGCTTTTCTGAATCAGGAAGCCTTTTTAAACCCTTTTTCCTACCCGGTGGTGGTGAAGGGGGCGCACGGCTGCGGCGGGCGGTCGGTGTATCTGGCCAATAATGAAGAAGAGTATCGGGACGCCGTCCGGAAAATCGCCCCCGACAGCTTTGTGGTGCAGCCGCTGTGCGACCAGCCTGGCAAGGATGTGCGCGTCTATGTGCTGGGGCAGCGCATGCTGGCCGCGATGCTGCGCCATCAGGAGCGGGATTTTCGCAGCAACGTGGGGCTGGGCGGCGGCTCCCACCCCATCCCGCTGACGGACGAGCTGGCCCATTATGTCGAAAAAGTGATGCGGCACTTTGCCTTCGGCCTTGTCGGCGTCGATTTCATTTACCATCAGGGCCGGCTTGTATTCAACGAGATCGAGGACGCGGTGGGCACGCGGATGCTTTATATGCACACCTCAATGGATATCGCGGAAGAATACCTGAACCTGATTTTATCAAGCCTCGGCATGTAAACTTTTTGTGGCGGATTCGCGACTTAGCCCCATCCATGCTATACTGGGGAGGCTGGGAAAGATGATTCTCCCGCAAGTGTAAAAAAGGAGTACCCCGATGCGTTCCAACCCCCGAAAATCGCAAAGGCGCGGCCGCAGGCAGGCCAAGAACCTCAGCCTGCTGATCCTGCTGGCCATCGCTCTGGTTGCGCTGATCATCGTTTCGCCCAATGAGCCGACAAAATCCGCCCTGAACGTCAATGCGCAGGGGCAGGTGGTGTCCGTCTACGAGGGGCTGGTCATCAGCGAGGTAATGAGCGCCAACGCCAGCGCCTATCCTGACGAGAAGGGCAACTTTGCCGACTGGGTGGAGCTGCAGAACAATGGGGATATTGATATTGACCTCAAGGACATCACCCTGTCCAACCGCCCGGACAAGGCGAAGTTTATTTTTCCCGAGCATATCTTAAAGCCGGGCGAGCGCGTCATCGTGTTCTGCGATAATGTGAACGCCAACGACAAGGGCGGCCCCTACCACGCCAAGTTCAAGCTGAGCAGCATCGGCACCGAGCTGTATGTGTTTGACACCAACGGCCATGTGCTGCGCGACCTGAAGCTGCCCACCCTCAACTCCAACGAGGCCTACGCCCTGATGGCGGACGGCAGCTACCAGAAGGTAGACTACTACTCCCCCGGCTTTGAGAACACGCAGGAAGGCCATCAGGCCTACCTGACCCAGTACGGCATCAAGGCGGGCGACATCGTCATCAACGAGCTGATGGCGGCCCCGCGCTCCGGCCTTCGGGATGAGGACGGCGACCTGAGCGACTGGATTGAACTGTACAACCGCTCGGACAAGGACCAGCCGCTGGATCAGCTGGCCTTGAGCGACAACCCTGACCGGCCCGTCAAGTGGGTCTTTCCCGAAGGGGCTTTCATCCCCGCCAGGGGCTATTATCTGGTCTTTGCCTCCGGCAAGAACCGCGCGAACGGCACGGGCTTCCCCCACACCAATTTCTCGCTGTCGGCCGAGGGCGAGACTGTAACGCTGAGCACGAGGCAGGGCCAGCTGATCGACCGGGCGCAGTTCAGCCTAATCCCGGCCGACCAGAGCTACGGCCGCGGCGAAGATGGCGAAACCTGGCAGATCTTCAGCATCGGCACGCCCACGGCGCCCAACAACGCGGCAGGCGCCGCTCAGGCGGAGAAGTTTCTGCTCAGCCTGAACCCGACCGGGGTATTGATCTCCGAGGTGATGTCGAGCAACGACAGCTTTCCCGCCGTACAGGGCGCACAGCCCGGCGACTGGGTGGAGCTGTACAATTCAAGCAACGAAACACGCGACCTGTCCGGCCACGGTTTGTCCGACAGCCTGAGCTGGCCGCGAAAATGGCGTTTTCCCCAGGGCACCAGCATTTACCCGGGCGAATACAAGGTGGTGCAGCTGGATAAAAGCAAAGAGGCGGGCGGCAACGCCGCCGCGCTGCACGCCAACTACGCGCTGGCAAGAATGGGCGGCGAGGTGATGACCTTCTCAGACCCGGACGGAAAGATCCTCGACAGGGTGATGCTGCCGGAGATCCCCCTCAACATCAGTTACGGCCGGTCGCTTGAGCAAGACGGCTTTTTTTATTACGACGCCCCAACGCCCGGCGCTGTCAACGGCACCGGCTTCGCGGGCTTCGCGGCAAGGCCCGTGCTCTCCAGCCGCGGCGGGCTGTACAAAGAAAACGTCACGCTGACCATCACGGCGGAGCAGGGCGCCGAAATCCGCTACACGACGGACGGCAGCATCCCCACCATCGACAAGGGGCAGCTGTATACCCAGCCGCTTGAAATATCCGGCACCACGGCGCTGCGCGTGCGTGCCTTCAGGCCCGGCATGCAGCCCTCGCAGACGGTGACCGAGAGCTACATCATGAAGACCTATTTCACCCTGCCCGTGGTCTCGCTTGTCATCGACCCCTGGGAGCTGTGGAACAACGAGACCGGCATGTTCGCCGCCGGCCTCAACGAGGACGGCACGCCCATCAACCTGGCGGCCTATTCGAGCATCCCCTTCAGGCGGCCCACCCCCGTCTACCGCCTGCACGGCAAGGAGCGGCGGCAGGCCCATGCCGAGATGTTCTCGCAGGATGGCAGCCAGACGCTGTTCAGCCAGGGCATCACGATGGGCATCATCGGCCAGTACTCGCTGGATATGCCCCAGAAATCGCTGAAGCTGGTGGCCAAAGCGGGCCTTGGCGACAAGTACTTTAACGCCAAAATCTTCCCCGACAGGCCCTTTGAGCAGTACAAATCGCTGGTGCTGCGCGTCAGCGGCAACGACGCGGTGTGGACGCGCATGGTGGACGGCCTGCAGAGCCGCCTGATCAACCAGATTACCGACACCACGGTCATCAATCAGGCCTGGCAGCCCGTTATTGTGTACATCAACGGCCAGTACTGGGGGCACTACAACCTGCGCGAGCGCGTCAGCCGCTATTTTGTGGCCCAGCATGAGGGCATCCCGCTGGAGCAGGCCGACAACATGGACATCATCGAGGCCGACAGCAAGGCCTACTTCGGCTCCAACAAAGAATGGAAAAAGCTGATGGCCAGGGTGAAGACGATGGACACCAAAAACAACCCCGAGGACATACAGTACCTCGAGGAAAACATCGACATCGACAACCTGATGGACTATCTGGCCTTTGAGATGTTCTTCGCCAACACCGACTCGGGCAACATCCGCTTTTACAAGGTGCCGGGCGGCAAGTGGCGCTGGATCCTCTTTGACATGGATTACGGCCTGTTCATCGCCTCCAACAACGGCGTGCGCAACATGCTCAACCCCAAGGGCCACGGCGCGCAGGACGACCTTGACAATACCCTGTTTATCAAGCTGCTTGAAAACGACCAGTGGCGCGATAAATTTCTGCGGCGCTTCGGCATGTTTTTCCAGTACTTCACCACCGAGCGGATGCTGGATCAGCTGGAGATCTGCTACAACACCATCAAGCCCGAAATGCGCCTGCACTGGGACCGCTGGGCGGCGCAGAACCTCAAAAACATCAGCAGCGAGCAGCCCAACACGCCGGACGGCGCGATGCGCTGGTGGGAATCGCGCGTGGAGCGCCTGCGCAACGTCATCCGCAAGCGCCCGCGCCACTGCTGGGTGCAGGTGCAGGACTGGTTCAAGCTGACAGACCAGCAGATGATGGAGTACTTCGGCCCCAAGCCCGCCTTCCCGCCGGACGCGGAGCTGAACAAGGAAGACAAGAAAATTCTGTAAATCGACAAAGCCCCCTGACGAAGAAGCTCGCCAGGGGGTCTTTCTGTAAGCAGAATTAGTATTGATACCCCTGCGATTTGTTGAGCTTGTACAGGTAATGGATGACAATGCCGCCGCCCAGCATCAAAAAGCCGATGATCAGCATCAAAAGCTGCTTTTCGCCGAATGGCACGCCAAAGATATGGAAACGCAGGCCGCTCAGCCCTGCCACAAAGGCGCGCGAGAGCGTGGCCCCAAACAGCGCCGCCAGGTTGTTGGCCGTGGCGTAGAAGCTGATGTACATGGTCTGGTTGTCCTCGGGGATGTTGAGGTAGCCGACGCTGGAAAAGGCAAGGTTGATGCCGCTGACGCACAGGAAGTTGAGGATCATGCCGATGGGGTAGAGAAACAGCAGCCTGCCCGAGGCGAAGGCCAGCATCAGGTAGTGCGCCGAGAACAGCATCATGGCAAAGGAGAGGGGCCTCAGCCAGTTGTGCTTGAGATAAATCCGCCGCCAGACGGGCATGGCGAGTATCAGCACCACCACGTTGAGCATGGCCACGATGTTGATGTAGGAATAGCTGACCTGCTGCTCCTTGAGCAGGTACACCGTGTAGAAGGAGCCGGGCATGTTCACAAACAGCGCCCAGATGAAAATGATCAGCACGCTGCGCAGATAGATTTTGTTCCGCAGGGGCTTGATGAACAATTCGCGCAGCCCCACGCGTCCCGGCGCCTGCCCGTAGCCCAGCTCTTTGATGCGCAGCAGGTTCAGGATATCGGCCACCGCGATGGCATAAGCCAGCACGCGCAGCAGCTCAAGGCCCAGCAGCTCCTGTCCCTGGCCCTTGAGCTTATCCACCACGAAGGAGCCCAGCAGGTTAAACACCGCGATGGCCACGCCGTTGAGCAAATGCAGGGTAGAAAAAAACTGCACCCGCACCCGCGGCGGAATGTGCGCGATGTGCCAGATGGACATACCCGGGTTCAAAAAGGCGTTGAGCACGTTGACCACCAGGATGCTGGCGGCCAGCATGGCAAGCCGTGTCTGCACCGCCCCCGGCATCAGGGGAATCAGGCCGATGATGGCGATGTTGATGGTGTGCATCACAGCGCGCACGGTGATGAGGATGGGCTTGCGCTTTTCAAAACGCTCAAGGATATAGGGCGAAAGCAGCTGCAGGAGGTTGCCCGCGAAGGTCAGCATCGGGATCAGGCCGATGAAGGCGTCGTCCGCCTGCATCAGAATCAGCATCCCTGTCAGGAAGTTGCCCCCGATCAGGTTGCCCATGATGTTGGCCATGGCGTTGTGCAAAAGGATGGCCTGGCGGGAGGAGTTGCTCAGATCATCCCCCTCCACAAACCAGCCCTCGTGCAGAATCTTGCCGAAACTGCCCAGCATGTGCCGGGCCATGCCCTGTGGTCGGTAACTCATGCCTTCTTACTCCCCGATATACGCAAGGTCGTTCAGCGCGCGCCCTCCCCGGTAGGGGCTGTTGACCGTCTGCCCCATGAAAATCATGATCGCGCTCTGCCCTCCGTCCAGATTATAGGCGGCAACACAGCCGAGGCGCTGCATCAGCTCGCTCAGCGGCGTCATCTTGATGCCCCTGTTCTCGCTGCTTCGCCCGTCCACCAGCACAAAGCAGTAGTGGCCGGGCGCGTAGTAGCCGATGACGCTGCGCGGGTTGGCCGCGCCGATCTTGGAGTCGAACTTTTTGAAGGCCTCGCCTCCTTTTTTCAGCAGCTCCGGCCCGAACAGGAAGCTCTGCCAGACAGGCTCTCCCTTCAATACCTCTTTGACCTTCATTTTGCCGCGGCCGAAGGTCTCCATGCGGCCGTCCGGGTAGATGAGGCAGTTGTGGCGCAGCGCGTTGTCCGTTTTGCGGAGAATCTCGCCGTTGGCAACCACCAATCCCTTTTCAAACAGGCTGGAATAATCGCCCGTGATGGCCAGCAGCGCCTGATTTCTCGCCACGATGGAGCCGGGGTTTTCGGCCTTCGAACCCCACTTGTCATGGCTGAAGGCGCGTTTGAAATGCTTCATGCTGGCCAGGTAGATGTCGGCGATATAGATATCGCTGTCCTGCTCGCGGCGCTTCTCGATGGTGATGGAGATGTTGGCGCTCTTGTAGCTGCTCTCCGTCACCACAGGTTCCGCGCCCTCGGGCAGGAAGGTGCCGCTGGGCGCGAAGGAGCGCAGGTCGTCAAACGCGATCTCCTGCTGCGCGAAAGAAAGCAGCGTCTGGCAGGAAAGCAAGAGAGCGAGCAGCAGCATACCGAGTTTTTTCATCGATTTCATTTACCCTCAATCCTTTGGTTCAGCAGGAAAAAACTATTTCCCCACGCAGAAAGCGGAAAAGATTTTGTCAAGCAGGCCGTCGGTCACCTGCTCCCCCGTCACCTCACCCAGGGCGTACAGCGCCTCGTGCAGGTGGATGGCGGCAAGGTCGAGCGGCTCGCCCCGCTTAAACGCCTCCCGCGCTTCGCTAAGCGACTGCGCGGCGCGCTCCGCCAGGCGGATATGCCGCAGCAGGCTCAATTCGCTCTCCCCCGCCTGCCCGGCGCAGCTTAAGATGGCGGCTTTCAGCTCCTCCAGCCCTTCGCCGGTCCTCGCGCTGATGGAAAGGCCCTCAGGCCAGGCGGGATTGGGGGCGAGGTCAGACTTGTTGAGCACCAGCAGGTGGGGCTGGTTTTTGATCAGCTCGAGGATCGCCCGATCCTCATCCCGTATCTCTTCGCCCCTGTCGAACACGGCCAGCACCAGATCGGCCCCAGCCAGGCTCTTTTTGGCCAGGTCGATGCCGATGCGCTCCACCTTCTGGTCGCTGTCCCGGATGCCGGCGGTATCGGAAAAATTGACCCGGACGCCGCCCAGCGCCGTGCTGCCGCGCACAATATCGCGCGTGGTGCCGGCCTCGTCGGTCACGATGGCCCTCTCCTCGCCAAGCAGGAGATTGAGCAGGGAGGATTTGCCCACGTTGGGCCGGCCGACGATGACGACCTCCAGCCCTCTTTCGAGGATGCGGGCGGAGCGCTCGTCGCAGGCGGACAGCAGCCTCGCCTGCAGCGCCTCAATGCGGGGCAGCAGGCCGCCCGCCGCCTCCTCCTGCGAAATCTCCTCGGGATAATCAAGCGCCGCGGCTACGCCGGAGAGAATCTCCGTCAGATCGTCCTGCGCCTTTTTGACAAAGCTGCTGGCCCCGCCCTGCAAATCGCGCACCGCGGCGCGGAAGGAGCGGTCGCCCGAGGCCTCGATCAGCTGCATCACGGCCTCCGCGCGGCTGAGGTCGACCCGGCCGTTTAAAAAGGCGCGCTTGGTAAACTCGCCCGGCTCGGCGGGCTGAGCGCCCAGCGACCAGAGCAGCGACAGCACCCGCGCGGCCACATACTCGCCGCCATGCAGATGCAGCTCGGCCACATCCTCCCTCGTATAACTGCGCGGCGCCTTCATGAGCACGGCCATGCACTCGTCCAGCACGCTATCCCCCTGAACGGCGTGGCCGTACATGAGCAGATGGCTTGAAAAAGCGCCTTCCCTCAAGGCAGGCCGAAACACGGCGCGCAGCAGCTCTTCCGCCCTGTCGCCGCTCAGGCGGATAATCGCGATGCCGCCCTTCCCCGGCGGGGTGGCCAGCGCCGCAATGGTGGTGTTCTCCATGTCATCCTTCAGCATGGCCTGAGTATACCCTATCCCCTCCCGCCTGACAATGCGGTTTGTAACACAAGTGCAAATGATATATAATATTTGCATTCTAAGGAGGGCGGCATGGCATTCGCGCATCTACATCTGCATACGGAGTATTCCCTGCTGGACGGCGCCTGCCGGATCAAGGATCTGGTGCGCCGCGTCAAGGAGCTGGGCATGACCTCCTGCGCCGTGACCGACCACGGCGTGATGTACGGCGCGGTCGATTTTCACCTGGCCTGCGAGGCCGCGGGCATTCACCCCGTGATCGGCTGCGAAGCCTATATCTGCCCCGATATGAACGAAAAAAGCAGCTTTCAGCGCGAGTACAGCCACCTGATCCTGCTGTGCGAAAACAACACAGGCTATAAGAACCTGATGAAGCTGATCAGCGAGGGCTTTATCCGCGGCTTTTACTATAAGCCCCGCATCGACTACGAGCTGCTGCGCCGCCACCATGAGGGGCTGATCGCCATGTCGGCCTGCCTGTCGGGCGAGCTGCCGAGCCTGCTGCTGGAAGGCCGCTATGAGGACGCCAAAAAGCACGCGCTGATGATGCGGGACATCATGGGCGAAGGCAATTACTTCATCGAGATCATGGATCACGGCATACGCGAGGAAAAGACCGTGCTGCCGCGCCTCATCCGCCTGAGCGCCGAGACCGGCATCCCGATGGTGGCGACCAACGACTGCCACTACCTGGCGCGTGAAGACGCCGCGGCGCAGGAAGTGCTGATGTGCATCCAGACCGGCAAGACGCTGGACGACGACAGCCGCATGCGCATGGAGGGCCGCGAGTTCTACGTCAAATCCGAGGCCGAGATGCGCGCGCTCTTCCCCGACCTGCAGGACGCCATCGACCGAACCGGCGAAATCGCGCGGCGCTGCCGGGTGGATTTTGATTTCAAAAGCACCCACCTGCCCTATTACCCCAGCGGCGACGAGGGCTCGGAGGCCCTGTTCCGCAGGCTGCTGAAAGAGGGCTTTGACAGGCGCTACCCGGATCACCCCGAAGAGGCCGTGCAGCGGCTGGCGTTTGAGATTGACACCATCGTCCGCATGGGCTATGTCGATTATTTTCTGATTGTCTGGGATTTTGTGAAGTACGCCAAGGATCAGGGCATCGCCGTCGGCCCCGGGCGCGGCAGCGGCGTGTCGAGCATCGTGGCCTACTGCCTCAACATCACGCAGGTCGACCCCATCAAATACAAGCTGCTGTTTGAGCGTTTTCTCAACCCCGAGCGCATCTCCATGCCCGATATCGACATCGACTTCTGCTACGAAAGGCGGCAGGAGGTCATCGACTATGTGGCGCGCAAGTACGGCAGCGACCACGTGTCGCAGATCATCACCTTCGGCACCATGGCGGCCAGGGGCGTGGTGCGCGACGTCGGCCGGGTGCTGGGCTACAGCTACCAGGAGACGGACGCCATCGCCAAGCTGATCCCGCGCGAGCTGGACATCACGCTGGAAAGGGCACTCAAAATCAATCCTGAGCTGAAAGCGATGTACGAAGGCGACCAGCGCGTCAAACGGCTGATCGACACCGCCCTGCTGCTGGAGGGCATGCCGAGGCACGCGGGCACCCACGCCGCGGGCGTGCTGATTACCCGCCTGCCCGCGACAGAGTATGTGCCGCTGCAGACCAACGACAGCATCATCACCACCCAGTACCCGATGGGCATCGTGGAGAAGCTGGGCCTGCTGAAGATGGATTTTCTCGGTCTGCGCACGCTGACGGTGATTCAGCACACGCTGGAACTGCTGGCCGCGCAGGGCGTCCGCATGGGCTTTGAGGACATCCCGATGGATGACCCCGCGGTATACAAAATGATTTCCGCCGGCGATACCGACGGTGTGTTCCAACTGGAAAGCGGCGGCATGCGGGCCTTTCTCGCCAACATGAAGCCGGAAAATTTTGAGGATATCATCGCCGCCATCTCGCTGTACCGCCCCGGCCCGATGGACAGCATCCCCCGCTATATCGAGGGCAAGCACCACCCCGAATCCATCAGCTACCACACGCCGCAGCTGGCTCCGATCCTTGATGTGACCTACGGCTGCATGGTGTATCAGGAGCAGGTGATGCAGATCGTGCGCGATCTGGCGGGCTACAGCTACGCAAGAAGCGACCTGGTGCGCCGCGCGATGTCCAAAAAGAAGCACGACGTGATGGCCAGAGAGCGGCAGGTGTTCATCTACGGTTCCCCCGACGAGGGCGTGCCCGGCGCGGTCGCCCGCGGCGTATCGCCGGAGGCCGCCAGCACCATCTTTGACGAGATGTCCGCTTTCGCCAGCTATGCCTTCAACAAATCGCACGCCGCGGCCTACGCGGTCAACGCCGTGCAGACGGCCTGGCTGAAGGTGCATTACCCAGCCGAATTCATGGCGGCGATGATGAACTCCTTCCTCGGAGCTTCTACCGCCGTGGCCAACTATATCCACTACTGTCGAAAACATGGCATTCAGGTCGCGCCGCCGGATATCAACAAATCGCTCTCCGGCTTTACGGTGACGCTGGACGCTGAGGGCAAAAAGATGATCCTCTTCGGTATGGCGGCCATCAAGTCGGTCGGCGAGAAGGCCGTGCAGGCCATTGTGAAGGAGCGGACGGAGCGCGGAGCCTACCGCGACATCTTTGACTTCTGCCGCAGAGTCGATACCGAGGCCGTGAACAAGCGGACCGTCGAAAGCCTGATCAATACCGGCTGCTTTGACAGCCTCGGCGCCAACCGCGTGCAGTGCATCGCCGTGTACGAGCGGGCCATGGACGCCAGCAGCGCCCTGCGCCGCAACAACGTGGCGGGGCAGATTTCGCTGTTTGATACAGGCGGCGCGCAAAGCGCGGAGGATCACCCGGCCTACCCCGCTTTTCCGGCGCCGGGCAGGCAGTTCATGCTGTCGCACGAAAAAGAGCTGACCGGCGTCTATATCTCCGGCCACCCGCTGGACGACTATACGCAGGAGCTGGACGCGCTGCCCCACAACACCAACTATCTGGCGGAGCTTGCCCAGCGCGAGGACGGCGGGCTTTCGGAGGACGGGCAGAGCGTCCGCATGGGCGGCATGATCGTCTCGCTGCGGCACAAGGCCACGCGCAAGGGCAGCCTGATGGGTTTTCTGCAGCTGGAGGATCTGACGGGGCAGGTGGAGTGCATCCTCTTCCCCGCCGTGTGGGCCAGATACGGCTCCGAGCTGAAGGAAGACATGGCCGTGCTGGTCAAAGGCAGGCTGAGCGTGCGCGAGGATGAGGAAATCAAGGTGGTGGCGGATCACATCGTCCCGCTGGCTTCTCCGGAGCCCGCGCGGCCCCGGCAGGAGCCGAAGGACCCCGCCGAACTTGCCAAGCAAGCCCGCTGCAAGGTATACTTGCGGGTGAAGAGGAGCCAGCTGCCGGTCATCGAGGAGCAGCTGCGCAAGATGCCCGGCGAGGTGCCCGTGTACCTGAGCCTGCCCGATGAAGGGCTCTCGCTGCTGGCTCCGACCAGCTGGTGGTGCCGGGACGGGCACCTCGCGCTGACCGCGCTGACAGACTGCATGCCCCATAAGGATATAAAGGTGGTTTACCGCAATGAACAAGATGACGCTGACAGTTCCGGCCAGGGATGAATGGGTGCTGGTGATGCGCACGGCGCTCAGCGGCGTAGGCACGCTGGCCAACCTGACTGTCGATATGATAGACGACCTGCGCATCGCCTGCGACGAGGCCTTCAGCCTGCTGACCCATCAGTCGCAGCTGATACAGCACGTGGTGCTGAGCTGCGAGCTGAAGGACGGTTTTCTCCAGATCCGCCTGAGCGTGGAGCGCGCCTTCGCCTCGCAGATGTGCACCCCAGTCGATCCCGAGGTCGCGCACCTGATCATCGGCACGCTGGTGACCGATGTGCACCTGGAAGGCGATTCGTGCGGTATCTATACAGTGCACATGAAAGTGCCCGCGGGAGAGAGGTAAGCGATGGATGCAGACCTGATCCACCAGACAGCGAAGGCCTACGCGCTCGACCCGAGCGAGGAGAATCTGGAAGCCGCCACCATGGCCGCGCTTCCACTTTGCCATGCCATCGCTGCGCGTTTTTCAGGCAGAGGCATCGAAACGGAAGACCTGCGGCAGGTAGCGGCCGTAGCGCTGGTATCGGCCCTCAAAGGCTTTGATCCGCACCGCGGGCTGCGCTTCACCACCTATGTCACCCCCAGCATCATCGGCACGCTGCGCAACCACATCCGCGACAAGGCGCAGCTGGTGCGCTCGCCCCGCGGGCTGCGCGAGCGCGGCATCCAGATGGACAGGATGACCGAAACGCTGACCCAGCAGCTGCACCGCGAGCCCTATGTGCAGGAGCTGGCGGACGCGCTGGGCTGGGATATTCAGAAGGTGCTGGACGTGCAGGCCATGCGCGAGAAAACGCAGTTCACAAGTTTCGACGCGCCGGATGAGAACGGCCTGATGCTCTTTGATAAGCTGGGCGGCGAAGAAACGGGCTACAGTTCCTTCGAGTCGCGGGAAGACCTCAAAAAAGCCATCCGCATTCTCAGCGATACCGAAAGACGACTGCTGGTCTACCGCTACCGCGACCGGCTGTCGCAGCAGGCGACGGCGCAGAAGCTGGATATGACGCAGATGCAGGTCTCGCGCATGGAGCGCCGGGTGCTCTCCGCCCTCAAGCAGGAAATGACCGCCAAATAATCCATCGCCTCAGGAAGTGCATGTTGAACAAGACCCCACGAAAGACCGGACACGAAACAGAGAAGGAAAAGCTCAAGCAATACCGCCTTCTGGTCACCATATCATCGGTGCTGGCGGTCATTTTACTGTTGGTTCTGCTGGCATATCTCATCGGCCCGCCGCTTTTGAAGGCAGTGCGCAACAAAGAGAGTTTCCGCCAATGGATCGACGCGCAGGGGCCATGGAAATACCTGATCATGATTGGCATCATGACGGCGCAAATCATCGTGGCGCTCATCCCGGGCGCGCCGGTGGAAATGGCCGCGGGCTACGCCTTCGGGCTGTGGGGCGGCATCGGCCTGTGCCTTCTCGGCACCGTACTTGGCAACGCAATCGTGATCACGCTGACCCGCCTGTTCGGCATGAAGATGGTGCGCCTGTTTATGGACGACGCCAAAATAGAAGAGCTGACGGGCAGGCTGACGCGCGAGCAGCGGCGGATGGATTTGATGGTGTTCATCCTCTTTCTGATTCCCGGCACGCCCAAAGACCTGATGACCTATGTGGCGGGCCTGCTGCCCATCCCTCTGCCGCGCTACCTGATACTGACCTCCATCGCCCGCATCCCCTCAATGATCGGCAACGCGCTGGGCGGCAGCATGCTGGGAAGGCGCAATTATAAGGCGGCTCTGATCACCATGGGCGTCGTGGTGCTGATCAGCGCCGCGGCCTTCCTGATCTACCGCTACGCCGAAAGCCGCCAGCAGGCGCGGCGTCTGCCCGCCCCGGAGGGGGAAAACCCCGTGAAAGCCTCAAAGGACGAAGGAAAGCCTGATGTTTGAACCCGATGAACAGCTGAAAACCTTTGGTGTGACGGCAGTAGAAAACCTGTTTATCACCGAGTACCTGCGTGACGCCAGGGGCGAACAGGTGAAGGTGTATTTATGCCTGCTCTATTACTGCCAGCACGGCGGCGCCGCCGAGATGGGCCCGCAGGATCTGGCTGTCAGGCTTGATATGACCGCGGCGCAGGTGGAAGCCGCCCTGCGCTATTGGGAGCGGCGCCGCCTGATCGAGCGCCTGTCGGACGACCCGCCCAGATACCGGCTCTATCACATCGGCCAGCGTTTCCTGACCGGGCACAGCATGGAAAACGGCGACGCGGACTATATCAGCTTCAACGAGGCGGTGTATGCGCTGTTCGGCGACGAGCGCAAGGTGCGGCCTTCCGACATCGCCACGGCTTACGAGTGGGTGAGCGACCTCGGTCTTCCGCAGGAGGCCGTCATCATGCTGCTCAACTACATGAAGTCTACCCGCGGCAAAAACTTCTCCTTCAAGAGCGCCGAAGCCATGGCGGTCGACATGAAGGAGGCAGGGGTGAATACCCCCGAGGAAGCCGAGGATTTTCTCGGCCACTCGCGCGCCGTGCACGACGGGGCGCGCGCGGTGCTGCGGCGCTTTAACTTCCGCAGGCTGCCGACCGAGGATGAGCTGAAGCTCTACCAGACCTGGACAAGGGACTGGGGCTTTACTCTGGACGGCATCCTGAGCGCCTGCGCCGAGACCGTGAAGGCGGCTACGCCCTCCTTCGGCTACCTGAACGGGGTGCTGGAGGGCATCCGGCAGCGCGGCGGCAGCGGCGACGCCGTCAAAACCGAAGCAAGCCTGAAGAAGGATAAGGAAACCCTGTCAGGGGCAAGAGAGGTGCTGAACGCCCTCGGCATCCGCATGGCGGCCACCACCGTGCAGAAGGCCTACGAGGCACTGCTGCGCCTGGCCCCCCATGAGCTGGTGGTGCTGGCGGCAAAGGAAGTGGCCCTGCGCCGCGGCCGCTTTGAAGACATTGAAAAGCAGCTGACGGACTGGCAGAAGAAGGGCATTACGGACGCCGAAAAGGCCGCGCGGGCCCTGAGCGCCCCGCAGACGGCCCAGCCCTACGCAAGGGGCGGCAAAACCGTCAGCGCCCAGCGCTACGGACAAAGGGAGTATACCGAGGAAGAGCTGCTGGGCGGCAGCATCGAAAAGCGGATGAAGGAGGCGCAGCAATATGATGAACCGTGAGCTGCTTGCGCGCGTCCTTTCCGAAAAAAAGGCCGCAAGGAGCCGCAACGAGGACATCGAGGCCCGGCGCATGGACGAGGTCTGCGCCGCCTCGCCTGAAATCGCCCGGCTGATTGATGAGCGGCGGCAGGCCTTTTTCGCCGGGCTGCGCTCAGCCCTGAACGGCATAGCGCCGCTTGGCATCGAAGAAGAAACCGAAAAAAGAAACCTGCGCATCGCGCAGCTTTTAGAAGAAGCGGGTTTTGGGGCAGACTACCTCTCCCCCATTTTCGACTGCCCGCTGTGCGAGGATACGGGCTACCGCGGCGAAAGTAAAAAAACGCTGTGCAGCTGCGTTGAAACGCGCTATCAGCAGCTGCTTTTCGGCGAAACCTTTCAGGACGAGCAGCAGACCTTTGAAAACTATGACGAGCGGGTGATCCCGGGCGAGGCTTTGCCCGGCCACAGCGTGACGCAGCGGGCCTACACCCGGACGCTGCGCAACGACTGCGAGCGCTACGCGGACAGCCTGCCGAACGGCGCGGTGCTCAACCTGCTGCTGCATGGCGGCAGCGGGCTTGGCAAAAGCTACCTGCTGCGCTCCATCGGCGTGCGGGCCACGCAAAAAGGCGTGCAGACGCTCTGTCTCAGCGCCAACGCCCTCTTAAACCGCATCCGCGCCCAGTATTTCGCCCGTCAGGGCGAAGCGGCGGACGACAGCCATTATGAGGTACCGCTGCTTTTGATAGACGATCTGGGCACCGAGCCGCTGTGGGAAGGCATCACGGTGGAGCAGCTGTTCGCCCTGATTGAGCACAGGCTGAACCATCACCTGCACACGGTGATCAGCACCAACCTCAGCCTGACGGAGCTGAAAGCCCGCTATACCGAGCGGCTGATGAGCCGGTTGCTGGACGGGCGGCAGTGCCGTGTGCTGACCTTTATCGGCAAAGACCTGCGCCACAGATAGTCTAAGAGCTCTGCTGATCGGCCCTCGTACCAATGAAATTAGTTCAGGGCAACCTGCTGCAGGGCTTTTTCGTATTTTTTCAGCGCGCGCGC
>CAYZTQ010000017.1:0-27797 GCA_964481445.1 uncultured Christensenella sp. | reverse complement strand
CAATCCGGCCTGAATCTTGACACTTTATCATCCTGACCTTATAATCAGCTTGCAAGGGAATCTCCTGGAGTGTGCGCCAGTTCTCTGTTTTTACCCACATTTTTCATTACGGAGTCCTTGTTAATCCGCCGGATGTCCTGCCCCCGCGGCAACGCGCCAGGGGACTTCAGAAAGCGGATGCGGGACACCGGCCTGCTTAACATAGCGGGTGAAAAAATAGAGAGCAGCGGCACTTTGGGGCTTCTCTTTTTTCTCACTTTGAGAGGGCGTTGCGCCCTGTTTTTATTTGAGCGGAGATGACGGCATTGCGTACTGAGATTGAACAAGTCAACGAGAAGAGCCTGCGAAAAGCGGCCGAACTGCTGTCGCGCAGCGAGGTGGTGGCCTTCGCCACAGAAACCGTGTACGGCCTTGGCGGCCACGCCCTCAACGAGCAGGCGGTGCTGGAAATCTTCAGGGCCAAGCAGCGCCCGGCCGACAACCCCCTGATCGTGCACATTTACAAAAAGGAGCAGGCGCTGGAGCTGTGCCATTGGAATAACCTGGCGGACAGCCTCGCGGCGGCCTTCTGGCCGGGGCCGCTGACCCTGCTGCTGCCCAAAAAACCGCTTGTTCCCGATCTTGTGACGGCAGGGCTTTCTACGGTCGCCATCCGCCTGCCCTCTCACCCCGCGGCCAGAGCGCTGCTTGAAGCCTGTGGTTTTCCCATCGCGGCCCCGAGCGCGAACCGCTCCGGCCGGCCCAGCCCAACCACGGCCATGCATGTCTTTGAGGATCTGAACGGCCGCATCCCCCTGATTCTGGACGGTGGCAGCTGCGAGGTGGGGCTTGAATCCACTGTGCTGGATATCAGCGGCGAGACGCCCGTCATCCTGAGGCCCGGCGCCGTGACCGCGGAACAGGTCGCGATGGTGACCGGCAGCTGTGATGTCGCCCCCTCCGTGATGCGCCCGCTGAAGCCCGGAGAAAGCGCGCCTTCCCCCGGCATGCGGCACCGCCACTATGCCCCCAAAGGCCGTCTGACCCTGTTTTCAGGAGAAGCGAAGGCTGTGGCGGCGGCCATCAAAGCACGCTATGACGCAAGCCCCAACGCGCGGATTCTTTGCATGCACGAGCACCTGCCTCTCTATGAAAGCAGGCTGGTCAGCGACCTGGGCGAGGACGCCGCGAGCGCCGCGCACAGGCTGTTTTACCTGCTGCGCGCCTTTGACGAGCAGGGGATCGATGAAATCTTCGGCGAAACACTCCCGCCTTCAGGGCTGGGTCTCGCCGTGATGAACAGGCTGGCCCGCGCAGCCGCATTCAATATCGTAGATGTATAGCGATCAGATGATCAGTTGAGAGAAGCCTCGCCCATCAGGGCGAGAATATCCCCGGTGAGCGGTGAGAGCGGCCCCATGCGCGTATGCGCCATGCGGGCCGCTTTTCCCAGCCACAGGCAGCCGATCCGCGCCGCTTCATAGCCGGAAAGCCCCTGAGCAAGAAGCCCCGTGATGATGCCGGCCAGCGCGTCGCCGCTGCCCCCCTTGGCAAGCGCAGGAGAACCCACTGTGTTGAGCGCAAGCCTGTCACCATCCAGCACCACGCTGGCATGGCTTTTGAGCGCGACCACCGCCCCGTAGCGCGTCTGCAACAAAGAGGCAGCCGTCAGCATATCCCCCGCCACCTCCTGCGCGCTGATCGAAAGCAGGCGCGCAGCCTCGCCCACATGCGGGGTGATGACGGTCTCTTTACCGAGCGGGAAGGGCTTTTGCGCCAGCATATTCAGAGCGTCGGCATCCAGTACAGAAGGGATGGAGGGATCATATAAGCTGAGCAGGTTCTGCCTGGCTGTCTCACTCTGCCCGATACCGCAGCCGGCCAGCAGCACATCATGCTGCGGCGGGCGGGCAGCTGCCCTTTCGACAGGCAGGCACTGCGCGTTTGGCGCCAGCGTCTGCAGGATGGGGATGACCGCCTCCTCGCAGGCGATAAAAACAAGCCCCGCCCCCGCCCGCAGGCAGCCGAGCGCCGCCATGGCCGCGGCCCCCGCCATGCCGAGGCTGCCGCAGTACATCAGCACACGGCCGTTTTTCCCCTTGTGCGAGGTGACAGAGCGTTCGGGCAGGTATGCATTCAGGTCAGCGGCTTCAAGGCTTTCCATCAGATTGAAACCGGCGCCATAAGGCTTCAGGCCGATATCCCTGACATCGATAGCACCTACAAATTCCGCACGGGGTGAGAGATAGTGCCCCGGCTTCGCCCAGCCGAAGGTGACCGTGCGCTGCGCCCTGACGCAGGCGCCCGGACAGGCGCCGGTCAGCGCGTTCATGCCGGAAGGAATATCCACAGAGAGAACGGGACAGGAAAGCCCGTTCAGCGTTTCGATTTCTGCTTCCATTTCCGCGGAAAGCGGTCTGCTGCTGAGGCCGATGCCGATCAGGGCGTCTACCGCAGCGTCAAAGCTTTCCCCCACCGGAAGCGTATTGACCACAGGGATGTTCAAGTCCTTCGCGCGGCGCAGGTTATGCAACGCGCTTGGGGTGGAAGGCTCCTCCCGAAGGACAATCAGCGCTTCTCCCCCGAGGGAGGCGAAAATCCGCGCGGCGGCCAGCCCGTCGCCGCCGTTGTTGCCCCTGCCGCAGAAAAAGGCGACATGCTTTCCTTTTGCGCCGCCCAGCATATCAACCAGCGCGTCGACCAACTGCTGCGCCGCCCGCTCCATCAGGTCAAGCGGATCCACGCCGCTTTGAAAAGCCCGGTCTTCTATCTCCCTCATCTGCTGCGGCGTGACAATGTACTTCATTTACTCTCCCCTTCCAGCACACAGAAAGCCCCGGCCATGCCCTCCTCATGGCTGAGGCTGAGATGGATATGGGCGACGCCAAGGCTTTCCGCGCGGGCCTTCGCAAGGCCCCGCAGGTCGTAACCGGGCCTGCCTTTCTCATCGTGGATCACCGCAATATCCTGCGGCGGGATGCCGTCAAAGCCCGTGCCGAGGGCTTTGACAAAGGCTTCCTTGGCGGCAAAGCAGGCCGCGGCGGATGCCGCTGCCCCCTGCCCGCGGGCATTGATATAGGCCTGTTCTTCCGAAGAGAAAAAGCGCGCGAGGAAGCGCCCGCCTTTCAGCTGCGTTTCCATGCGCGCGATGCCGCACAGATCAAACCCGACGCCGATCATCATGCAAGACGCGAATGATAAATGGCGTTGGCGATGGCGCGGGCCGTCACCTCCGCCGCGGCGGCGCAGAGCTTGACGAAATTGACCTCCTGCCCCACGCGCTCCGTCGCCAGGGCGAACATGGTGTCGCCGTCCATCTGGGTGTGCACGGGCCGGATGGCGCGGGCCAGCCCGTCGTGGGCCACATCGGCCAGGCGGTTGGCCTGCGCCTTGGTCAGCTTGCAGTCGACCGCGACCACGCCGATGGTGGTATTGCTGCCGGGGGCGGGGATCCTGATCTGCTGCGAAGCCGGCGGGTTACCGAAAAGCAGGCCCTCCGCGCGTACCGGCGTGCCGTCCGGCATCAGGGCGCAGGCAATGCACTCGCCCGTGCGCGGGTCAAACACATCGCCGACCGCGTTGACCGCCACGACTGCGCCGACCGTAACGCCCTCCGCCAGCGTAAGGGAAGCGGAGCCGAGCCCGCCCGGCTGCGGAATGCCGGAAGTGACCAATTTACCGACCGTCGCGCCGCAGCCGGCGCCGACCAGCCCCTGCTCCATCCCCTTGGAAGCCATGGTGGCCGCCGCCCGGCCCATCGCCGCGTCGGGGTAGATGTTGGGCTCGCCGTGCATCAGGTCAAACAAAACGGCGGAAGGTACAATGGGCACCTGTGCCCCGCCCATAACAAGGCCGACGCCTGTCTGCGCCAGATAGCGCATCACGCCGTCCGCGGCGGCAAGGCCGAAGGCGCTGCCGCCCGCCAGCACGACGGCGTGCACATATTCCACCAGGTTGCCGGGGCGCAGCAGATCGGTTTCGCGCGTGCCGGGCGCCGCCCCGCGCACGGAAACGCCGCCAATCGCGCCGGTCTTGGGCGCCAGAACAACAGTTACGCCGGTCTTGGCCTTTTCATTCTGCTGCTGACCGACCTTGATGCCGTGTACGTTGGTGATATTGCCGGGATATATGCCTGCCATGCTGCTTCCTCCTTAGCTGCCGGAATGAACAGACTGCAAGAGCCACGCAATCAGGTTCTTTCGTACCTCTTCACGGTTGATTTCGTTGAACATCTCATGCCGCCCGCCCGGATAAATCTGCATCGTGATGTTGGTAAACCCGGCCTGCTTATACTGCGCGGCGACCGCCTTGGGTCCTTCCGCGTTTTTGCCGCCGACCGGATCCTGCTCTCCCGAGATGAAAAGAACAGGGATCTCTTTGTTTCGAATATCGCCGAGGCGTTCCAGCCTCGTCAGTTTTTTGAGGCCTGAAAACAAATCGCGCATGCCGCCGCCTGTGAACATGAAGCCGCACAGCGGGTCTTTGATGTAGAGATCCACCTGCGCTTCATCCCTGCTGCCCCAGTCAAAGGCAGTTCGGTTAGGCCGGAAGGGCTTGTTGTTGGCGGCGAAAGCCAGCTGATGCAGCAAAGGCGAGCGCTTCTTCTCTCCGCCAAACGCGCAGACAATGCCCGCAAGCCCCAGCGCCGTATTGACCAGCAGCGGCGGCATCCAGCCCGTGCCGCTCAGCACAAGGCCGTCCAGCCCCTCGCCATGCTGCAGCAGGTACTCCCTCGCAAGGAAGCTGCCCATGCTGTGGCCCAGCAGAACCTGCGGACAGTCCGGACACCTTTCCTTTAAGAGGCTGTGCACGGTATGCATATCGTCCACAACCTTCTGCCAGCCGTTCTCAGGCGCGAAATAGCCGAGCTGATCCTTGGGAGCATCCGGCCCGTGGCCCAGATGATCGTAGCCCGCGGCCACGATGCCGGCAGAGGCCAGCGCCTCCGCCAGCGGGTAATAGCGGGCATAGTATTCGGCCATGCCGTGGGCAATCTGCACCACCATACGCGGCCGCCCCTGCGGCTCATGCAGGAAGAGCTTGCGCGTTCCGCCGCCTGAGCCTTTAAAGCTGAGTACCGTCATTTGCGATCCCTCTTTACGAAAGCTGGTACAGGCCGACCTTCTTGTATACCTTGCGCAGCGTGCGCTGGGCGATCGCCTGCGCGCGGCCCGCGTTGGTCTTCAGGGTTTCGTTCAGATACGTCTTATCCTTGATCAGCCGGTCAAACTCGGCGCGGATGGGACGGATATGCTCGATGACGGCCTCCGCCGTGCGATCCTTGAGCACGCCGTAGCCCTGGCCTTCCATTTCTTTGCAGAGCGTTTCCACGCTGACGGAAGTGACCGCGGAAAGGATGTTAAGCAGGTTGGTGACGCCCGGCTTATTCTCAGGGTCGTAGCGGATCTCGGTATCGGAATCCGTCACCGCGCGGCGGAACTTGCGGCGCATATCGTCGGGGTTATCCAGCAGCGCGATGTAGCTGTCTTCCGCCTCGGATTTGCTCATCTTTCGGGTCGGGTCGGTCAGGCTCAGTACCTTGGCCGTGGTGGTCGGGATATAGGGCTCGGGCACCACAAAGGTATCGCTGTACAGGCCGTTGAAGCGCTCCGCGATATCGCGGCTGAGCTCAAGGTGTTGCTTCTGGTCGGCGCCGACGGGCACCAGATTGGTCTGGTACAGAAGAATATCCGCCGCCATCAGCGTGGGATAGGTAAACAGGCCGGCGTTGACATTCTCCTGATGGCGGGCGGCCTTGTCCTTAAACTGGGTCATGCGGCTCAGCTCGCCCATATAGGTGAAGCAGTTGAGGATCCACGCCAGCTCCGCGTGCTCGGGGACATGGCTCTGGCAGTAGATGATATTCTTTTCCGGGTTCAGGCCGCAGGCAATGTAGAGCGCGGCCAGCTCCAGCGTCTGCCTGCGCAGATCGGCCGGCACGCGGCGGATGGTGAGGGCATGCAGATCGACCACGCAGAACAGGCAGTCATAATCCTTTTCCAGCAGCGTGAAGTTGCGGATGGCGCCGATGTAGTTGCCCAGCGTAATGCTGCCCGAGGGCTGAATGCCCGAGAAGATGACCGGTTTTCTGGTCTTTTGTTCACTCATGGCTGTGCTCCTTAAATATTCATTTCCTTCTTGACCTCTTCAAAGCATCGGACGGCAAAATCCAGATCCTCTCTGCTGTGGGCGGCGCTGACCTGGGTGCGGATGCGCGCCTTGCCCTGAGGCACAACGGGATAGGAGAAGGACACCACATAGACGCCCTTATCGAGCATGCGCTGCGCAAACTCCTTGGCGACATGTGCGTCGTAGAGCATGACGGGCACGATGGGGTGATCGCCTGCGGGCACATCAAAGCCGACCCTTTCAAGCTTCGCGCGGAAATAGGCCGTGTTCTCATGCACCTTGTCGCGCAGAGCGTGGTTTTCTTCCAGCAAATCGATGGTCTTCAACGTGGCGGCGCAGATGGCCGGCGCCAGCGTATTGCTGAAAAGGTAGGGGCGCGAGCGCTGACGCAGCAGATCGACAATCGGCTGTCTGGACGCAGTAAAGCCGCCCGAGGCGCCGCCCATCGCCTTGCCGAAGGTGCTGGTGATGATATCCACCCGGCCCATCACGCCGCAGTGCTCGTGCGTGCCGCGGCCGGTCTTGCCCATGAAGCCGGTGGCGTGGCTGTCATCAACCATGACCAGCGCGTCGTACTTCTCAGCCAGATCGCAGATTTCTGGCAGCTTGGCGATAAAGCCGTCCATGGAGAAAACGCCGTCTGTCACAATCAGGCGGATGCGCGCGTCCTGCGAATCCTTCAGGTGCTGCTCCAGCTCCTGCATATCGCTGTTTTGGTAGCGCAGGCGGCGCGCCTTGCACAGGCGGACGCCGTCGATGATGGAGGCGTGGTTGAGCGAATCGGAAATCACCGCGTCTTCAGCCCCCAGCAGAGTCTCAAACAGGCCGCCGTTGGCATCGAAGCAGGAAGAATAAAGGATGGCGTCATCCATCTTGAGGAAGCCGGCGATGCGCGATTCAAGCTCCTTATGGATATCCTGCGTGCCGCAGATAAAGCGCACGCTGGAAAGGCCGAAGCCCCAGCTGTCGTAGCTTGCTCTGGCTGCCTTGATCAGCTCCGGATGATTGGCAAGGCCCAGGTAGTTGTTGGCGCACATGTTGAGCACGCCGCTTGCCGTGCGCGTGGAGATCCTCGCCCCCTGCGGGGTGGTGATCACACGCTCATCCTTCGATGTGCCGGCCTGCCTGATATCTTCCAAAGCCGCTTCATAGTATTTCAGTGCGCTTTTCATTTGCTGCTCCCCCAATCCAGAATGATTTTGCCGGAATTACCGGTCGACATGATATCAAAGGCTTCCTGAAACTGCGTATAGTGGAAGCGGTGGGTGACCAGCTCTTTCAGGTCGAGCCCGGATTCCACCATCGCGCCCATCTTGTACCAGGTCTCATACATGCGGCGGCCGTAGATGCCCTGCAGAGTCAGGCCTTTCAGGATGATCCTGTCCATATCCAGCGGCACGCTGCCGCCAAAAAGCCCCAGCAGCGAAATCTTGCCGCCGTTTCGCATAACGCCGAGCATCTGGTCAAAGGCGGAGCCGGCGCCCGACATTTCAAGGCCGACGTCAAAGCCCTCCACCATGTTGGAGGCCTTCATCACATCCTCCAGCTTCTGGCGGGTCACATTGACTGTGGCGGTGGCGCCAAGCTTTTTCGCCAGATCGAGCCGATAATCGTTGACATCGGTAATGACGACATGCCGCGCGCCCGCGTGACGGCAGATGGCGGCGGCCATCACGCCGATGGGGCCCGCGCCGGTGATGAGGATATCCTCTCCCACCAGGTCGAACATCAGCGCCGTATGGGTGGCGTTGCCAAGGGCATCGAAGAAGGAAACGATCTCTTCATCCAAATTCTCGCTGATGTGGATGCAGTTGGAAGCGGGGATGCACAGGTACTCGGCGAAAGCGCCGTCGCGGTTGACGCCGACGCCCTTGGTGTACTTGCACCACTGCCCGTTGCCCGCGCGGCAGTTGCGGCAGACGCCGCAGACAATATGGCCTTCGCCCGACACACGCTGGCCGACCTTGAAATTTTTGACATTCGCACCGACTTCGGCGATTTCGCCCACATACTCATGGCCGATGACGCGCGGCGGCTCAATGTGCTTCTGACTCCACCCGTCCCACTTGTAGATGTGCAGATCCGTACCGCAGATCGCGGTTTTGCGGATTTTGATCAGCACCTCATCGTCGCCCGGCACGGGTTTCTCTACCCGAACCAGCTCCAGACCCGGAGCAGCCTTTGTTTTTGCCAGAGCATCCATCAACATACTGGCCCCACCCTTCTCAATGTATTATTTCCGGGGCTTAAGCTAAGCCTCGAGTATTCCCGGGCGTGAAATGCGCCGTGCTTGCCGGGATCGCCCGGCAGACCGCGCTGTCAAACGGGATTATCAGGCTGAAAAACGCTCTCTTATGCCGGCGTTCCCTGCTTGCGCAGATAGGCGGCAGCGGCCAGCGCGGCCACATTGCCGTCGCCCACCGCCTTGGGCGCCTGCATCGGCGCGCCCAGAATATCGCCTGCCGCGAACACGCCGGGCACGCTGGTCATCAGGCTGCTGTCGACTGTGATGGAGCCCTTCTCCGTCTTGACTTCGGGTATCAGCTGGGTCATGGCCACCGCGGGACGCAGCACGAAAATACCGTCCGCCTCATGCCTGCCGCCGTTTGTCACCAGCGCCATCCCAGCGCCGCTCTTTTCGATCGACACAGGCTTTTCGGCAATGACCTCAATGGAAGGAGAAAGCCCGGCAGTATCGTGCGTCTTCTCGACAAAATAGCTGACCTGCCCGAGCTCGGATAGATAGTTCGCCTCCTCCACCGCCTCGACGCCGCCCGCGATGACGATCATCCTCCGGCCGCGGTAGAACATGCCGTCGCAGGTAGCGCAGTAGCTGACGCCCTGCCCCAGCAGCTCTTCCTCGCCCGGCAGCAGGTTGACGCGCGAAGTACCGAGGGCCAGAATGACAGACCTTGCCTCGTACAGGTCGTTCTGCGCGAGCACGGAAAAGGATTTGCCCATCGGCAGCACGCGCTGCACCAGCTGCTTTTTCAGCTCTGCCCCGAGCGCCTCCGCCTGAGCGCGGAAAACCCTGAGCATTGCTTCGCCGCTGGCGGCGGGCAGGCCCGGGTAGTTATCCATCTGCGTAATTTTGCCCATCGCGCCGTCGCCCGCATAGAGCACCAGCACGCTCAGGTTGCGTTTTCTGGCGGTCATGGCGGCCGAAAGGCCGGCGCAGCTGCCGCCGACAATCAATACATCATACATCTTTTTCTTCTCCTGCCGGTTCAAGCGGGCTGATTTCCACCCACTCGATGCGGCGATCGACCACGTTCAGCACCTTGAAATGCAGGCCGTGATAATCGATCTCCGGTTGGCTCCCCTCTTCGGGGATGGTGCCCATCTCGCTCAGGATCAGGCCGCCGATGGTATCATAGCCGTCATCCAGCGGCAGATCGAGCGAGGTGGCCTCGTTAAAGCTCTCGATATCGACAACGCCCGACACCTTGTAGCGGCCCTCGCCCAGATCAACGATATCCTGCTGCACCTGCGGGTCGTACTCATCGTAGATATTGCCGACGATTTCCTCCAGCAGGTCTTCCATCGTAATCAGTCCACTGGTACCGCCGTATTCATCGACCACGATAGCCATGTGATACTTGTTGTGCTGCATATCGCGGAACAGAGCGTCCGTCCTGACGGATTCGGGCACAAAGCGCGCCTTGCGGATAATCTCTCTCAGCGGGCGCGGCTGCTGCCGCTGGCGGTTCAACAGAAAATCTCTGGTCGAGATGGTGCCGATGATATGGTCCAGATCCTCATCATAGACGGGAAAGCGGGAAAGGCCCGTTTCCTCGATCATCTTCGTGATCTCGTCCCAGCTGTCGTCCACCCAGATGGACCAGATATCCGTGCGGTGGGTCATGGAATCCGCTGCAGTCAGGTTGTTAAACTCGAACACGTTTTCGATCATTTCGCGCTCGGTTTCCTCAATCGCGCCCTTCTCCTCGCCCGCGTCCACCAGCTGGCGGATCTTGTCTTCGGTCAGCTGCTCGCTTTCTTCATCCGGGTCAATGCCGCCGATGCGCAGGATGCCGCGGTACACAGTATTGCAAAGCCCGGCCAGGGGATAAAACAGGGTGTTGGCCAGCGAGGCAAAACCGCTGAGCCTGTGGATGGTCTTCTCCGGATTGCGGTGGGCCAGCTTGCGCGGCAGCAGCATGCCAAACACCAATAGCAGAAAGGTGTACAGCAGCATGACCAGCAAAACAGGCAGCCAGTGACGCAGACCGCCCCCCGGAAAGGAGGTGATGCCCTGCCCCTGTGCAAAGCGGGCAAGCGGCATGCCAAACTCCCACGCGGAAAGCCCGGCCGCCAGGAAGGCCACAAAAGCCATGCAGGCGCGCAGCCCCGAAGGAGTATCCGACAATTTTCTGGAAAGCTCAATCAGGCGGTCCGGCCTGCCTTCCTCCATATCGTCCTGCCTGCGCAGCCTGTCTTTATTGAGTGTACTCGCAGCCGTTTCCGCGGCTGACAGCAGCGCGTAGACAAGCATGAAAAAGAGTATGATCAGTACCGTCGCACCCGAAGGGCCGTCTTCCATGTGTTTGTACTCCCCTTTCTTGTGGGCATTATACCATAATTGCGCGGCCTCTTCTATTGTTCACCGATAATTTACATGCATTTTGCAGGCGCTTATTGTATAATAGACACTGGTTCAAAAGGAGGAATGCCTGTGTTTGGTTACGTTGTGGCCAATGTGGATAAGCTGAGCGAGGAGCAGCGCGGGCTCTACCGGGCCTATTACTGCGGCCTTTGCTCCGAGCTGGGCAGACGCCACGGCCAGCTGAGCCGCAGCACCCTGACCTATGACATGACCTTTCTGATCCTGCTGCTTTCTTCCGCCGCGGATGAGGAAGCCGTATACACGCCCTTTCGCTGCGCGGTGCATCCCTTCAAAAAGCAGAATGCCTTCATCAGCCGCTATACGCCCTACGCGGCCGACATGAACATGATTCTGGCGCACGCCCAGCGGCTCGACAGCTGGCAGGATGACAGAAACTTTTTATCGCTCTCGCAGGCCAGGCTGTTTGAAAGCGCCGCGCTGACGGCGGAAAAACATTACCCGCGGCAGGCGGAGGCCATCCGGGAAGCGCTGAAAGAGCTTTCAGCCATGGAAAAAGAGGACGTGACCAACCCCGACCTGCCGGCCTCGGCCTTCGGAAGGCTTCTGGGTGAAATCTTCGTGACCGATGAAAAGGCGGAAAACGCGCATGCGCTGTATGACCTGGGCTTTACGCTGGGCCGTTTTATCTATATGATGGACGCCGTGCTCGACCTGAAGGACGATATCAAAAAGCGGCGCTATAACCCGCTGGTGACCACGCCCTCCTCGCAGCACGAGGACCTGCTGCGCCTCCTGATGGCGCAGTGCGCGGCCGTTTTTGAGAAACTTGAAATCAAAAGAAACAGGGAATTGCTTGAAAACATTCTGTATTCCGGTGTCTGGACAAGCTACGCGGCGAAGAAACGCAGGGAGGCGGAGAAGGCATGAGAGACCCCTATGAGGTGCTGGGCGTACCCCGCAGCGCCACCCAGCAGGAAGTCACCGCGGCCTTCCGCAGGCTTGCCAAAAAGTATCACCCGGATCTGAACCCGGGCGACAAGACCGCGCAGAGCAAGATGGCCGAAATCAACGTGGCCTACGAGGAAATCAAATCGGGCCGCGCCGCGCACACCGATTATTCAAGGCCGAACCGCTCTTCCGGGCAAAGCCCCTATCAGGGCTACAATCCCTACGGCGGCTACGGCGGCGGCTTCAACCCCTTTGAAGAGTTTTTCAGGGGCTTTGGCGCGCAGCAGCAGACGCAGTACACGCAGCGGGGCGACGGCCTCGACCCCGTGCGGCAGTACATCAACGCCATGCATTACGCGGAGGCGCTCTACGCGCTGAGTCAGATTACAAACCGCACCGGCGCCTGGTATTTTTTGAGCGCGGTAGCCAACTTTAACAGCGGCAATACCGCGACGGCCATGCAGCACATCGACAGGGCCATCAGCATGGAGCCGGGCAACATCGAATATCAAAATGTGAGGCAGCAGATGATGGCCGGTTCTCAAAGCTATACGGCCAGGCAGAGAGGCTTTGGCATGCCGAGCTTCGGCATCCATCCCCTGTGCATCGGATTGTGCCTGGCCAGGCTCTGCTGCCGCTGCTGATCACTGGAAAGGATAGATACGCAATGAACTGGAACAATTGGAAATATAAGCTGGCCGCCTGGATGCAGGGGCGCTACGGCATCGACCCCATGTACAAGGGGCTGGTGATCGCTTATGCCGCGGTGCTGATTCTCAACCTCTTCGTGCGCTCAAGCCTGCTTTGGGCGCTGGGCACAGCTCTTCTTCTCTTTGCCATGTACCGCGTTTTTTCAAAGCAGCTTTCAAGGCGAGCGGAAGAAAACAGACGCTATCTCGCTTTTGTGGACAGCGTGAAAAAGAAAACGCTGCTTGCGTATAACCGCGTCAAATCCTACAAGACCCACCGCTATCGCGAATGCCCCAACTGCCACACCACGCTGCGGCTGAAAAAGCAGATCGGCACCATCACGGTCAACTGCCCCAAGTGCCGGAACACCTTTCAGGTGACCATCAGGCGCTGAGAGCAAAGCACATCGCCACTTTGCGGAAGATTGCACATCTTCCGTTTTTTTGTGTGCCTGACAAGAATTTTTCAAAAAAAAACGGGACTCCGCTCTTGCAAGGACAGAAAAACTGTGTATAATAAACTCGTATTTCTTTTTAATGTTCGTGTTTTGGAGGCTGGGGAGAGTTTGGAAGCGCTGAAGCAGGCAATCCGTGAGCAGGGCCGGTTGATGTCCGGCGGCATCGTCAAGGTGGACAGTTTTCTGAACCACCGGCTGGATACGGGCCTGCTGATGGCAATGGGCAGGGAGCTGGCCCGCCGTTTTGAGAAGGAAAAGCCTGATCTGATTCTGACCGTCGAGGCCAGCGGCATCGCGCTCGCGATGGCCACGGCCTGCGCGCTTCATAATCTCCCCGTGGTGTTCGCCAAAAAAGGCATCGCCGCGAACCAGAGCCCCGACATGGCGGAAGAAAAGGTATACAGCTTCACCCATCAGTGCGAATCCTTTATCCGAGTGGATCTGCGCTATGTACCCAGAGGCTCCCGCGTGCTGATCGTGGATGATTTTCTGGCCAACGGCAAAGCTGTGAACGGCCTGATGTCCATCATCCAAAAGGCCGGGGCCGAGCTGGTCGGCGTTGGCATCGCCATTGAAAAGGGCTTTCAGCCCGGCGGCGACAGCCTGCGCAGACAGGGAATCCCCCTTCTGTCTTTGGCGGTGATCGACGAAATCACGGATGCTTCCATCCGTTTTCGCGACGCCGATCAAGAAATATAACCATCCGGGAGGAAAGTATGTTCAAAAAAGTGTGGTCGCTCGCCCTGGTGCTTGCCCTTGTGCTGTTTGCCCTGCCCGTCGCGGCGGAAACCGCCTTCGCCCCCATCCCCGCTGAAGAAATCAAGGTCGGCGCCGTGTTCATCGGCCCCAAGGACGACGGTTTCTCCGGCGCGCACTACAACGGCATCGAAGGCATGAAGGAAGCGCTTGGCCTGAAGGACGAGCAGATCCTTTATAAATTCAACGTGGCCGAGAACTCCGAGTGCGAGAATGCCCTGCGCGAGCTGGTGGATGCCGGCTGCAACATCATTTTCGGCAACTCCTGGGGTTTTATGGACTACATGAACGAGATGGCTGACGAGTACCCCGAAGTCGTTTTCTCCCACTGCTCCGGCTATAAGAACAACGGCGTCAACTTCAACAACTATTTCGGCCGCATCTACCAGGCCCGGTATCTTGCCGGTATCGCCGCCGGTCTGAAGACCGAAAGCAAGCTGATCGGCTATGTGGCCGCGTGGCCGGACAACGCCGAAGTAAACGGCGGCATCAACGCTTTCACGCTGGGTGTGCAGAGCGTCAACCCCGAAGCGGTTGTGTATGTGAAATACATCAACTCCTGGGGCGACCCCACCCTTGAAAAGCAGACCGCTGAAGCCCTGCTGGCTCTGGGCTGCGACGTCATCGCCCAGCACGTTGACTCCGACATGCCCCAGGTCGCCGCGCAGGAGGCCGGCAAGTTCGGCTGCGGTTACAACACCGATATGACCCCCTCCGCCCCCGACGCCCACCTGACCGCCCCCATCTGGCACTGGTCCAGCGTGTACACCGCCCAGGTGAAGGACCGCATCGAAGGCAACTGGAAGCCCGTTAACTACTTCCTGGGCCTGGCCGAGAACATGGTGGATATCTCTCCCCTGAGCAAGAACGTGGCCGAAGGCACCGCCGAAGCCATCGAGGCCGCCCGCCAGAAGATCCTCTCCGGCGAGTGGGATGTGTTCACCGGCCCTCTGTTCAACAACAAGGGTGAGCAGGTGCTGGAAGACGGCGCGCGCCTTGCGGATGCCGACATCACCGGCGGCCTGATGACCACCCTGCTTGTGAAGGGCGTCGAAGTAAAGTAAGTCTCTCCATCATGGGGCTGCCGCGTCTTTTGCGGCAGCCCTATCTTTTTTCTTGCAATTTCAGCGCAGGTTTTGCATAATCAGCATACTACCATACGAAAGGACATCTGCATGTCTCTACCCGAAGTTGCCATCCGTCTGCGAGGCCTGACCAAGACCTTCGGCAAGGTGATTGCCAACGACCATATCGACCTGGATGTGCGCGCCGGTGAAATACTGGCGCTGCTTGGCGAGAATGGCTCCGGTAAAACCACGCTGATGAACATGCTCTCCGGCATCTACCAGCCGGACGAGGGCAGCATCGAAATCAAGGGCAAGCCCGTTCATATCCGCTCTCCGCATGACGCCATCAGCCTGGGCATCGGCATGATTCATCAGCATTTCAAATTGGTGGATCTGTTTACGGCTCGCGAGAACATCCGCCTCGGGCAGCGCGGAAAAAGCGCTCACTCGCCCGATGAGATCTGCAGACAACTTGGCATGCGGGCTGACCTTGACAAGAAAGTCTACGCGATGTCGGTCTCCGAAAAACAGAGCGTCGAAATATTGAAGGTGCTGACCCGCGGGGCGGAAATCCTGATACTGGACGAGCCGACCGCGGTGCTGACGCCGCAGGAGATCGACAGCCTGTTTGACATTCTGCGCGCTATGAAAAAGGAAGGCCGCGCCATCGTCATCATCACCCACAAGTTGGAAGAAGTGATGAGCATTTCCGACCGCGTGGCAGTGCTGCACAAGGGCAGGAATGTCGGCAGCATCGGCACGAAGGACGCGGATCGCTTTGTTTTGACCGAAATGATGGTAGGCAGGCAGGTGGATCTCGACATCAGGCGCGTGCCCGCACTGCCGGGCGAAGTGATCCTCGACGTGCACCGCCTGAACATCAAGGACGCGGACGGCCACTATGAGCTGCAGGATATCAGCTTTCAGCTGCACGCGGGCGAAATACTGGGCGTGGCGGGCGTGGCGGGCTCGGGCCAGCGGGCGCTGTGCGAGGCGATCGCGGGCCTTCAGGGCATTTCGGGCGGCAGCATATTGCTTGACGGCAAGCGCATCGACGGGCTGAGCCCGCGCGATATCATCAGGCGCGGCGTCTCCATGGCCTTTATCCCCGAGGACAGGCTGGGTATGGGGCTGGTCGGCAGCATGAACATCCCGGATAACCTCTTGCTCAAGACCTACCGCGACCAGCCGGGCATGCTGATGGACAGAAAGCGCGCGCGCGAGGAAGCGAAGGAGCTGATCGAGCGGCTGGACGTCTCAACCCCCAGCCTCAGCACGCCCGTGCAGAAGCTGTCGGGCGGCAACGTGCAGAAGGTGCTGCTGGGCAGGGAGATCAACCTTTCCCCCCGCGTGCTGATCACTGCCTATCCCGTGCGCGGCCTCGACATCGGCGCGAGCATGCGCATCTACGACATGCTCAATGAGCAAAAGCAAAAGGGCGTCGGCGTTTTGTTCATCGGGGAAGACCTCGATGTGCTGCTGAAGCTCTGCGACCGCATCGCGGTGCTGAGCAGCGGCAGGCTGACGGCCATTGTGGACAGCCGCTTTGCCACCAAAGCCCTGCTGGGCATGAAGATGGCCGGGCTGACCACGGACAAGGAGGATGCCTATGCCTAAACAATTGCCCCTGTCGCGCCTGCACATTGTGCAGCGGGGCGATCTGAGCGCCGTGCAAACCTGGCTGTACCGGCTGCTGGCGGTGCTGGGGGCTTTGGCGACAGGCGGGCTCTTTCTGCTGGCGCTGCGCTTCAACCCCTTTGAGGTGTACTGGACCATGCTGTCTGGGTCGCTTGGCAGCAGCAGCATGCAGAAGGAAACCATCAAGCTGATGATCCCCCTCTGCCTTGCCACACTGGGTATCGTGCTGGCTTTCAAGATGAAGTTCTGGAATATCGGCGGCGAGGGGCAGATCTGCGCCGGAGCCATCGCGGCGAGCTATTTTGCCTACTTTCATAATGGTCTGCCCTCCCCCATATTGCTTATCGTCATGGCGCTGGCCGCCATCCTTGCGGGCGGCCTGTGGGGGCTGATCCCCGCGCTGTTCAAAACGCGCTTTGGCACCAACGAGACGCTGTTCACCCTGATGCTCAACTACATCATTCTGAACTTTATCACCTACCTGCGCGAGGGCCCCTGGCGCAACCCCGAGGGCGGCTTCGCCGCGATGCCCCGCTTCACCAGGCAGGCAAGGCTGCCGGAGCTGCCCATCCCCGGCATCGGCAACGTGCACATCGGCTGGGTGGTGATGCTGGCGCTGGTCATCTTTATGTTTATCTACCTGCGCTACACCAGGCAGGGCTACGAGCTGACGGTCGTGGGCGAAAACATGAACACAGCGCGCTACGCCGGCATGCCGGTCAAAAAAATCATGCTGCGCACCATGTTTCTCTCCGCCGGCATCTGCGGTCTGGTCGGCATGCTGCAGGTAGCGGGGCCGGACAGGCAGCTGACCGATGCCGTGGCCAACGGCCGCGGCTTTACCGCCGTTTCCATCGCCTGGCTGGCGAGGCTGTCGCCCATCGGGGTGATGGTGGTCAGCTTTCTGTTCAGTGTGGTGCAGAAGGGCTGCAGCATGATGCAGACCGAGTACCGCATCCCCGCCTCGATGTCTGATATTTTGCAGGGCATCATTCTCTTCTTTGTGCTTAGCAGCGAGTTCTTTATCCGCTACCGCATCGCGCTGCGAAAGGAGGCGAAGGCATGAGCTTTGCAGATCAATTGCTGGCCTTCCTCTATGCCGCCATACTGGCCAGCGTGCCACTGCTCTACGGCACGCTGGGCGAAATCCTGATTGAGAAGGCGGGCAACCTGAACCTCGGCGTCGAGGGCATGATGTATCTGGGGGCCATCATGGGCTTTATGGGCGGCTTTCTGTTTGACAGCGCGGTCATGGCCATCGTGTTCGCCTTCGCGGCGGGCATGCTTGGCGCCGCTGTCTATGCCTTCATCACCGTGACGCTGAAAGCCAACCAGAACGTGACCGGCCTGACGCTGACCATTTTCGGCACCGGCATCGCGAACTTCATCGGCGAGACGCTGAAGGAGAATTATCCTGCCGGTTCCGCCTTTATTTCGGATCATGTCAAGCAGGCGCTGCTGCCCCTGCGCTTCGGGGCGCTGAGCGAGGTGCCGGTCATCGGAAGATTGTTTTTCAATCACTCGGTGTTCACCTATCTGGCCGTCGCCATCGCCATCGCGATGAGCCTGTACCTGAGCCGCAGCCGGCAGGGGCTCAACCTGCGCGCCGTCGGCGAGAACCCCTCGGCGGCCGACGCCATGGGCATCCACGTGAGCCGGTACAAGTATATCCACATTCTGATCGGCGGGGGCATCTGCGGCCTGGGCGGCGCCTACATCTCTCTGGTGACGGCCGTAGGCAACTGGCAGCCCAACATCGTAGCCGGACAGGGCTGGATCGCGCTGGCGCTGGTCATCTTCTCCTCCTGGAGCCCCGCCAGGGCCATCTTCGGCTCCCTTGTTTTCGGCGCGCTGAGCGTGCTGCGCCTGTATATCCCGAAGGATGTAATCGATATCCCGGGCGCCATCTTCTCCATGCTGCCCTTCGTGGTGACCTGCCTGGTGCTGATTTTTTCCAGCATGAAGATGAAACGGGAGAACCAGCAGCCCGCCGGTTGCGGCATCAACTACTTCAGAGAGGAGCGCTGACTTGCAGGCCCTGCTTGATACCATTGAAGCGCTTCTGCCCTACGCCGCGCCGCTGGTCGCCATCGACGGTCCCTGCGGCGCGGGCAAATCCTCCCTCGCGGAGCACCTGAAAAAACGCTGGCCGGACGCCGAAGTGATCCATATGGACGATTTCTTTCTGCGTCCCGGGCAGCGGACGCAGGAGAGGCTCTCGCTGCCGGGCGGAAATATCGACCATGAGCGTTTCCTTGAGGAAGTGCTGCTGCCCCTTGCAGAAGGGAAAGAATTTACCTATCATATGTTCAGCTGCCGCGACAACTCGCTGTCGCCCCGCCTTGTGAAGCGCGCCCCGCTCTACCTCATCGAAGGCTCGTACAGCCTGCACCCCGCGCTCAGGGACCATTACGACATCAAGGTATTTCTTGATATCGACCCGGAGGAGCAGGCGCAGCGCATCCTGAAGCGGGAGGGTGACAGGGCGGTGAACTTTTTCAGGCAGTGGATCCCGATGGAAAACCGCTATTTCGATGCCTGCGGCGTGCGGGAATGCAGCGATTTTCTGCTGTCGAAAAACAGTTGAAAAGTTTCTCCTCTGATGCAAGAATCAGCCGTTCTTGCGCGTTATATAGCTGACAGGGCAGATTGGAGGCATTATTGGATAATCAGTCAGGGGCGGCCTCCCTTGTCGAGTCTCTTTACCTGCGCTTTGCAAATGATGTGCTGCGCGTAAGCTACTTCTATCTGGGCGACAGAGAAAAGGCGGAGGATGTCACGCAGGAAGTATTCCTGCGGGTGATGGAGCGAAACCCCGATCTGAAAGAAGGCAGCGAGAAATCCTGGCTGCTGAAGGTGGCGCTCAACATCTGCCGTGACCACTGGCGAAGCTCCTGGGCCAGGCGCGTGATCCTCGGCAGCAAAAAGCTTGAGATCATCCCCGCCGAAGACGAGATAGACAGGCGCACCGAAAAAGAAGCGCTGATGCAGGCGGTTTACAGCCTGCCGGCCGAAGTGAAAGAAGTATTCCTGCTTTTTTACTACCAGCGTTACAGCATCGATGAGATCGCGGATATTCTCGGCGTGCAGCCGGGTACGGTTTCCAGCCGCCTGTCGCGCGGCCGCAAGAAACTGAAGCTCTTACTGGAGGAGGACGAGTCACAAAATGAAGCTTGAGCAGCTGCCTCAAATCGCGGATGAAACGCTTGGCGGCCTCAGGGCCGACGCGGCGCTCTACCGCAAAATCAGGGATCGGGCCGGAAGGCCGGCCGTCGGGCCCGTCTTCCCCCTCAGGCGTGCTGTCGCGCTCGCCTGCTCGCTGATTCTGGTCGCGGGCATCGGTTATTTCGCGTTGAACCGCCTGCCCGGCAAAGAAGAAGAGCTGCCGCAGATCACCACCTTCGCGGCCGGCGAGCTGCCGGAAGGCGCCGCGCTTGTGGCTCGCGACCTGCCCCGCGGCAGCATCACGCTGGGCCAGCCCGGCAGTGTGCCCGGCTATCAGGGCGTTTGGGCCAAGGGCTCTGGCGGCAACTTCCCGATGATCCGCGTCGGCGGCGCCTATTACCGCCTGCTCAAGAACCCGAGCTCCATTTCCTCCGGCATGCTGGGGGCGCAGCTTGGCTCGGTCGAAGTGATGACCGACGAGCCGGCGCTTGATTCCTCCTCGCAGACGCTGAGCAATGTCATTCCCATCGGTACTGCCGTATCGCAGATAAGCGGCATGTCCGGCACCGCCGTCGCGGCCGAGCTGGACGGCAAGCTGCGCGTGTTCCAGCGGGTCAGCTTCAGCGGCAGCGCCCTGCTGGGCGGCGAGAGCCTTGCCTCTACCCTGCAGGGAAAGGTAGTTGGCCTGCAGCTTTCGGGCGTCGGCACGGTCACAGACCCCGGCAAAGTCTCTTCCCTGATGGGCACGCTGCTGGGCGAGTCTTCTTTCCAAAGCGGCTCCACGCGGACGACCGACCAGGCGCTGCTGATACAGTATGACAACGGTCTGGTGCTGCAGATGGCCGTCAAGGGCGGCAGCCTGATCGCCTGCGGCACCTGGAGCAACCCGGGCTTCCTTGAAGCCTTCGCGCAGGCGGCGCAGTAACCACTGCATAAAGCACAGCCCCGGATGCGTTTCGCATCCGGGGCTGTGCTTCTATTAGCGCATTGTGTCAGATATTCTCAAAGAATGGTTCTTTGTCGGCGGTGCAGAGGATGCCGTCTTCGTTGAAGTGCAGCGGGGTCGGCTCGCCCTTGATGTAGCGCAGGATCTCGTTCATCCTGACGCTCTCCTGATAGCTCATCATGGTGAAAGCAACGCCGTGCTTGCGCGCGCGGCCCGTGCGGCCGATGCGGTGGGTATAGTACTCGTTCTCGTTGGGCAGGTCGTAATTGATGACCGCCTCCACGTCGTATACATCAATGCCCCTGGCAGCCACGTCGGTCGCCACCAGAATGGGGAACTTGCCCCGTTTATAGTTGTTCATGATGACGGTGCGCTTGCTCTGGGGGATATCGCCGTGCAGCGCCTCCGCCTGATAGCCCTGCTTCTGCAGCTTGTCCGCCAGCTTCTGGGCCATATACTTGGTGTTGGCAAAGATCATGACGCGGCGGAACTCATCGCTGTCCAGCAGGTAGGAAAGCTTATCCAGCTTCTGCTCGCGCGGGATCTCGATGGTGTACTGGGTGATCTTGGGTTTGTCCTCCTCGGTTGCCTCCACATAGATCTCAATCGGCTCCTGCTGAAACTTCCATGAGATGGTCTGCACATCCTGATTGGTGGTGGCGGAAAACATAACCAGCTGACGCCCTGCGGGCACGGACTCGATGATATGGGTCACATCCTTGACAAAGCCCATTTTCAGCATCTCGTCAGCCTCGTCAATGACCATGGTATGCACCTGATCCAGCCTGACCATGCCGCGGTTCATCATGTCGATCAGGCGCCCGGGGGTGGCGACCACAATCTGCGGTTTTCTTTTCAGCTGGGTCAGCTGCCTTGCGATGGGCTGGCCGCCGTACAGGGTGGCAATACGCACCTTGGGGATAAAGTGGGCAAGGCTCTTGATCTCGTCCGCGATCTGGAGCGCCAGCTCGCGGGTCGGGGCGAGAACCACCTCCTGCACGCGCTCCTCGGTCAGGCTGATATACTCCAGCATCGGGATGCCGAAAGCAATGGTCTTGCCGGTGCCGGTCGGGGCGATACCGATGATATCGCGCCCCGCCATCATGGGGGGAATCGTTTCCTTCTGCACGGTGGTGGGGGTGCTGATCCCCATGCCTTCCAGCGCTTTCAGGACATCTACAGATACGTCAAGTGCTTCAAATTCTTTTGAGTAGGCCAAATAACTACCTCTTTCTCTCTCATCACACGGGCAGTTTCTGACCGCCCTCCATCATGCACAGCTTGAAAACAAGCTGTTTTATATTATATGCGCCTTCAGCGAAGCCTGTCAAACGCTCGACAAACAGGGCACCTTGCGGTATGATGGGGCCACCATCAGAAGGGAGAATCCGGGTGTACACGCAGCAAGATTTTGAGCAGGTCGACGCGCAGATGAAAAGGCGCCTCGTCTGGTATCTGATCCCCATTCTGGCGCTGTTTGTTCTGTTGATTGTTTCCTTCATCATCAGAATTCAGTGGCTGTCTGTCCTCCTGCTGATTTTAACAGGCGTGCTGGCCATCTTCCTTTGGGATATCTCCCTCTCCCCCGTCGCCGCCTATCGCCGGTTTCTGCGCGACCTGCTGGCCGGCCGCAAGCGCGAGTACAGCGGCCGCTTCCGCGGCTTTGAAAGCCGTGAAGTCACGCGGGAAGGGGTGCCCTGCCGCGCCTTCATGCTGAATGTCGGAGAAGCGGACGACGAAAAGGACGACCGTCTTTTATATTGGGATGCCTACCGCGCGCTGCCCGACTGGCAGGAGGGGGCGCGGCTGTGGGTCTCCACGTTTGATAAATCCGTCTGCGAATGGCGTCCGGAGGGACAGGCATGACCCCGGGAGGAACAAAGCCTTCGCCTGTTGGCGCTATAAAAGCGCCTGGCTTGAAATGGGCTGCGGCGCTCGCGTGCGTCGCCGCTTTCTTTTTGATTGCCTATCATATTGACACGCTGCAGCCGCTGGACGAAGCCTTCTCCCTGCGGGTGTCCGCCCTGCGCGTCCAGCCGCTGACTGCGCTGATGAAAACGGCCTCCCATCTGGCCGGGCCCTCGGCGCTGATGATGGGCAGCCTGCTGCTGGCGCTGCTGATCCGTCAGCGCAGAAGGTGGCTGTCCATTTTTATCAACCTCGCTATTTCGATTACCCTGAACCTGGGCCTGAAGCAGATGTACGCGCGCCCGCGCCCCGCCGTCATCCTGCCGCTGGTCACAGAAAGCGGGTTCAGCTTTCCCAGTGGGCACAGCATGGCCGCGGCGGCCTTTTATGGCTTTATCATCTACCTGATTTCGCAGTCAGATTTGAAGCTCGCCGTCAAGCGCCTGATGTCGATTCTGATGGTGCTGCTGATCGCCCTGATCGGCTTCAGCCGCGTCTACCTGGGTGTGCACTACCTGTCAGACGTCATCGGCGGTTTTCTGATTTCCTCACTGTACCTGATTGTATTTACGGCATTTGTCAATGCCTATATCGACCACGACGAAACGCTCAGCGCGCGCCTGGCAGGCATCGGGCACCACAATGATTTGCTGCACAGCTTTGCCTACGCCTTTGACGGCATCCTCTACGCCATCAAGGCGGAGCGCAACCTGGTGATCCATTTTGCGCTGGCTGCGCTGGTAACCGCGCTGGGCTTCACCCTGCAGTGCAGCCCCACCGAATGGTATGTTTTGATGATCCTGTTTGGCCTTGTCATCGGGGCGGAGCTTCTCAACACCGCCATCGAAACCGTGGTCAATCTGGTCACCCCCGAATACCATGAGCTGGCGAAACTGGCCAAGGACACCGCGGCGGGCGCCGTGCTGGTGATGGCCATCGTAGCGGCTTTGATCGGCCTGTTGATTTTCGCGCCCAAGCTGTGGGCGCTGGCGGTGAACAACTTCTTGTGAGAAAGGGAAAAAGCATGGCCAGGAAAGAAAGAGGCACGCCTGTTTATCTTCAGGTGGCGCTTGATATCGCCGCGCAGATCGCGGATGGCGATATGAAGGAGGGCCAGCGCTTTTCCGGCCGCTCGATGATGAGCTCCAAGTACGGCGTATCGCCGGAAACCATCCGCCGCGCGCTGGGCCTGCTCAATGAAATGGATATTGTCGATATCGAGCCGGGCAGCGGCGTGATCGTCAAATCGCAGTCCCGTGCCATAGAGTATGGCAGGCGTCACAGCGAAGCAGCCGATATTCATCAGCTGAAAAGCGAACTGGATCAATTGATTGCCCGGCGCAGGGAGTTGGATGAGCGTATCGAGCGCGCTCTTTACAGCCTGACCGATTTGAGCGAGCAGTTTCGCCGCAGCAGTTCGCTGCAGACCTTTGAGTTTACTATCGCCAGGCAGGCACGCATCGAAGGGATGAGCATCGCGCAATCCGCTTTCCGCCGCGCGACCGGCGCGACCATCCTCGCCCTGAAAAGAGACAGGGAAATCATTCTCTCCCCTTCGCCCGACACCCTGCTGTGCGCGGGCGATGTGCTGATTGTTATCTGCGACATGCTGCTGGTCCCCTCCGTATCCGAATTCATTACGCAGACAAAATAAAAAAACCGAAAAACTTCTGCACGCCATACTCGCAAGCCCTTCGGGGCTTTTCCTTTTTGGTACCAGTCTTGACATTACGACAACTTTATAATATCATTCAAGTTGTCGGTTTGAGCGAAACAATCAATCCAAATATTTTCAGAAGGAGAAATACCGAATGAAACGATTTAAAACGATACTGATGACTGCGCTGCTGGCGCTCTTGCTGACAGCAGCGCCGGCGCTTGCGGCAGATGAAGCCCCCATTCTCTTTGCCGATGTGGGATGGGACTCCATCCGTCTGCACAACGCGATTGCGGGAACCATCGCGCAGGAGGTCTGGGGCTACCAATGGGAAGAAATTACCGGCTCCACCCCCATCACCAGCGAAGGCGTGATGTCTGGCGACATTGATGTGCATATGGAGATGTGGACGGATAACCTGCCGAGCTATGCCGAAGATATCGCCAAGGGACGGCTGAAAGAGGTTTCCGTCAACTTTGACGATAATTATCAGGGCCTGTATGTGCCCCGTTATGTCATTGAAGGCGATCAGGAGCGCGGCATCGAGCCGATGGCGCCCGATCTGAAAACAGTAGCGGATCTCGCGCGCTATCCCGACCTGTTTGCCGACCCTGAGGACCCCGGCCGCGGGCGCATTTTCGGCGGCCTGCCCGGATGGGAAGTCACCGAGATCATGGAAAAGAAGGTTGCCTATTACGGCCTTGACGCAAGCTACAACTATGTGCTGCCCGGCAGCGACGCGGCGATGAGCGCCTCCATCATCTCAGCCTGGGACCGCGGGCGTCCCATCGTGGCCTATTACTGGGAGCCTACCTGGCTGATGGGTATGTATGACTTTGTCCTGCTTGAGGATGCCCCCTATAACCCTGAAACCTATAAGGAAGGCGAGACGGAGATGCCGCCGATGCGCGTGACCGTCTGCGTCAGCAACGGCTTCGCTGAACAGCGCCCTGATTTTGTGGAATTCCTCAGCAAATACCGTACCTCATCCGCGCTGACCAGCGAGGGCCTTGCCCATATGCAGGAAACCAATGAAGACTACGCCGCCACTGCCCGCTGGTTCCTCCAGCAGCACCCCGAGCTGGTGGACGCGTGGCTGAACCCTGAGCAGGCTGAGACGCTGCGCTCAAGGCTCTGATAGCGGGGTGATGTATTCAATATGAGTGAGCTGAGCAATTTTCCCTTTGTATTCAAGCCCGACCTGAAGGCCATTGACCGCTCGATGCGCGAATTCGCGGCGGGTGCGGCCTGGCTGTTTGAAGATATCATCGGGCAGGGGCTGATCAATCTTGTAAACGCCATCAACGGCATCCTGAGCTTTATCCCCTGGTTTGTGATGGTGATGTTCGTGTTCGCGCTGGGCTGGCGCGCCAGGGGCAGGCTGACAAGCGGCCTTTTGTACGCTCTGCTGCTGTGCGCTGTGGGCATGGTCGGCCTGTGGAAGCTGATGTACATGACGCTGTCCATCGTGCTGGCCAGCGTGCTGATCGCGCTGCTGATCGGTCTGCCCATCGGCATCCTGCTGTCCGCCTCGGGGCGGGCCATGCGTATCGCAAGGCCCATCCTCGATACCATGCAGACCATGCCGGTCTTCGTTTACCTGATCCCGGCGCTTCTGCTGTTTGGCCTGGGCTCCGCCTCCGCCGTGATTGCCACGGTTATCTACGCGATTGTGCCTGTCATCAGGCTGACCAGCCTGGGTATCCGTCAGGTGGATGAAAGCGTGGTGGAGGCTTCCCGTTCTTTCGGCTCCACCAGGCTTCAGACGCTGATGAAGGTACAGATCCCTCAGGCCATGCCTACAATCATGGCGGGGGTCAACCAGACGCTGATGATGGCCATGTCCATGGTGGTGACCTGCTCCATGATCGGGGCCAGAGGCCTTGGCAACGAAGTGCTGATTGCCGTCAACCGCACCGAAATCGGCCGTGGCCTTGTATCCGGTTTTTCAGTCGTCATCCTGGCGGTGCTGCTGGACAGGCTCACGCAGGGCTGGTTCAGCGCTGAAAAGCAGAAAGCAAGGCGGGAAAGAAGGCTGCGCGCAAAACTCAAGGCAGAGAATGGAGGTGCCGACCATGAACAGGCAGCCTGACAACATCATTGAAGTGCATCACCTTTCCAAGCTCTACGGCCCCAACAGGGAAGCCGCCATCCGCATGATGAAAAACGGCTCCGACAAAGACGATGTATACAAAAAAACAGGCGCTACCGTAGCACTTTGGGATGTCAACCTGAAAATCAGACGGGGGGAAATTTTCGTCGTCATCGGGCTTTCCGGCTCCGGCAAATCAACCGTTGTGCGCTGTCTGAACAGACTGAACAAGCCAAGCAGCGGCAACATCCTGTATGAGGGGCATGACATTACCAGATTTGACCGCAAAAAGCTGCTTGAGCTGCGCAGAACCAAGATGTCGATGGTGTTCCAATCCTTCGGCCTTCTCAGCCACCGGGATGTGCTGAGCAATGTCGCCTACGGGCTTGAGCTCAGGGGCGTCAGCAAAGCGGAGAGAGAAAGAAAGGCGAGAGAGACCCTCTCAATGGTGGGCCTTGCTGGCTGGGAGCACCAGAGCTGCGACAGCCTCTCGGGCGGCATGCGTCAACGGGTCGGCATCGCCCGCGCGCTGACCAACGACCCTGAGGTGCTGCTGATGGACGAGCCCTTTTCCGCCCTTGACCCCCTTGTGCGGAAGGATATGCAGTTTGAGCTGCTCAAGATACAGCGCAGGCTGAACAAGACCGTCATCTTCATCACCCATGATATTGACGAGGCTTTCAAGCTGGGCGATACCGTGGCCATCATGCAGGGAGGAAGGGTGATTCAGGTGGATTCTCCCGAAAACCTGAGCGCGAACCCAAACGGCGAGTATGTGCGGCGTTTTATCGAGGGGGCTGACCTGTCAAGGGTGACCTCCATCAAAAACGTCATGATTACCCCAAGCGCTCTGGCCCGCGTCAGCGACCGGCCCAGGCGCGCCATCAGCATCATGAACAAGAACGCGTTTTCCACCGTATATGTGGTCGATGAAAAACTGGCGCTGCGGGGGATTCTGACCATCGGCGATGCCGTGCGCGCCCACCGCGAGCATCTGAATATCGAGGATGTGATGATTCGGGAATATCAGACGGTCTCACCCGACGCGACAGTGCGCGATGTGCTGCCCCTTTCCGCGCAATCCCCCTATCCCCTCGCCGTCATCGATGAAACGGGGCAGCTGCAGGGGATTGTAACAAAAGCGTCCGTGCTTTCTTCCATGATCAGCGAGGAAGAAAAGGCTTCATAAGCAAAGCTGACAGCACCCAACACAGCCTGCCTTTTTACCGGGGCAGGCTGTCGCTGTACAGAAACAGAAAATTCTGCGGCCCATCAATAAACTTCTTGTCTGCGCTGGTTTTTCCCCGCCGTTCAGGCTCCTCCTGCTTTGCAGGTCAATGCCCTCCAGCAGTTTTCCAAGCGGAGATACCAGCATATCCGGCACATAGGCGCCCGTCTTCGTGTTCGGCTCGGCAATCCATTTCTGCATCGCCATCGTGGTTTTGCTGATGCTGTTTGTCAGCCTCGTCCGCTCCGCGTTCCCTTCACGCTTCTGTCTCCACTCTGTCAGCTTGTTTCTGGTGTCCTCGCGCGCCTTTTCGCTGATCCTCGCGCTTTCCCGCTTAAACAGCTCGCGCAGCGGCGCCGCGTTCTGCATCCGCAGCAGCTTCCTGTCCGCTTCATTGATGCGGTTCTCTATACCCCGAACGTGACATGGGCGAAAAAGAATCAGCCCATCGATCATAGGCATGACGCCAGTCGATACCATACTTGCTGTATTTCGCAGTCTTCTGACTATAGTTTTTCTCGGTTTCACGCTCGCTGTTTTTCGCTTGACTATTACTCCCCTTAGCGGGTA
>CAYZTQ010000016.1:0-28077 GCA_964481445.1 uncultured Christensenella sp. | reverse complement strand
GACGCCTACCGCGACGCGGCGAAGGAAGCGGACCTTGTCATCTGCGAAATCGGCGTCTGGAACAATACGCTCCACCCGGACAAGGCAAAGCGTGAAGCGGCGATTGAATATGCCATCCGCCAGCTGGAGCTGTCTGAATACGTGGGGGCCAACTGCTGCGTGAACATCGCGGGCACCTATAATGCCGATCAATGGGACGGCCCGCACGCGGATAACTTTACCGGGCGTGCCTTTGGCGACATCGTGCTCACCTCCCAGCGCATCATCGACGCCGTGAAGCCCAAGGTCAGCGCCTATTCGCTGGAGCCGATGCCCTTCATGTATCCGGACAGCGCGGACAGCTACCTTGACCTGATCAGGGCCATTGACCGCAAAGGCTTTGCCGCGCATCTGGATATTGTCAATGTGATCACCAGCCCCAGGCTGTACTATCATAACGGCGAACTGATCCGCGAATTCTTCCAAAAGCTTGGCCCTTATATCCGCAGCTGCCATGTGAAGGATATCCGCCTCAGCGGGCAGCTGACCGTCCATCTGGATGAGTGCCGGCCCGGTACGGGCGGCGTGGATTATGAAAGCTACCTGCAGGGCGCGGCCGAACTGGACGACAGGGTGTGCCTGATGCTGGAGCATATGACGGAAGAGGAGGATTATGTCCTGGCCACCCGGCACCTGAAGGGAATCGCCGCCAAGCTGGGGCTGAGGCTCTGAGCATGGCCGTTGTCCCCGGCGAATAAGCAAAGCCCCCTGAAGCGAAACTGCTTCAGGGGGCTCAAGCCGGGGCTGTAGCATTTTTTTGTTTTGCTACAGCCCCTTGAAGCATGGATAACACGAAATCCAGACATAGAAAATTATAAGAACTATTATGATTGGATTATGAATCGTTAGGTTTAAGTTTTTGACGTCATTTGGCGAGCCATGGCTAACCTTTATAGGATCGTTTAAAGAAATTTTAAATTGTAGCTTCAGCAGTATGAAACGGGGGCAGATACGTCGGGTATCTGCCCCTCCGATTAAGGATCGTTCAAATCATTAACGATTCAGATAACGGTTATAGACTTTCTGATAGATATCAATCACATCCTGATAGCCGTATTGCAGCAGCTGAGCCCTGAAATCGTCAAAGCTCGTGTCATCCTGGCCGATGATGTAGTTGATGGAATACTCCTGAATCAGGGTGGCGGCCGCCGTGAGGTTGATGCTGATTTCAGAGCCTTCCTCGTCGGTGGGAGACCAGCTTCTGGTGGGAGTCGCGACGTTCACCGCCGGAGCGCTCCAGGTCTTCACAGCCTCGATCTGCTGGTTCGTGCCGCCCGCGGCAGCGGTGGATACCTTTTCACTGGCAACCGTATTGTGCTTTCCGAGCCAGCACTCGCCCCAGTTCAGCGCATACTTCTGCAGCACCTCATTGGGAGGCAGCTTCTTCTCATTATGCAGCACCATGTCCGTAAACTGAGGAACGCCCTGTTCGTCAACTGTATAGGTTACGCCCTCTATACCGTACCAGTTCAGCATTTCGCCTTCCTTTGAATACTGGAAATCCAGCCACTTCGCAGCCAGCTCCGGGTTTTTGCAGGAGGTGGTGATGAAGATGGAATCCTTGGCAATAATGCGCTCACCCTGCTGGATGGGCTCGTCTTCCGCCTTCAGCTTGGGCGCGGCGATAGGCTGCAGGAACTCCGCCTCGTTGTCAGTCATGTGCATCCTGAAATAGTTGTTACCGGTAAAGGCCGACAGGATCTGGCTGTACAGAACATGCTGATTGTTTTGAATCGAGCCGGGGGTATCAAGGAAGAAGTTGTACGAGGTGAAGTTCGGGTCGATCAGCCCTTCGGAATACCACTGGCGCATGGTCTTCAGGTAATCGCCGTAGCCATCCGACAGCACACCGCTGACGACCTTATCGCCGTCAAGCTGCAGGTAATCTTCAGTAGCCACGGTGACAGCGCCATAGGAAAGGGTAAGGAAGGAGCCGCCGTTGGTATGCAGCATGAAAGGATGCTCTATCCCCGATTCCTTGCACTTGAGCAGAGCTTGATGCCAGTCTTCCACAGTGACAGGCTCCGGGATGGACAGCTTATCCAGAATATCCTTGCGGTACGCAAGGCCCTGATAGGTACCTTCGGATTCGGTCGTAAAGTCACCGCCCACGACGTTCTTGACAACGATCATCCTGCCGCTGTCCGAAGTGGCTTCGCGCTTGGCGGTCTCATTACCGTTCAGATAATTCATGTAGTTGGGCATATAGTCGCGAATCAGTGTATCGTGATCAGGATAGACGACCCCGTCCGCGATCCCCTTTTCATACCCGCCGGGGAAGGGCTGCGAACCAGGGTAGACGATGTCCGGATAGTTGCCGGACGAAAGCAGGATACCCAGCTTATCCCCCAGCTCCATCTGGTTGATCGGAATCCAGTTGATGTGAACGTTCGTCAGCTCTTCCATGCGCTTGACGCCTTCGATCTCATTCAGATCACTCATGACGGAGCCGCTGTAAACCAGCCAGACCGTCAGCTCTTCCTTCTTCTCGCTGAGGGGAAGAGGAAGCCCGCCCTCTGCGTTTCCCGCAAAAGACAGGGCGGGAAGGCCCAGAAGCATGCAGGCAACCAGTAGGATGGACAGAAGTTTCCCAAGTTTCATTTCACGTTTTTCCTTTCTATATTATTTGCGCTCAATACGCAAATTTTACGGTTTTTAAGGTCAGGGTGCCTTTCTGCACCGAGACTCTGATCGTGCGTTTTTCACCAGGGCCGAAGCTGAGCCGGTCAGAAAGCTGCGGCTTCAGGATATCTCCTTTTCTAAGCGACACTTCTCCGATAAGCTCGCCGCAGCAGAACACTTTCAGTTCGCATTCACCCACACCGGCGAAGGCTACCCAGCAAGCGCGCTCCACCTGATAAACTGAGAAATATGCGTTTTCGCCTTCCGAAAGCTCCAGCGCCAGGTCTTCCTTCGGGTCATACTTCAGTTCGCCCGGGTCGTCATACCACGCAAATTTGGGATAGGGATGCGTTTTCTCGCTGGCCCAGACGAGCTTCGTATGGTCTTCGAGGCGAAAATCCAGATAGTTGCTCAGCTCCCAGTTGCCGTAGTACCGGCTGCCATCCTCTTTCCACATGTCATAGCAGACGCCCGGGATATCGATATCCGGCTGCTTTTTATGCATTCTCGGGATATCGCGGTTGATCACACAGTGCTCAATCTTTGTCGACTCGATGAGCTCATCCATGATTCTGATGCATTCCGCATAAGCGGGACGGGGGCCGACCAGCTGATAGGCCTGAATCTTCTTCCAGTCCGCAGGCAGATGGTGGCTAAGCGGGCTGTAGGCATGCCCACCCTCTCTGAGCAGATAGGCTGTTTTCCATGCCCAGGGAGTGTAAGAAACACTGAGGTGGCGGCAGATCTCATAGAACACCGCATCACTGATCCGATCGGCGCCGCATTCACCCAGCCAGATCGGTACATTCAACTTCTCTCGCAGCAGCAGCCAAGGGTACAGATCTTTGATTTCCGGAGAAGCGCCGTAGATATGGATGGAAATGGCCCAGTTGTTGCACCGTTCATCATACCTTCGGTGAAAAATTCTGGTATCCCTTGCAAACTTAGCCCCTTCCAGAAAGATAATATGCTCCCGGTCGATCTTCCTGATCCGCTCGATGCACTCGTCATAATACTCAATAAGCAGTGGAATATGCTCATGCTGCACCGGCGAGGACACAGGCTCGTTGATCAGGTCATAGCCTGCTACGATCCAGCGGGAAGCGAAGCGGCGCACAATTTCCTCCCACAGGATGATCTGCCGCTCCTTCGATTCAGCATCCAGAAATACGGAGGGATACTCGCAAAACAGGCTGTCGCCGGTCGCGCCATTGTTGCCGCCGACCACGCCATGCATATCCAGAATAGCGTACAGACGGTACTGTTCGCACCAATCAAGCAGTCGGGCCAGCCTGCCGAACCCACCTTCGTTAAACTGGATCCCCGGCTCTTCATAGAGCAGGGCGTTGGCGTTGAGCACGATGCGCACGCAGTTGTAGCCCATCTCGGCCATCAGGCGAAAATCGCCTTCAGCAAGGTAGTTTTCCTCCCACCTGTCCCAGAAGGAATCCAGATATTTCTGTCCGCACAGTTCACGAATCTGCTGGCTGACAAAGCGGCGGCTCGTCCAACGCTCGGGGTTGTGATCCTTCCCCGGGCCGGGAAAGAGTATGAATTTAAAGTTATCCTTGGGCAGCGGCGCAGAACCGATCATGAACCCTTCCACGTTCTGCCAATTGGCAGCCCCGTATCCGGTCAGAATCACTTCCTGCCCTTCCCCGTTGACGAAGCGGGTCCCATCTGTTTTCAGCACGCCTTTTACGACTTCGTTGTTTGTTTTCATATCGCACTCCTGATGAACGATCTTGTCAGGCCTTCACGGCGCCGACCGTCATGCCGGTCACAAAATACTTTTGCACAAAGGGATAAACGCACAGGATTGGCAGCGTCGATACCACGATCGCCGCGTATTCCACGCTTCTTGCGTACACGGTGGAAGTGGAGACATCCGATGCCGAGGTGATTTCTTTGGTCGACTCAAACAGGATCTTCCGCAGCGCCATCTGCAGGGGATACAGATCCGTCCGGGTCGGCAGGTAGAGCAGAGCCGACATGAAGTCGTTCCACTTCATCACGACGGTGAACAGCATGACGACCGCGAAGGTCGCCTTGCAAAGCGGCAGAATGATGCGAAACATGATGATAAAATCATTGGCTCCGTCCAGCCTGGCCGCCTCTTCAAGGGCGTCGGAAATGCCCTGCATGGAGGTGCGCATCAGGATGATGTTGAACACGCTCAGCGAGCCGGGCACGACGACGCCCCAGACGGTATCCAGCAAGCCGAGCTTACGGATGACCATATAGGTCGGGATCATCCCGCCGTTGAACAGCATGGTGAAGGAAATGATCAGCATGAAGGCGTTTCGGTAACGGAAGCGCGACCTTGAAAAGACATAGCCTGCGATGATGGTCAAGACGCCCGTCACCAGGCAGGTGAGCAGAATGTACACCAGCGTGTTGCGGTACCCATTCCACAGCGCCTGATACTGCAAAATCAGGTGATAAGCCGTCCAGTCCGTGTTCCTGAGCGGGCGAAGGACAAGGCCTTTGGCCGTGTTGAGCGCCGTCGGATTGCTGATGGAAGCCATCAGCACATGCCAGAGCGGCAGCAGGCAGATGACCGCCGTCAGGATGAGGGCTGCGACAGCAAAGGCCATAAAGAGAACGCGGGAGAAGGTCGGTTTAAAGTGCAGTTTTTTCTCCATATTTGCCTCCTGCCGCTAAAACAGCGACATGCCTGACAGCTTTTTGGCCACCCTGTTGGTGGTCAGCAGCATGATGGTGCCGATCAGAGAGTTGAACAGCCCCACAGCCGTCGACAGGCCAAAGTCCGTCTGCGTAATGCCGATGCGGTAGACATAAGTGTTGATGACGTCCGAATAGGCGTAGTTGGCAGGGCCGTAGAGAAGCAGAATCTTGTCCGCCCCCACGGTAAATACCGCACCCATGCGCAGAATGAGCATCATGATGATCATAGGCGTAATGCCCGGTACCGTCACATGGATCAGCTGCTTCCATCGCCCCGCTCCGTCAACATAGGCAGCCTCATACAGCTCCTGGTCGACCGAGCTTAAGGCGGAAAGGTAGATGATGGAGCCGTAGCCGAGACCCTGCCACAGATTCTGGACGACGTAAATCAGCCAGAAATTGCTCTTTTGGTTGAGCAGGTTCACCGATTCGCTGCCTCTAACTGCGGCAACCAGCTCGGAAACCACGCCGCCAGCCTGCGTGAAATCAACCACCAGACCGCAGGCAACCACCACTGAGATGAAGTAGGGCATGTAGCTGATTGTCTGCACAGTTTTCTTGAACAGCTTCTGCCTGACTTCATTGAGCACCAGAGCAAAGATGATGGGGGCGGGAAAGTTGACCAAAAGATCCAGTGTGCCAATCGCTACCGTGTTGCGGATCAGTCTGCCTACATAGGGCCCTTCGAAGAAGTTGGCAAAGTTCTTCATGCCCACCCATTTGCTGCCGAAAACGCCCTTTATCGGGCTGTACCTTTCAAAGGCCATCAGCAGGCCGACCATCGGGGCATAGTGAAACAGAACGAAGTACAGCAGGATAATCAGCAAAAGAAGGTAGATGACCTTATTCCTTTTGTAGTCCGCTGCAAGCCCGCGCGGGATCTGGCCCGTTGTCTCGGCTATCCGGCGAAAGGGATGGCTTTCTTTTGCAGTTGCGTCTCTTGCCTGGCTTTTCATGAAAAGGCCCGCTTTCCTCAGACAATCAGCAGTGAACGTGTGTTCACATGATCGCCGAATTCCGGCAGTCGGACGAAGCTTTCGGTATCCGGGCCCAGGGTATTCTGCAGGAAGGGAGGCATATAGCTGGAGGTAAAGCAGAAGCCGTACTTGAGCTCATGCCAGCCTTGAGCAAGCCCGCCGGGCTTTTTGACCTTCAGCACCATGAGCTCATTGGGGGTCCAGTGGGTTTTAAAATCCTGCTTCATCTGCTCAACGGTGTACTCCTCGCCCTTCAGCGTCCAGATAATGTCTTCCTTTCCGATGCGCTCGCCGTCCACAAACAGGGCGCCCGGCATCAGCTGTGAGAGGAAGACTCCCCTGTAATACGGCAGCCTGATCTTGAACTGAAACCCGACCATCCTGCCGTCTTTCGACAGATTGCGGAAACCGACCGATTGAATTACTTGCTTTTCCATAACGCCGCTCCTTACTCGCCCATCAGGTTTTTCAGCATGATATGCTGTTTTCTGAGCGTCTGGCCCACTTCGTAGCCGTCATCGTATTTGTCCGCGCCTTCGTATTCGCTCAGCAGGTAGCCGTCCCAGCCTTCCCGCTTGAGAATGTCGATGATCTGCGGGTAAGGAATGGTCATCTCTTCAAAATCGTCATTCATCTGGATAAATTTCGCGTGGCAGCAGTATACATACGGCAGCAGCGGGATGATGTCCTCGGGCCGGTTCGGCTCGAAGTTCGGGTCTCTCCACTCGCCCTCGGCAAACTCGGTGCGAAAAACGGAGAAGTCGATGTTCAGCCCGAAGTTTTTGGTCTTCGTCTCTTTGATGAAGTCGATGTATTCCCTGACCATTTTGCCGTTCAGGTTGGAAGGGGTATGGATCTCGGGGCACATCTTAACGCCCAGCTGTTCCGCCAGAGGCAGCGCCGCTCGGATGATTTCGCGCCAGTTCAGCACAGGCTCCAGCAGCTCGTTGATGACCGGCATCTTGGTACGCATCACCGTAAAGCCGAGGCGGTGCGCCAGACGGATATCCCGGCAGAGCATCTCCACGCTTTCCTCCGTGGTCAGCTCGCGCCCCTGCAGCACGTGAGAATCGATCCAGTGGCCGTATTCCACGGGGATGATCTCGTATTTGTCGCAAAGACGGTGCCAGTTTTCCACCCACGCGTCCGAGGGATAGGGATAGTTGTCGATGTGGGTGTTGGCCAATATCTCGATCCCGTGCGCCCCCATGTCATGCGCGTCCTCAAAGCAATCCTCCAGCGTCTTGGTCAGGCCGTACTCGGCCGAATAGCTGTAGAACGAGACGCCGCGCTTGGGGCCCTTGCTCTCAAATGAATACATGTTTTCCCTCCTGCCTATGATGAACAGCCCTCTGCCGGGCGGGGCCTTCACTTTTTTACGAAGACAGCATAATATAAATAGAACAAGCGCAAACCCGATTTATTGTGTTGATAATGATGATTATTTCTTTTGATGGCGGGAGCAAAAGGAATATGACAAAAAAAGATATAGATTTTTTGCTTTCCAAAGTACGGCCAAAAGTCGCGCAAAAGAGGAAAAAGCTCCGCGGATGAAGATAAACCCTCACTTTTCCCCTCTATGCGCGGATACGAGGCCGTACTTGCGTTCCTTCCGCTTGCTTGGTATGCTTTAAAAAAGGGGGCGTCCTATCATCATGCGGGAGCTGTATCCGGCCAAAACACAGATGCTTTCGGGCGGCGACACTGCCCGGGTCAGCAGCGGCAATCTGCTGCTGTATTATGTTGTGTACGGCGAGCTGATGCTCTCGGGCAAGCGGCCGCAGACGCTGCTGGCCGAAGGCTTTATGGCTTTCAACCATGACGAGCCCCATCAGTACACGGTCGGCGTGGACTCGCTGGCGGTGTGCCTTGAGTATTACCAGTCCGGCGTGCTGGAAATAACCAGAAACCCGCATTTCACAGTCGACTGCAACTCCGCTGCCGCTAGCCAGGAGGACGCGCAGGAACTGCGCTATCAGTTGAAGCGTCTGCTGCATGCCTATACCTACCCCAACGAACAGAACCGCATCCGCCACCTTCGTCAGCAGTATGAGGTGCTGCTGCTGCTCGTATCCCGCTTCGCCCCGCAGCAGGCGGAAAAGGAAGAAGACAGCGGAGGCGCCGACGACCGCGACATGGCCATCCTTGAATACATCCAGACCGGCTTCACCGGCCCCATCAGCCTGCAGGATCTGAGCGACAGGCTGCACCTGTCGGTGACTTACCTTTCCAAATACATCAAAAATCTGCTGGGAACCGGCTTTATCGAGTACGTCAACAGCCTCAGGCTGTACCACTCCTCGCAGGATTTGGAAAACACCACCCACTCCATCACCCGCATCGCCCTTGACAACGGCTTTACCAGCCTCAGCTCTTTCAACCGGGTCTTCAGCGCCAAGCACGGTATTTCCCCCACCGAGCACCGCAAGCGGCTGGCCGCGCAAACGCAGAGCGCAGGGCAGGAAAACCGCAGCAGGCAGCAGCTGCAGCAGTTGGCGCAGTATTTCAACCAGTATCCGGTTCAAAGGGAAAAGGACAGCGTCTACGTGCAGCAGGTGCAGGCGGACGCGCGCGAGCACACGCCGCTCAGGCGCATCTGGCGCCATTATTACAGCATCGGCAACAGCGCCGATCTGATGGACAGCCGGGTGCGGGAGCATCTGCTGATCCTGAAAAAAGAGCTGGACATCCATAAGATTTCCATCTGGAGCCTGTTCGCCAAGGAAATGCTGGTGGATATACAAGCCAGCCAGTACAATTTCAGCCGGGTGGACAGCGTGCTCGACTTTCTGGTCGACAACGGCCTAACGCCGGTCATCGACTTCGCGCTGCACCCCAAGGAGCTTTACAGCGGCGGCGAAGACCCTATCTATTACAAGCGGGACGAGCTGGAAATCCATACGATGGCGCAGTATGCCCGGCTGCTCAACAGCTTTTTGAAGCACTGCATCAACCGCTACGGGGTGGAGCAGGTGGAGGGCTGGGTTTTCGAGCAGGGCATGGATATCCGCCTGCCCATCGACGGGGCGGAGCTCAGCTTCCTTTCCTTCTTCCGCACGGCCTATCAGGCGGTCAAGCAGCTGCTGCCGCGCACTCCGGTCGGGGGCGGCGCGGTGTTTGTGTACGACGAGGGGCAGGGGCTTGAGGAACTGCTGTCTGTCTGGGGCAAATTCCCCTACCGGCCAGATTTTCTGACCGTCTGGCTGACGCCCTACGATTTGATCGAAGACGGGCAGTACCGCAAGATGCGCTTCTCACGGGATGAGAGCTATATCCGCAAAAAGCTGATCCTGATCCGCCAGATCATGGAAAAGCACCATTTTGAGCAGGTGCCCTTGTATGTGAGCCGGTGGAACCTTTCCCTCTCCTGCCGCAGCCTCATCAACGACAGTTGCTACAAAGGCGCCTACATGGTCAAGACCCTGATCGACTGTATGGACGATACGGAGGCCATTGTGTACTTCGGCGGCTCCGACCTGCAGTATGACTATTTCGACTCCTTTGAAACGCTGATCGGCGGCTATGGCCTGCTGAGCAAGGACGGCATCAGCAAGCCCTCGCTCTACGCGCTGCAGTTTATGAACCTGCTGGGCCCGCACCTGATTCTGAAAGGCGAGCACTGCGCCGTCACCACCGATTTGAGGGACAATTATTACATTGTCTGCCACAACACCGGCAAGCTGAATATGGAATACTTCTACCGCTATGAGCACGAGGCGGATTACCGCCAGCTGCCCTCGGAACAGATCCTGGGGCTGGACATCAGCCTGGATGGCGTCAAAAACGGCCATTGCAAACTGACGCGCCTGTTCATCAATCAGGAAATCGGCGGCCTGCTCGAAGAATGGCTGCGGCTCGGCTCCCCGGAGGTGCTGAGCCGGGAGGAGCTGACCTATTTGAAGGGCGCCTGCGTGCCCAGGCAGAACTCTCAGCGTCTGGAGGTGCACAGCGGCCGCCTGAACGTGCGTACCTCGCTGAGCCAGAACGAAATCCAGCTGCTCAAAATCACCCTGATGATCTGAGCCCGCGGCGGCAGAGCAAAAAACATTTCTCCTTTTTTGTCATCCTCTTCTCATTTCCTCCTTCAAAAGAAATAATCATCATTATCAACACAAGAAATCGGGGTTGCGCTTGCCCTTTTTGTATTATGCTGTGCATGTAAAAAAGTGAAGGGCGGCAGGCCCGGCTGACGGGCAGATCTCCCTTTCCATGATTGCCTGAAAGGTGGAGACAAATGAATAAACTGAAAATCGGCCTCGTCGGCTGCGGCGGTATCGCCAACCAAAAGCACCTTCCCTCCCTGAAAGCCTGTGCGGATCTGTGCGAGATCACGGCCTTCTGCGACATCATCGTGGAGCGGGCGGAGAAAGCCAGGGCAGAATACGGCACCGGGGATGCGAAAGTCTATACGGACTACCAGCAGCTGATGAGGGATGAGAACGTGGACGTTGTCCATGTGCTGACCCCCAACGTCAGCCACTGCCCCATCACGGTGGCCGCCTTTGAAAACGGCAAGCACGTGCTGTGCGAAAAGCCCATGGCGCATACCTCGGCGGACGCGCAGAAGATGCTGGACGCCTGGAAGAAGTCGGGCAAGCAGTTTACCATCGGCTACCAGAACCGCTTCCGGCCCGAGGTGCAGTCGCTGCATCAATCCTGCCAAAACGGCGAGCTGGGCGATATCTACTACGCCAAAGCGCACGCGGTGCGCCGCAGGGCCGTGCCGACCTGGGGCGTTTTCCCCGACAAGAGTCTGCAGGGCGGCGGCCCGCTAATCGATATCGGCACCCACGCCCTTGATATGACGCTGTGGATGATGAACAACTACGAGATCGAAAGCGTCACCGGCACAGTATTCTACAAGCTGGGCAATGACCCCGAGGCGCCGCAGGGCAACCTGTTCGGGCCCTGGGACCCCAAAACCTACGAGGTGGAAGACAGCGCCATGGGCTTTATCAAGATGAAGAACGGCGCCCTGATCAACCTTGAAGCCGCCTGGGCCATCAACCTGCTCGAATCGCGCGAGGCCTCCACCACGCTGTGCGGCACCAGGGCCGGCGCCGAAATCCGCAGCGGCATGAGCTACCCCAGAAACGAGCTGATCTACAACTTCAGCAAGAACAACCAGCTGATGGAGCAGACGATCTCGGGCGGCGGCAGCGTGGCCTATTTTGAAGGCAGCGCCTCCAACCCCGGCGTGCTGGAAGCCCGCCAGTGGCTTCAGGCGGTGAGCAGCAATACCCCCGCTCTGGTCAAGCCCGAGGAAGCCTTCGTGGTCACCCGCGTGCTGGAAGCCATTTACGCCTCAGCCGAACAAAATAAAACCATCGTGTTTTAAATTTACAGGAGGATACTGCAATGAAATGTACCAAGGTTCTGTCCCTGCTGCTGGCTCTGTCCCTTTTGATGGGCCTGCTGGCTCTGCCCGCCGCGGCGGAAAGCAAATCCTACTACATCGGCTACTCGACGCTGACCACCCAGGGTGATTTCATGGCGCTTCTGGCCAATGTGTTCACCGAGCGCTTTACCGCCATGGGCCATAAGTTTGAGGTCGCTTCCGCCGACCTGAACCCGGCCAAACAGATCGAGCAGATCGAAAACTTCATCACGCTGGGCGTGGACGCCCTGATCGTAATGGCGGTGGAGCCCTCCAGCCTGGACGACGTGCTCAAGCGCGCCCAGGAAGCCGGCGTCAAGGTAGTCGCCTTCTCGCAGCCGACCGGGTACTATGACCTGTTCCTCGGCGCAGACAACTACGCCAACGGCAAGGTGGAGGCCGAAATGACCGCCGAGTGGATCGACAAGACTTTCCCCGACGCCGCGGCTGAGAGCGTGGAAGTGGCCATCTTTGAAAACCGCGACAAGCCCTCCGCTGCCGAGCGTTCGGACGGCTTCAAGGAAATCACCGCGCTGTGCCCCAAGGCCAAGGTCGTCTCCGTGGTCTCTGTTGACACCACCAACGCGGGCGGGCAGGCCGCTGCGGAAAACCTGCTGCTGACCTACCCCGACGTCAAGGTGATCATCAGCTACAACGCCGATACCGCCATGGGCGTGGACGCCTACGCGATGGCTCTCAACTCTCAGATCAAGGACAAGGCGACCTTCGCCACCTTCTCCACCGACTTCAACCCGGCCGCCAGCGCCGCGATCCGCAAATCCGCGACCAACGAAAGCATCTGGCGCGGCACCATCATGATGGGCAGCGGACTTGAATCCCTGTTCCAGGATGTCACCCAGAACACGCTCGCCCTGCTGGACGGCACGATCCAGATTCGCGACAACTACACCCCACTGTACAAGGTAACGGTGGACAACATCGACGCCGCGGACGCCGGCACGATGTAAGCTGCTGCAAACGGCTGCGGGCTGTGCCCGAAAGGTCACAGCCCGCCTTTCTTTGGAGGATTGACAATGAACAGCCCTATCCTTGAGCTCAAAGACATCACCAAAGCATATCCAGGCGTGCTGGCGCTGGATAAGGTTTCCCTTGCCTTTGAGCCGGGAGAGGTCCACGCTCTGGTGGGCGAGAACGGCGCGGGCAAATCGACCCTGATCAAGGTGATCGCCGGCGCCATCCATCCCGACGCGGGAGAAATCGTGCTGAAGGGAACCCCTTACGCCCGCCTGACGCCGCAGGAAGCGATCGAGAAAGGCGTCGCGGTCATTTATCAGGAGTTTAATCTTTTTGACTCCCTGACCGCGGCGGAGAATATTTTTATCGGCGAGCGCCTTTCCGACAAGGCGCTGGTGGATTACCGGGATATGAGCAGGCGCGCCGCGGAAATATTCGGCCGCTTCGGCGTCAGCATCAACCCGCAGGCGGAGATGCACGCCCTGACGCCGGCGCTGAAGCAGATCGTGGAAATCTCCAAGGCCATCCACAAGCAGGCGCAGATCATCATCATGGATGAGCCCACCGCTCCCCTGTCGGTCTCCGAGGTCGGCAAGCTGTTTGAGATCATTGCCGAGCTGAAGGCAAGGGGCATCACCATCGTATACGTTTCCCACCGGCTGGACGAGATCTTCGCCATCGCGGACAGGGTGTCCGTTTTAAGAGACGGCCGGCACGTCGCCACTCTGCCGGTCAGCGAGATCGACCGCGACGGGCTAATCCGCCTGATGGTGGGCAGAGAGCTGAACAAAAGCTACCCCGAAGCGCAAGGCGAGCCCGGAGAAACTCTGCTGGAAGCTCGCGGCCTGACAGGCGCCGCCGTGCATGACGCCAGCTTTGAGCTGCGAAGGGGTGAAATTCTGGGCTTCGCGGGCCTGGTCGGATCCGGCAGGACGGAGCTTATGCGCCTTCTGTTCGGCGCCGACAAGATTCTCAGCGGTCAGCTTTTGGTCAAGGAGCAGGCCGTCTCCGTCAGGTCGCCCAAGGCCGCGCTGCGCTGCGGCATCGGGCTCATCCCGGAAGACAGAAAGGCGACGGGCGCCTTTCTCGGGCAGTCGGTCTGCTGGAATGTGTGCATCTCAAGCCTGCGCAGGATATCGCGCCATCTGGTGATCAACCGCCGCAGAGAAAAAGAGCAGGGCGAGTTTTACCGGCAGAAACTTCAGATCAAGACGCCTTCGCTGGAGCAGATGGTACTCAACCTGAGCGGCGGCAACCAGCAGAAGGTGGTGCTTGCCAAAATGATGGCCGCCAACCCGGACGTATTGATCTTTGACGAGCCTACCCGGGGCATCGACATCGGCGCGAGGGCGGAATTTACCAGCTTATGCGCAATCTGGCCGCTCAGGGCAAGGGCATCATCATGGTCTCCTCCGACATGGAGGAGGTGCTCGGCATGAGCGACCGCATCCTCGTCATGGCGGGCGGCCGCATCGCGGGCCAGCTATGCAGAAACGAGTTCAGTCAGGAGAAAATTCTTGCCCTGGCATCAGGACAATAAATCGGAGGAAGATGGGCGGATGGATAATCAAGCGATGAACGGCACGAAGAAGGCCGTGCGCGGCAATCTGCTGCTGGAGCTGCTGCGGAAGTATGTGATTGTTGCCGTGTTTTTACTGTGCGTGGCGGTCTTCGGCGCGCTGAACCCCAAATTTCTTTCTGTCAACAACATCCTCAACATCCTGTGGCAGAATTCTTATCTGGTGGTGGCTTCGCTGGGCATGGCGGTGATGGTGATCTCCGGCGCGACGGATCTGTCCGCCGGCTACGCGATCAGCATCGGCGGCTCTATCGCCGCGGCGGGCATGGTCTGGTGGAGCCTGCCCATCTGGCTGTGCGTTGTGCTGGGCATCGCGGCCTGCGTGCTGCTCAGCCTGCTCAACGGCATCCTGTCCATCCGGCTCAAAATCAATTCCCTGATGGTCACACTGGGCACCATGACCATCTTCTCCGGCATCTCCAACACCTTTACGCAGCAGAAGGCCATCTTCGGCCTGCCGGACGCCTTTAAGTTTATCGGCCAGGGCTCGCTGTTTGGCATCCTGCCCCTGCCCGCGCTGACCATGCTGGTCATCGTGCTGCTGATCCACTTCATGCTGAAAAAGACCTATTTTGGCCGCTATGTGTACGCCGTCGGCTCCAACGCTGAGGCCGCAAGGCTTGCCGGCATCAACGTACAGGGTACCAAGCTGATCGTGTTCGCCCTGGGCGGGCTGCTGTTTGGCATCAGCGCCATCATGCTGACCGCAAGGTCGGGCTCTGCCAACGCCAGCATGGCGGCGGGCTCCGAGTTCACCTGCCTGACCGCGGCGGTGCTCGGCGGGGTCGCCATTCAGGGCGGCGAAGGCAAGGTGTTCAACGTGGTGGTGGCCACCTTCATTCTGGGCGTATTGGCCAACGGCATGCAGCTGGTAGGCCTTGGCACCTACGCGCAGAATATCGCCAAGGGCAGCATACTGGTCGCCGCCATGGGCTTTGATACCTGGCAGAAGAGCAGGCTGGCAAAGACGAGACAGGCCTGAAAACAAGCACCTAATCTGAGCGTTGAAAATGGCGTCCTCTGAAAGCGGAGGACGCCCTTTTTGTTACGATGCGTCTGATATGAGATTACAGGTTCTTCCTCAGCCACTCGCAGTCTTCCCGAATGCACCTATCGTGCTCATCGTAAAACCACTCGCGCTCCACAACCCAGAAGGCTTCAAAATCCTGCTCGTCGAGCGCTTTTTTGATTTCTTTCCAGTCGAGGTTGGATTCGGGGGCGCCCATCCTGCACTGGTTGTCCATCGAGTGGTCGTCCGAGGCCCCAGAGGTAAACTGCTCCAGCATTTTTTTGCGCTCTTCAAGCGGCAGGGAGCGGGCATTGGCAAAGGCCTTGGCAAAGGCGGGCGGCTCGGCATGGCGGGAGGCCGGCCTTTCCCCCGGGCCGTTGACCTTGTCGTTTTCCTTAACGTGGATAGAGAGGATACGGTTTCTATACTTGCGGATAAAGTAGGGTGGATACATGCCGGCATTCATGGCCCATCCGCAGTCGAGCTGCAGATAGAATTTTGATCCTTTGTCAAGCAGGTGCTCGAGCAGCGCCTTGCCCTCGTCCACATAAAACTCCTGGCTGTGGTTATGGTAGCCGACCTTGATGCCGTAGGGCGCGGCCATTTCGGCCATGCTGTCAAGCAGGCGCGCCACTTCGATGGCTTCCGCCCTGCTGTTAAAGGGCGTGCCGGCCCAGATGACCGCCTTGCCGCCGACGGCGGCCAGCTTTTTGACCATCTCCTCGGTCGGTTCCGCGTGCACGGAAACGACCTTCAGGCCTGTCTCCTCCAGCCATTTGAGAATATCCTTCGGGTCTTCCTCAAGGTCGACGGGCAGCAGCTCCACGCTATCAAATCCGAGTGCCTGAATCTGCCCGAACTGCTCGCGCAGCGTCGGACCGAGACCGAGATAGCTGGCCAGCCCACCAAAAGAATAGGTACCGATGCCGATGTTCATGCTTCTTTCCTCCATCATTTTATGCAATCACGCGCAGCGGAAGAAACCGCCGGGGCAAATCATTCAGATGGCCCGGCAGCGTCTTCCCGTTTGTGATGATATGTTTTTAATGAATAAACCTGCAAGAGCGTCACCGCCAGCGCGGTCAGCAGGGACATGCAGAACAGCTGCCGCATCAAGCCGTTTGCGATCAGCACCGCGGCCAGGCTTGTGCCCATGGCGGAGCCCAGCTGGATGGCCGAACCGTTGAGGCTTAAGAGAAAGCTGGAGCGGTTATTGGTCTCCCCGGCAATGCCCGCGTTCAGCTGCAGCCCCATAAACCACGCGCTCATTACCCACAGCGTCACGAGAATGACGTTTGCAGCAAGGCTCGAACGCAGCAAAAGCATCAGCAGGGTAACAGCCGTTTGAAAAGCGGCGCCCAGCAGCATGGATCGGGCGTAGCCGATGCGGTCCGACACCAGCCCGCCCAGATAATTGCCAAAGAAGCTGCCAAGACCAAAGAGCATCAGAAAGACGCTCATCCCCTGCGGAGCCGAGGGGAACATTTCCATCAGATAAGGGGCTACATAATTGTAGGCTCCGTGATAGCCCAGAAACATGATGAGGGTAAACAGAAGAATCAGGAGCACGCGCGGGTTTTTGAGCAGCTCCAGCTCGCTGCGAAAATCCAGCCTCGGCTGATCCTGCCGCTGCGGCCGCAGATGCAGCTGAAAATACACAAGGCAGCCTGCCATCAGCAGGCTGAGCGCAAGAAAAATGATGCGCCAGTTCAGCATATCGGAAAGCGCCCGTGCAAGCGGTATGCCCACGACAAGGGACAGAGAATTGCCGGCAATCAAAAAGGCCAGAGAGCGCCCCATACGCTCCTTCGAAACGAGCGCCACCACCGCAGCGACCGCCAGCACCCCGTAGCCGTTGACCGCGATGCCGGACAGCAGGCGAATCAGCAGCATTGTCTGAAAATTCGCGCTCGCCGTCAGCAGGAGATTCAGCAGGGCAGCGAACAACAGCATGACCTTGAGGAGCGCGGTCCTGTCGATTTTGCGGAAAACAATCAGCGTGACGGGCACACCGATCGCCGCGCCAAGTGAAAACATGGTATTGAGCAAACCTGCCTCCGCCACGCTGACGCCTATATCCACGGCCGCCTTATCCAGTATGGCGCTGAAAACAAAGGCGGTCATAGACAGGACAAAATTCATCAGAGTAAACACAATCAGCGTGGAGTCGGTTTTCTTCATATGCTCTCTCCAGACACATGGCATGCCATCAAATCATTCGTCAAAATACGATCCCTTATCTGTCCCCAGTATACCCTATCCAGACGAAAAAGGGACAGTCCTTCATGAAAAGAAAACAGGAAAAGCAATTTTTCAGGCATATAGATTGATAGAAGATATGCTCTACGCATTTTCTTTAACAGAACATCAAAAATCCTGTCTCGGTTGTCAAAGCAGAGACAGGATTTTAAAGAAGGCAAACGGATTCGCGGCTTAGCCGACGCCGGCAAACCGGAACACGATGCCCACGACGGCGGAGGCGGCAATGGTCACCACGGGGTGGGGCTTCCACTTCTTGATGATGAAAAACAGCGCGGCGGCCAGCACAACGCCCTTCCACTGGATCAGGTCGGAAAGCTGACCGGACTGGCGCCACAGGGGCACGTTGAGCAGGGAAATCTGCAGCACACTGAGGCCGGCGGCCACGATCAGGCCTACCGAAGCCGCGCGCAGGCCGTAGAAGACCGCCTGCACGATGCGGTTCTCGCTGAAGCGTTTCAGGAAGCGCGCCACGATCAACACCAGAATGACGCAGGGAAGCACCTCGCCGATGGTGGCGATGATGCTGCCCGGCACGCCGGCCGTCTTGAAGCCCGCGTAGGTGGCCATGTTGATACCGATGGGGCCGGGGGTCGACTCGGAAATGGCGATCATGTCGGTCAAATCGGCCAACGTGAACCAACCCGTGCTTTGGGACAGTTTCTCAAGGAAGGGCAGGGTGGCAAGGCCGCCGCCGATGGCGAAAAGGCCGATCTGGAAGAACTCAATAAACAGGCGCAGATAAATCATGCCTTCTCAGTCCCCTTTCGGCCCATATACAGCACGCCGGCAAGGCCGGAGGCCACGACCAGCAGCACGGGGCTGACATCCGTCAGGAAAGAGAGCAGCAGCACCGCCAGGCAGATGGCGCCGCTGACCCAGTCGGTCACCGACTTTTTACCCAGCTTCATAATGGCATTGACAATCAATACGAACACACACACGCGGATACCCGCGAAGGCGTTTTGCACGACGGGCAGATGGGCGAAGCTGCTGATGAAGGCCGCGATGATCATGATGATGACCAGCGAAGGGAACACGACGCCGAGGGCCGCCATAACGCTGCCGCGTGCGCCCTTGATCTTGTGCCCGATGAACAGCGAGGTGTTGACGGCGATGATACCGGGCATGCACTGGCTGATGGCGTAATAATCCATCACATCGGCCTCGCTGACCCAGCCCCGCTTCTCCACCACTTCTTTTTGCAGGATGGGCAGCATGGCATAGCCCCCGCCGAAGGTCAGCCCGCCCACCCGGGCAAAGGTAAGAAAAATATCCAGAAAGATGTTCAAGCGGCTTTCTCCTCCTTTGTGGCGCCTTACCCTCCGCGCCGCTGCAAATCAGCATAGGCACGGCGCCGCCGCTTGTCAACCGCCGCTTCCGCGCGGGTTTGTACCTCGCTTGTACTTATTGCCCTGAGCCCTGTATATTCGCCTCCAATCGTGCTATAGTGCAATTTATTATCCGAAGCATGCAAATCGCGCGCTTCGGATAAAGTCAGGCGGGGCGTAACGGAGGAGGCGCTATGGGCAGATATATCGGAAAAAGGCTGTTAATGATGGTCTTCCTGCTGCTGGGGATGACCTTCATTGTTTTTGCAAGTCTGCATCTTGCCCCCGGAGACCCTGCAGAAATGGTGGCCGGCCTGAACGCCACGCCGGAAGATATCGAGCGCGTGCGCGCGAGCCTCGGGCTGGACAGGCCTTTCCTGATCCAGTACCTCACCTATCTGAAAAACCTCGTCACCATGAACCTCGGCATGAGCTTTACGACGCGCCAGCCCATCGCGCAGGAAATCGCCGTGCGCCTGCCCCATACACTCAACCTGGCCTCGGCCAGCATCCTCCTTTCCATCCTGATCGGCGTGCCGGCCGGCATCATCACGGCGCTCAACAAGGACAGGCTGCTTGACAACGTGATTTCTACCGGCGCGATGGTGGGCATCTCCATCCCCAACTTCTGGCTGGGCACCATGCTGATTTACCTGTTCTCCGTCGTGCTGCGCTGGCTGCCCTCGGGCGGCATGACCGCCCCCTTCTGGACGGCGGAAGGCTTCCGGCAGGCCATCCTGCCCGCGGCCGCGCTGTCTACCGCGACGATCGCCAGCTTCACCCGCATCGGCCGCTCCGCCATGCTGGAGGTGCTGCAGTCCGACTACATCCGCACCGCCAAATCAAAGGGCCTGCCCGGAAGGAGCGTCATCTACATCCACGCGCTGCGCAACGCCCTGATTCCCCTGTTCACGCAGTTTGGCACCAGCTTCGGCGGGCTGCTGGGCGGCGCGGTCATCACCGAGCAGGTGTTTGTGGTCAACGGCGTGGGCACCTACCTGATCACCGCCATCAACACGCGCAACTACCCGGTGGTGCAGAGCACGGTGCTGATCATCGCGGGGCTGTTCATCATCGTCAACCTGATTGTCGATCTGCTCTATGTGGTCATCGACCCCAGGATTCAGTACACCTGAGAAAGAAGGAGGAAAGCATGCAAGCTGTACAGGCAGGGCAGTCGTCCTTCAGGCGTGAAAGCCCACTGGCTGGCGCGCTGCGCAAGCTGCTAAAAAACAAGCTGGCTACGCTGTGCTTCATCGTGCTGGTGGTTGAGGTCGCGGTGCTGCTGCTGGCTCCGGCCATCGCGCCCTTTGACCCGGAAGCGACCAACATCCGCGCCAAACTGGCGCCCGGCTTCTGGGCACAGATGAGCGCGAATCCCAAGGAGCAGAAGGCTTTCAGGCCCGAGCATCCACTGGGCACGGACCATCTGGGGCGCGATGTGCTGTCGCGCCTTCTGTGGGGCGGCCGCGTCTCGCTGCTGGTGGGCTTCATCTCCACCGCCATGGGCCTGTTTTTCGGCGTCATCTTCGGCATGCTGGCGGGCTATTACAAGCGGCTTGACAACCCCATCATGCGCTTGATGGATCTGCTGTTTACCTTCCCGGGCATCCTGCTGGCCATGCTGATCATCGCCATGCTGGGTTCCAGCACCTTCAACGCGACGCTGGCCATCAGCATCTGGTCGGTTCCGAGCTTCGCGCGCATGGTGCGCGGCCGGGTGCTGCAGATTAAGGAAGAAGACTACGTGATGGCCATTCGCTCGGTCGGCGCGACCGGCGGGCGGATCCTACTGGTACACGTGCTCAAGAACTGCCTGCCGCTGATCATCGTCATCGCGACCATGCGCATGGCCAGCTCCATCATCTCCATTTCCACGCTGTCCTACCTGGGCATGGGTGTGCCGCCGCCCGCGCCCGAATGGGGCGGCATGATCGCCACCGCCAAAGAGTACATGTGGAAGCGGCCCAGCCTGATCGTCATCCCCGGCGTCGCGGTGATGGTGACCATCATCTGCCTCAACGTGCTGGGCGACAAGCTGCGCGATATTCTGGATCCGAACCTCAGAGACTAAGCTATTGCGCCCGCCGCGAGGCGGCTGTAATAAAAACGCACAAAGGAGAACCGTCATGAAGTACCTGTCGCTCAAACGCTCCCTGGCTGTCATGATGACCCTGGCGCTGCTGGGCTGCGCGTCCATCGGTCTGGCTTCGCCCAGCGGGGAGAAGATGTTCAACATCGCCCTCACCGCGCCCTTTACCGGCTTTGATCCCCTGCGCACCAACGATGCCGCGTCCACCTATGTGAACGCCCAGATCTATGAGACGCTGTACCGCATCGCGCCCGACGGCAGCTATGTGCCGCTGCTGGCCGAAGCCCTGCCCGAGTTCGCGGCGGACGGCATGTCCGCCACCATCAAGCTGCGCGAAGGCATCAAGTTCCATGACGGAACGCCCTTCAACGCGGAGGCTGTTAAGTACACCTTCAGCCTGATTCAGGATCCGAACTTCGGCTCCAGCCGCGCCTCCATTGTGGCCTCCATCGATACCATGGAGGTGCTGGACGAGTACACCCTGAAGCTCAACCTCAAGTACGAGGACGGCGTTCTGCTGGCCAAGCTGGCCCACACCAACTCCGCCATCGTCTCCCCCACCGCGCAGGCCAAGCAGGATCTGATGGTGCAGCCTGTCGGCACCGGTCCCTATGTCTTTGTCAGCTCGGTTTCCGGCTCCAACGTGGTGCTGAAGGCCAATGAGGAATACTGGGGCGGCGCGCCGACCCTCAAAAACGTAACGATGACCATCATCACCGAAGAATCCACCGCCATCGCGCGCATGGAAACGGGTGAAGCGGACTTTATGCCCAACGTCACCGTGCAGCAGATCCCGCGCCTTGAGGGCCTCCCGAACGTCACCTTCGCCACCTCCCCCGCCGCGCAGGTTTTCTATGTGATGCTGCGTCCCAACAGCTATATCAACCCCGTGATGGGCAACCTGGAGTTCAGAAAGGCGCTGGCCATGGCCTTTGATACCGAGGGCTATACCGAGTTTGTCATGGAAGGCTACGCCTCCCACTCCGCCAGCGTCATCGGCCCGAACGTCTTCGGCTACACGCCCGAAGCCGAGAACTTCGGCTATAAGTACGACCCCGAAGCCGCCAAGGCCATCATCGAGAAAAACGGCTGGCAGAACGAGGAGATCAAGTTCCTGGTGCCGACCACGCCCGCCTATACGCCGATGGGCGAGTACTTCCAGTCCAACCTGCAGGAGATCGGCCTCAACAACGTGCAGATTGAATCCATTGACTGGTCGGCGTGGCTTGCCGAGAGCAAGACGGACAACCGCTTTGATATCTCGCTGGCTGCCTGGTCCAACGTGACGCGCGACGGCACCGAGCTGCTGGAGCCCAACTGGGAGAGCAAGGTCAGCGCCCGTTCCCGCATCATGAGCGACGAATTTGACCAGCTGGTCAAGGAAAGCAAGACCACCAGCGACAGGGCCGTGCGTCTTGCCAAACTGGAGGCCGCCAACAAGTATCTGCTGGATATGGCCGCCGTGGTGCCCGTGTACAACGGCCAGAACCTGTTCGCCTTCAACAACGCCTATGAAGGGGTCACCCGCGACGTCAGCGGCACCTTCTACCTGAACGACATCACCATCAAATAATTCTCTTCTCCCGGCTGTGGGCATAGCGCCCGCAGCCGGGCCATCCCCATCACCAGAAAGGAAGCGCTCTCATGGAAAAAACCCTGGAAGTCAAGGATCTGGTAGCCACCTTCCGCATCGGGCAGAAGGATTATCAGGTGCTGCGTGGCGTTTCCTTTGATATCAGGCGCGGCGAAACGCTGTGCATGGTTGGCGAAAGCGGCTGCGGCAAATCCGTCACCACGCTGGCCGTGATGGACCTTTTGCCTCTCAACGGCAGGGTGGTCTCGGGCTCCATCAAGCTGGACGGCAGAGAGCTGACCGGCCTTTCACGCAAGGAGCGCAACGCCGTGCGCGGCGCCAAAATGGGCATGATTTTTCAGGAGCCCATGACGGCGCTCAACCCCCTGCTGACCATCGGCTTCCAGATGACGGAGGGGCTGCGCTATCACCAGCACCTATCCAAAAAAGAGGCCTGGGAGCGCTGCGAACAGGCGCTGACCCGCGTGGGCATCGCCAATGCCGCGGCGCGCATGCGTCAATACCCCTTCCAGCTGAGCGGCGGCCTGCGCCAGCGCATCATGATCGCCATGGTGCTTTCGCTGCAGCCCAGCCTCCTTATCGCGGATGAGCCGACCACGGCCCTGGACGTGACGATACAAAAACAGGTGCTGCTGCTGCTCAAAGACCTCAAAAAGGATATCGATGCCGGTATCCTCTTTATTACGCACGATCTGGGTGTGGTGGCCGAAATCGCCGACCGCGTGGTGGTGCTCTACTCCGGCCACAAGGTGGAAGAAGGCCCGGTCAAAGCCATCTTTGAAAAACCGCTGCACCCCTACACGCAGGGGCTATTGGCCGCCGTGCCGAATGTGGATGACGACGATTTTCAGATCGCCGCCATCCCCGGCGCCTTCCCCAGCCTGACGGAGGAAATTGGGGGCTGCCGCTTCCACCCCCGCTGCCCCTACGCTTTTGACCGCTGCCGCAGCGAGCAGCCGAAGGAAACCGACTACGGGGACGGCCATCTGGTATGCTGCCACAAGGCAGAGAAGGAGCGCGCATGATGGAACAGCGGGCGATTATCGAGCTGAAGAAGCTGAAAAAGCGTTTCCCGCTCAAGGGAGGCGGCAGCATCAAGGCGCTGGAGGACGTCAGCCTGACCGTCTACGAGGGCGAAAAGCTGGGCATCGTGGGCGAATCCGGCTGCGGCAAATCCACCCTCGGGCGCGTGCTGCTGCAGCTGTACAAGCAGACCAGCGGCGTCAGCATTTATTACGGCACCTCGCTGGAGCGTCTGGGCCCCAAGTACCTGATGCGCGAGGTGAAGCGGCTGCCCCAGTATCAGCAAAAGGCGCGGCAGTATTTTGAGAAGGCCCGTGATATCGAGCGGCAGATCTCCCAGCTGCAGGCGGACGGCAAGGCCAACGACAAAAAGCTGGAAGCGCTGCGCCTGAAGGCGAAGGAATATAAGAAGGATTCCTCCCGCCAACTGCGCGAGGGCTCGCGCACCTGCGGCTCCCTGATCACCAGCGCGCGCCTGCCGGAAATCCAGGCGCTGTTTGGCAAATCGCTGGGCGAATTGATGCAGGCGCACAAAATACTGAAGCGGGCGGAGAAGCTGGAGGCGCAGCAGGAGAAGCTGCGCCTGTCCGGCCGGCAGGACGCCGCGCTTGACAGCGAGGTGGAGAGCCTGCACCAAAAGGCGCAGGAGGTTATCCGGCATGCCGAGGCGCTGAAAGCCAGGGCCTATGCCTGGCGCCATCAGGACGTGCTGCCCATCACCGAGCGCTGCCAGGACCCGGCCTACCTTGAAAAGTTGGACGGCAACGACGAGACGGGCGTCAACCTCGGCAAGCTGACGGGCCGCGAGATGCGGCGAATCCGCCATGATCTGCAGATGATTTTCCAGGACCCGGCCGCGAGCCTTGACCCACGCCAGTCCGTCGGCAAGGCGGTGGAAGAGGTCTTTCGCATCAACACCGATCTGCCCAAGGCTGTGCGCCGTGAGCGCACGATGCAGCTGCTGGAGCAGGTGGGCCTCAAGCGCGAGCATTACCAGAGCTACCCCAACGCCCTGTCGGGCGGGCAGAAGCAGCGCGTGGGCATTGCCAGGGCCATCGCCCTGGGCCCCAAGGTGGTGGTGCTGGACGAATCCGTCTCGGCGCTGGATGTTTCCGTGCGCGCGCAGGTGCTGGAGCTGTTGGACAGGCTGAGCCGCGAGCGGCACCTGACCTATCTGTTTATCACGCACGACCTCGGCGTGGTCAAATATTTCTGCGACCGGGTAGCGGTGATGTACCTGGGGCACGTCTGCGAGCTGGGCACGACGGAGGATATCTTCCACGGCGCGCAGCACCCCTACACGGTGTCGCTACTGGCTTCCGTGCCCCGCCCCGTCGTGCGCGAGCGGCAGGAGGAGGAGCAGGTGCTGCAGGGCGAAGTGCCCAGCGCCGTCACCCCGCCCAAGGGTTGCCCCTTCCACACCCGCTGCCCCAGATGCATGGAAATCTGCAGCCAGGAAAAGCCGCCGCTGGTGGAGACCGCGCCCGGCCATTACTGCGCCTGCTTCCTTTTCCCCGCCGCCGTGAAAGCGCCTGAAGGAGAAGATTTATGATGCCCTTTGACCCGCTCTATAACCCCTATCCCTCGCTTCGCTATCCCCTTTACGCCAGGCGGGGCATGGTCGCCACCGGCAGCCCGCAGGCGGCCGCGGCGGGGCTTGATGCACTGAAAAAAGGCGGCAACGCCGTGGACGCGGCCGTAGCGACCGCCGCCGCACTAACGGTGACCGAGCCCACGGCTAACGGCATTGGCAGCGACGCCTTCGCGCTGGTCTGGATGGAAAAGGAGCAGAAGCTCTACGGCCTCAACGCCAGCGGCTGGGCGCCGCGGGATATCAGCATAGACAAGGCGCTGTCAAAGGGCGCTCAGGACGGCCGGATGCCAACCTACGGCTGGACGCCCGTGATGACGCCCGGCGCGCCAGGCGCCTGGGCGGCGCTGCAAAAGCGCTTCGGGAAACTGAGCCTCGAGGCGAGCATGGCCCCCGCCATCGATTACGCCGAAAATGGCTACCCCGCCGGGCCGGGTCTTGCCCGCATGTGGCAGCTGGCCGCGCGCAAGTTTGAACCGATGCGCGGGGACAGGGTCTTCAGCGGCTGGTTCGATACCTTTCTGCGGGATGGCAGCGCGCCGGAGGCGGGCGATCTGATCAAGCTGCCGGATCACGCCCGCACGCTGCACCTGATCGCGGAAAGCGCGGCCGAGGCCTTTTACAGGGGCGAATTGATGCGGCACATCGTAAAGGAAAGCCGCGAGCTGGGCGGTTTCTTCTGCGAGGAAGACTTCACGGAGTACGCGCCCGCCTGGGTAGAGCCGCTGCGCCTTGCGTACCGCGGCTATGAGGTCTGCGAGATCCCGCCCAACGGGCAGGGCATCGTGGCGCTGATGGCCCTCAATATCCTCAAAAACTTTGAGTTCAGCCAGCGCGAAAGCGCGGACAGCTTCCACCTGCAGTGGGAAGCCATGAAGCTGGCCTTCGCGGACGGCAAATATTATGTGACCGACCCCTTGCAGATGAAGGTGAGCGCGGAAGACCTGCTTTCCCCCGCCTACGGCAAAGAGCGCGCCGCCCTGATCGACCGAAACGCCGCCCTGCCCTCCCACGGACAGCCGCAGGGCTCGGGTACCGTGTATCTGTGTACGGCGGATGGCGAGGGCAACATGGTCAGCTACATCCAGAGCAACTACATGGGCTTCGGCTCCGGCGTGGTGGTGCGCGGCACCGGCATCGCCCTGCAGAACCGCGGGCATGATTTCTCGCTCGACCCTGCCGACGCCAACGCCCTCGCCCCCCGCAAGAAGAGCTATCATACCATCATCCCCGGCTTTCTCATGAAGGACGGCCGCGCCCTCGGCCCCTTCGGCGTGATGGGCGGCTATATGCAGCCGCAGGGCCATGTGCAGGTGGTGCAGAACCTGATCGACTACCACATGAACCCACAGCAGGCGCTGGACGCGCCGCGCTGGCAGTGGATGAAGGAAAAGCGCTTCCTGATCGAGCAGGGCTTCAGCGGCCCGATTGCCAGACAGCTCGCCGCGCGCGGCCATCAGGTAGAGGTGGGGCTGGAAAGCGCCGCCTTCGGCCGCGGCCAGATCATTCTGAAGCAGGAAAACGGCACGCTGATCGGCGGCACGGAAAGCAGGACCGACTCCAACATCGCGTGCTGGTAATGAAGCAGCGGTATCAGCTGCGTATCGAAAGACACGGCACAGCTTATCCCTTCGGATATGGGAGGTTCTTTCTGAAAACGGGAGAGCCTCTCCTTTTTTCAGCAGTTTTCTGCCCTTCTTTTCAAAAAGCGCTTTGACTTTTTCCTCGTCTTCCCTATAATGATATTATTGTATAAGTTGTTGTTCATATTTTTATTGCCTGTCCTGCCGATTCCACCGATTGTGAAGACAGAAAGGAAACCATCATGATTCAGAAAATACAACTGGGAAAAACCGATGAGCAAGTCAGCGAGTTTTCGCTGGGCGCCATGTACTTTGGCACAAAAAACAGCGAGAAGGAGTCCGAGGACATCCTGAACGCCTACGTGGAGTACGGCGGGTCGTTTGTCGACACGGCCAACATCTACGCCTACTGGGTGCCGGGCGGCACGGGGCTTGAAAGCGAGACCTTTTTGGGAAAATGGTTCGCGAAGACTGGCCGGAGGAAGGATATCTTTCTGGCCACCAAGGTCGGCTTTGACCGCGTGGATATCGGCTTCGGCCTGCGGCGCCAGCAGATCATTCAAAGCTGCGAAAACAGCCTGCGGCTAATGAAGACGGACCATATCGACCTGTTCTACGCGCACACGGACGACAGGCACACGCCGCTGGAAGAGACCATGGAGGCCTTTGCCCGCCTGCACCGGATGGGCAAGGTGCGCTATCTGGGTGCGAGCAACTATGTGCCCTGGCGCATGGAACAGGCAAAAGCCCTGTGTGAGCTGCACGCCTGGCCGCAGTTTGTCTGCCTGCAGCAGCGCTTTACCTATCTGAAGCCCGTTCCCCTGCCGATGGACCGCTACCACATCGACATCTCGGACGATCTGCAGGATTACGCCCTCGATGCGAAGCTGACGCTGCTGGCCTACTCCCCGCTGCTGGGCGGCTACTACAACCATCAGGAGCGCGCCCTGCCCGCCCTGTACAGCGCCAGCTACAACGAAAAGCGCGTGCAGGCGCTCAATGAGGTCGTGGACGAAATCGGCGGCGTGACGCCTAATCAGGTGGTGCTGGCCTGGATGCGCCGGCAGCCCGCCCCCATCATTCCGCTCGTCGCGGGCAGCAGCGTGGCCCAGATCAAGGAAAACATCGAATCGCTGAAGATCAGCCTGACCGACGAGCAGGTCGAAAAGCTGAACCTGGCGTAAGTTTCCCTTCTATGGTAAACAAGCATTGATTTGAAATGCGGACAGTCAGAACCGTCTCTCACGGAGGCGGTTCTGTTCGTTGTATCTTTCTCCGCATGGACACAGCCCATCCGAGATGGTACACTGAGCATACAAGAAAATGCCTGATAAGGAG
>CAYZTQ010000015.1:0-29355 GCA_964481445.1 uncultured Christensenella sp. | reverse complement strand
AATCAAAACAAAGCCGGTCTCCCTCTCCGTTTGACCGGCTTTGTCAAGGGTCTGAGGAGGCGCATCAAAACGCGCCTCCTCTTCATTCATGATTGGATATGCTGGTCATAGTTACGGACAAATAATCACGGCAGCTTTTCAACAAAGCTTTCCATGACATAGCCCGATATTCCATCGGCTTCCACCTGCAGCCATCCGTCTTCGCCGCGATTTAAAACAAGCAGCCTCTGCCCGAAATATAATTGATACAGAATATCGCTGGAGGTGCTGGGCAGCATGCGCAGATTTAAGGAAGAATTCTGCTTGATGTTCTTGACAATCACTTCCCACTGACCTTCTGCCGGAGCTTTGTTTTGAGGCACCAGTGTCGGCCTTGGCGTTGGGGTGGGAATCGGTCCCGGCGTTGTCAGAAAATCGGCGTCGAGAAAAGGCCGGGCAGCCGGAACGGTACGGTATCGGCTTTCATTTGTTCCGGGATAATAGAATGAGAGTATTTCTCGGTAGGTCTTCCCGTATTTCTGTGCCATCCACTGCGCGCCGCGCTGGCTCATCCCAACGCCATGCCCATACCGGCCGGAAGAAATAACAAACCCGCCTTTCCCCTTTTCCACAGTCACTATCTCATTCTCTTTCAGGTTGATGGATAGGCCCATCAGCTGCTCAAGCGTCGGAAAAATATCAAAATCCGCTTCAATAATTTTCTGCGCAACAGAACCAAATGCATTTGAATTCGAGGGGTTCCGTTCGTTCGTCTTTGCTGCTCCGCTGTCCTTCGGCTCCTCTACGCTGAATAAGAGAATTTCTTCTTCGTCCTTTAAATTCGCCTTGTTCACGCGGGCTTTCCAGCGAAAGCGCAGCTTGGTCATCACGCCGGACGCTTCGCCATACTTGGGCGAGTGTGCCTGTATGTCCAGGATTTCATCGATGCCGAGTTCTTCGGGCAAAAGCTGATACCCGGCTTTTTTAAGCTGCGCTGCGGTTTCGTCTTTCAAAGCCTCTTCCAGCGCCTGCAAGGCAGGGGTATCGGCATGCCAGACCGAGGGAATTTCAAATGTTTTTTTCAGGCTATCCGGATTTTCTGCATCATACCGGTCCTCACGCACATTCAGGTAGCTTTCGTTCGCCCTGCCCCAGGCGTTCCCGGCTGACTCAGTCTGTCCGCCATTGCTGGCCGTATAATACGCCTGAATAACCTGTTCCCGATGGGTCAGTACGATGCCTTCTGTTTCTCGAACAGCCTGATGCGCTCTCTCATGCTGCGCATTGTACCCTTTATACACCTGATCGTTCGTATCATCCGTCAGATCATAGTCTCTGTCCTGCCTTAGGCCTCTCAGCGCATAGCTTCTGGCAGCTATCGCCTGCGCTTTCAGCGCCTCAAGGGGAAAGTTGTCGCTCATTTCATAGGGCACAAGGCCATTCAGGTAGTTTTCAATGCCGATATGCAATATAACGCGGAGCGCCCCTTTTTCCTGTCTGGCAACTAGGTCTCCCTCAAGCAGGTTGAATGAGCCGTTCAGCCGCAGTCCGTTTTCCTGCCCTGATTTTGATGCCATCCGTTTCAAATACACCTGCTGCCCGGCGTTTACAGCGGCTCCTTCATAATACAGCCATATACCGTTTGGCCTGGCTTCAAGCATCAGCTTGCTGCCGCGCTGAAAAGAGAACGCATCGTTAATCAGATAGCTGCCATACACTCCGATATCCATGCGTCCCGAGACTGCGGCCTTCCCAAGCAGAATGCGGACGGTGCCGGGCTGGGCACGGTCTGCCTGCGCGTCACCATGAAAAAAGAGCGCGGCAACAGCCAGCGCGAGAATAACCGCTCTCAGTTTCACAAGGCGGGATTTCATTTGGGCTTGCTCGCCAGCAGGCACCTGCTGCGAAAACGTGACTTATTATAAGCCACATTGGTAAACCCTATCTCTTCCATCTGTTTCAAATGAGAGAGCAGCAAATCGCCATGTCGATGGAAAGAACACAAGCCGGGATTGCCGTTCAGCGCCCCTACCGCCGCTACGAATTTACCGCCCGGTTTCAGCACGCGGAGCACCTCATGAAAAAGATCTTGCATGGCTACATAGCCCGGTACCGGGGCAGCCATCAGTACACGGTCAAAACTGCTTTCCTTCCAGGGAATATCAGCACCCATAGTATACATAATTTCTGCGCGGTTCAGACCTTCTCGCAGATTTTGCGCGTCGCCGCTATCATAACACAGTCCGCAGCCGCGAAGCTGATAAGCAGACAGATAGTGAGACAGCAGATGTCCCCGTGCACAGGAAAGATCCAGCACCGCCTGATAATCATCCACCATAGCCCAGTCAGCCACAGCCCGTTCCGTTCGGCTCAGTATCACTCTGAAACCCGACAGGAACTGACCCATGCTGTTAAGTGCTTCCATTCTCGTTTGCATCTGTTCGCTCCAATGAATCCTTAATCACGACATCATTATAACACAAAAGATATAAAATGGAACCATCATTGTAATTATTTGTTAATATTTTATACTCTATCGTCATATTTGACAAAGAAAGATAGCCACTCTATACTATTTTTGCATAGACGGAGCCAAGTAGTGTGTTGTTGTAGCCCTCAGAGAGCCTTTGGATGGTGCAAAAAGGCGGCAGACAGCGCATGAATACCCTCCCGAGCACAAGGCTGAACTGACAGTCAGACTGCACAGTAGGCTTTCGCCGGTACGCCGGTTACAGCGTTCGAGGGCGGATGCATCCGCTAAATGGAAGTGGTACCGTGGTTAACGCCGCCTTCCCAAGTGATTGGGAGGGCGGTTTTTATGAGGGGGTGAACCGGGTTGGAAGATGATCAGATTCGCTTTGCGGATCGCATGCAAAAGCTGAACGGCAGCGCCATCAGAGAAATATTCAAATACATGGGTAGGCCCGGACTCATCTCGTTTGCGGGCGGAAACCCTGCCGCCTTTGCGCTGCCGGATCAGCAAATCGCCGAAATCAGCCGCCGGCTGCTCTTGGATGCCGGAAAGCAATTGCTGCAGTATGGCCCGACCGAGGGCTATCTTCCCCTTCGCGAGGCGCTGCCGGAGTATATTCAAAAAAGCTTTGGCGCAAAATCCGTCACTCAAAACATACTGATCACAACCGGCTCTATGCAGGGGCTTGACCTTCTCCTCAGAACGCTGGTCAACTCCGGAGACGCTGTTCTGACGGAAAACCCTTCCTTTCTTGGCGCTCTGCAGGCCATGACCGCCGCGCAGGCCAGCATCATACCCGTTGCCAGCGATGATGAAGGGCTTGATGTCGGACATCTGGAAGAGCTGATGCGGAAACATCACCCAAAGCTCTTATACACCATCCCGACTTTCCAGAACCCTACCGGCCGCACGCTCAGCCTTGAGAGGCGAAAACGGGTGGCTGAACTTGCGGCCCAATACAGAGTCATTGTTGCCGAGGATGACCCCTATCACGAGCTGCGCTATGAGGGAATGCCGCTTCCCAGCATCAAATCCTTTGATGAGCATGGATATGTTGTTCTGCTGGGCAGCTTTTCGAAAACCATATCCCCCGGGCTCCGCGTCGGCTTCATGGCGGGAAGAGAAGATCTGATAGCGAAATGCGGCATCTGCAAGCAGTGTACGGACGTGCACACACCAAATCTCAACCAGGCCATTGTTCATCACTATCTCAGCCGCGGTCTGATAGAAGGGCATGTCGCTTCAATACTGCCGCAGTACAGGGCTATGATGCGTCTGATGCTGAACAAGCTGCAGAAGATACCCGAGATTGCGGAGTATACCAAGCCGGAGGGCGGCCTGTTTATTTTTGCCAGGCTGAAAGACGGCCTGCAGGCTGTGCCTCTGTTCAAAATGGCGATTGACAAAGGGCTTGCCTTTGTACCCGGGGAATACTTTTACGCGGAAGGCGGGCACCGCGACACACTGCGTCTCAATTTCTCAGGCACCGATCTTGAAGGCATTGGCCTGGGAATGGAAATACTCAAAAACTGTCTGACTGACAGCCATTAAGGAGAAACGATCATGCATATTCTGGATCTGCTCAAAGAACGCGGCTTCATCGCTCAGGTAACCTATGAAGAGGATCTGTACAAGCAGCTGGAGAAAGAACCGACCAAGTTCTATATCGGTTTCGACCCCACTGCCGCCAGCCTGCACTTCGGGCATTTTATCCCGATTCTGGCAATGATGCACATGCAGCGCGCCGGCCACATCCCAATCGCGCTGGTGGGAGGAGGCACCGTCATGATCGGCGACCCCAGCGGCAAATCAGACATGCGCAAGATGCTGGATAAAGATGCGATTGCCTTGAATACGGAGAGAATCCATCGGCAGCTGTCGCATTTCCTTGAATTTGAAAATGGCAAAGCCATCATGGCCAACAATGCCGACTGGCTGCTGAACCTGAATTATGTCGAGTTTATCCGCGATATCGGCGTGCACTTCTCCGTCAATCGCATGCTGACGGCGGAATGCTACAAGCAGCGTATGGAGCGCGGCCTTACTTTCCTTGAATTTAACTATATGCTGATGCAGGGCTACGATTTTCTGGAGCTTTTCAAGCGCCATGGCTGCCGTCTGCAGATGGGCGGCGATGACCAGTGGAGCAACATGCTGGCGGGCGCGGACCTGATCCGCCGCAAAGAACGCGAAGACGCCTTTGCCTGCACCTTCAGGCTGCTGATGACACATGAAGGAAAGAAAATGGGCAAAACCGAGCGCGGCGCTCTGTGGCTCGATCCCGAGCTTTGCAGCCCCTACGACTTCTACCAGTACTGGCGGAACATCAGCGATCAGGATGTCGCGCAGTCGCTTTCCATGCTGACCTTCCTTCCCATGGATGAGGTACGGAGGCTGAGCCGTCTGGAAGGGGCGGAAATCAACGAGGCGAAAAAGGCGCTCGCCTTTGAGTGCACAAAGATTGTACATGGCGAAGAGGAGGCCCAGAAGGCGCAGGAAGCCTCAGCGGCTCTCTTCAGCGGCGGCAGCGCCTCCGAAGAAGTCCCCACCTTTGCGGTTTCGCGGGAAGAGTTGGAAGCGGACAGCCGCCTGACCACCATCCTCAACAATTGCGGGCTGTGCACCAGCAGAAGCGACGCGCGCAAAATGATTATGCAGGGCGCCGTAACGGTGAACGATGAAAAGATAAGCGATGTCGATTTCACCATCAGTTTTGACCAAATCGGTGCGGACGGTCTTCTGCTGCGCAGGGGCAAGAAAAACTACATGCGCCTCGTCATCAAGGAATAATGAACGATTCCGGCTATAAGACCCTCGCTTCATCCGCGCAGGATGAGTTTACTGTGCAGAAAAGCCGCTTCATCGGCTATGCCGCTCCTGTGGATACACAGGAAGCCGCGCTTGACTTTATCCGGCAGATCAAAGAAAAGCACCGGGACGCCAGCCATCATTGTTATGCCTATGTGATTGGAAGAAACGCGGGCGTCATGCGCTATCAGGATGATGGGGAGCCATCGGGAACTGCCGGTCAGCCGATCATGGAGGTGCTGAAGCAGCAGGGGCTGGTCAACTGCTGCTGTGTGGTGGTGCGCTATTTCGGCGGCATCCTGCTCGGCGCGGGCGGACTGACGCGCGCCTACAGCAAGGGCTGCTCCATCGCCGTTGCGGCGGCAGGTACTGCCATGATGGAGGAAAGCCTGCGCATCGCACTGTCTATTCCCTACCCGCTTTGGGATAAATTGCAGCATCATCTGCCCTCTCTGCCGGTACAGATGATGAGTGCCGAATACGCCGATCAGGTGACAGCCATCATCGTCGTGCGGCAAAAAGACAGCGAGAATACGCAAAAGGCCATCACTGAGTTCAGTGATGGCCGCATTTCTATGAGTATTGATCAGAACAGCTTTTACTATTCTTGGAATAACGCATAGCGCCGGATTGCGTGCGCTACGCCATCCTCAGCATTGCTGAGCGTTACCAGCCTTGCCTGCTGTTTGACTTCATCGGTTGCGTTCCCCATGGCAACGCCCCAGCCAACCCGGCGTATCATGGGCAGATCGTTATCCTGATCCCCAATCGCCATGACCTCATCAAGACCGATGCCCAGATGCTCAGCCAGCTGCGCAACGCCGCTTCCTTTATCAATGTTCAGGGGCATGATCTCAATGTTGCTCGCGCCCGACTGGGTAAGCGCCGATTGCGTGATGCCGTGTTCCAGCGCGAAGCGCACATCCGCCAGCTTTTCCATATCCTGATAGGCATGCACATAAAACTTGTATATCCCCTTTTCTATCAGGCTGACGCAGGCATCCGCTCCGTACAGGTAGCGGGTGCCCGTTTCATGGAGCATGCGCTCTTCGCCGAACTCGATCTGGGAGTGATGCCTGTCCTCAAACCCACGGATGCCCACGCAGGCATCGGCAAACACATAATAATCTGCCTTTTGCGCTTCCAGAATGCGGAAAGCCTCCATGGCGCTTTCTTTGCTCATTCTGTTTTCAGCCACGACCTTGCCAAAAGGAGACAGGCTGATTTTGCCGCCGTTGAGGCTGATCAGGGGGCAATCCAGCCCCTTATCCTTCATGCCGATAGCGGCATTCTCATAAAAGCGTCCGGTCGCCACCGAAAAAACGATGCCGGCTTCTTGCGCCGCCCGCACCGCGTCAAGATTATTTTTTGATATTTTTCCGTGTTCGTTTAAAAAAGTACCGTCCAGGTCAACGCTGATCAACCGAATCTTGCCGGGCTGCATGCTGTCCCTCTCTATCACGATTTATGAGGCTAAAAAGGGCACGGTATTTCAACGCTTCTCCCCTTCAGATACGAAAGTTCTCCTTCCGTGAGAAACTTAAGACCGGTTGAACAAAGCATCAAACGCCTGGCGCGGTGAAGTCGGTTCCTCTCGCGGGAACCGTATTTATAATCCCCAAGCAGAGGAAAGCCAATAAAAGCCAGATGCGCACGAATTTGATGTGTTCGTCCTGTGTGCAGGGTGACGCGAAGAAGAGAACAGTCGCCTCTTACCTCCTCAATATCATACTCCGTCACAATCTCTTTGGCAAACGGACCGGGCTTCATGGATACACTTACCTTTGCAAGTAAAGCGTCTTTGTACAGATAGGCATGCAGAACAGCATGGTTTCGCGGCGGTACTCCGGCCACAACGCAATGATAGGTTTTCTCAATTTGATGAAGCCTCAGGGCCTCTTCCAGCGCTTCTTTGACCTTTTGATTCTTTGCCAGCATCAGAAGCCCGGAGGTCTGCTGATCCAGCCGGTGAACAATCTCTGCCCCGCGCTCTCTTCCCCATTCCTCCACGCTGAAGGCGCCGTCTTCCTGCCGGTCGCTGCAGATGCCCGCCGGCTTATTGATGACGAGGATATTCTCATCTTCAAACGCGACCGGCAGCTCAGGAGCAGTCCATTTTGTATACCATACAACCCTGTCTCCCGCGCGCAAAAGGATATTCTCGCCTGTTTTTATCTCGTTTACCCGGATATCCCTGCTTTTGAGAGACGCTCTGAGCTCATGGTCTGCCGCCAGCGGAAAGCGGCCACGCAAAAAAGACAGCAGCGTTTTGCCATCGTCCCCTGCTTCGGCCACCCTTTCAAAGCGGTTCAAAACTGCCTCTTTCTCTGCAAGTCATCCTGCCAATCCTGCAAGACCATAGCATGGTAGAAATATCCATGTCAAGCAATACAATATTGCACATTACTGCAAATTTCTCGAAATGCAATACATAACAGGTACAATCTCACTATTGCATATTCATGCCTCATTATGTATGATACCGTCAACCGTGGAAAAACTACGGAACAAAGGAGGCAGATGTCATGAAAAAACGTACCTGGTTATCCATCATCTTGGTTCTCGTTTTTGGTATCGGTATGATTGCACCTACAGCGGTCGCGGAAGATATCATTAAGATCGGTGGCATCGCCACCCTGTCCGGCCCCTACGCTCTCTACGGTCAAGCAGTCAAAAAAGGCGTCGATCTCTACATCTCCCAGCTGAACGAGCAGGGCGGCGTCAACGGCAAGAAGGTTGAAGTCGTTTGGGAAGATGACCGCGGCGAGGCCAACGACGGCGTTCTGGCTTTTGAGAAGCTGGTGCAGAACGACGGCGTGCAGGCGATTCTCGGCGCGGTGCTGACCGGTGTGACCAAAGCCGTGGCAGAGTACGCGGCCGATATCGGCATCCCGATGATTACGCCCTCTTCCACCGCCTATGATATCACAACCGACCGCCCCAGCGTATTCCGCACCTGTTTCCTGGATCCCTTCCAGGCAGTGCAGCTGGCACGCTATATCAAGGATGAAGGCCTTTCAAAGGTCGCGGTCATGTATGACAACGGCAACGAGTATTCAAAGGGGCTCTATGAAGCCTTTATGAAGGAAGCGGAAACCCTCGCGCTTCAGGTTGTCGCAACCGAGTCGGCCGCTTACGGCGATGTCGATTTCAAAACGCAGCTGACCAACATCAAGAACGCCGCTCCCGAGGTTGTGTTCCTGCCCTATTACGGCGCTGAAGCTTCGCTGATTCTGACGCAGGCGGCAGAAATCGGCCTGGAGGTACGTTTCCTCGGCGCGGACGGCATCTCGGATATTGTTGACGCGATTGCCGACAAGGCGCTGCTGAAGAATATGACCTATTCGGATCACTTCTCCACGCAGGCTGACAGTGAAATGGCCAAAAACTTTGTGGAGGCTTTCAAAGCTGCCTACGGTGAAGAACCTTCCGTTTCCTTCTCAGCAACGGGTTATGACGCCGCGCTGGTGCTGACCGAAGCGTTCAGGCAGGGCTCCAGCGAATACGCCGATGTGGTCGCCGCCATCCGCGCGACGAACGTGGACGCTGTGAGTGGAAGGATCACCTTTGATGACCACAACGACCCCATCAAGAGCGCCTTCATGATGACTTTCGACGAGCAGGGCAACAAGGTCTTCGTGAAAATGCAGAACCCCTGATTGAAATCGATCTGTAAGGGGGAGGAATTATTCCTCCCCCTTCTCACTATCTTTGAGGGACGGAGGTTAACAATTCAGTGATTTTGTTTTTGAACCAGCTGATCAACGGCCTTCATGTCGGCGCGATCTATGCGCTGATTGCACTTGGTTACACCATGGTTTACGGCATCGTGCGCCTGATCAATTTTGCGCACGGTGATATTTTAATGATTGGCGCCTATACGGCCGTTGTACTGGTCACCATGCTCAATCTGCCCATTCCAGTGGTCATTTTGCTGGTGCTGCTTGTCTGCGTTGTTTTTGGCGTGCTGATTGAGAGGATCGCCTATAAGCCGCTTCGCTGCTCCCCCAGGATCTCCTCACTGATCACGGCCATCGGCGTCAGCATGCTGCTTCAAAACATCGCGCTGCTTGTTTTCACCCCCACCCCCAAGCCCTATCCCATCAGCCTGAAGCTTCCCGCTTTACAGATCGGCGCCCTCAGCATCGGCTCCACCACTACGCTGACCATTTTGGTCTCGGCTACGCTGATGATTATTCTGCAGACCTTCGTGTCTACCTCCCGCGCCGGTAAGTCCATGCGCGCGGTTTCGGAAGATTTTGATGCCGCCCAGCTGATGGGCATCAATGTAAACAACACAATCTCGCTCACCTTCGCCATCGGTTGCGCGCTGGCCGGCATCGGTTCGCTTCTGTATGGGCTTGCCTACCCCAGCGTCTCCCCTACGCTCGGCGCCCTGCCGGGGCTCAAAGCCTTCATCGCGGCCGTGCTTGGCGGCATCGGGATCATTCCGGGGGCCATGCTGGGCGGTCTGATTATGGGCCTTGCCGAAAGCCTCACGAAAGCTTATATTTCCTCGCAGCTCAGCGACGCCGTTGTATATGGTATTCTGATCATCGTGCTGCTTTTTAAACCCTCCGGTTTGCTTGGCCGCGGAACAAGAGAGAAGGTGTAATGCATGAACAGAAAAGTAAAGAGTTATACCCTGAATATCACCGCGCTTGTTCTGATTTATGTCGTTCTCTCCCTGCTCATTTCCACCGGCACACTCAACAGTTATCTTTCCGGCATTCTCATTACCATCGGCATTGCCATTATCATGGTGGTCAGCCTGAACCTGACGACCGGCCTGTTGGGGCAGCTTGCTCTCGGCCATGCCGGCTTTATGTCCATCGGCGCGTATACCGCTGCCCTGATTACCAAATCTCTGAGCGGCACAAATTTTGTTCTCAGCCTGCCAATTGGCCTGCTTGCGGGCGGCCTGGTTTCCGCCCTTTTCGGGCTTGTGATTGGCATGCCCGCCCTGCGCTTGAAGGGTGATTACCTGGCTATCATTACCCTCGGTTTTGGAGAGATCATCCGTGTTGTCATAGAAAATCTCAGCTTTACAGGCGGCGCGGGCGGGCTTTCCCGCATCACGCGCATGTCACGCGCTTTTTCAAGCGATACAAAGGTTTCAAGCGCTATTCAGTTCTCCATCGTTTTCTGGGTGATGGTGGTGATTATCGCCAGCATCTATACGCTGGGTCGCTCGCGCCATGGGCGCGCCATTATTTCCATCCGTGAGAATGAAGTGGCGGCCGAAGCGACCGGCATCCCCACCACCTATTACAAGCTGTTCGCCTTCACGCTGGCCGCCTTCTTTGCCGGCGTGGCCGGCGGCCTTTACGCCCATCAGATCGGTATGCTCAGCGCGAAGACCTTCGGCTTCAACAAATCCATTGAGTATCTTGTCATGGTGGTGCTGGGCGGCATGGGGTCCATTACGGGCTCCATCATTTCGACCGCCGTTCTGGTCGCTTTGCCGGAGTTTCTGCGCGGCTTTTCCGAATGGCGCCTGGTCATCTACTCCACAATGCTGATCCTCATGATGCTTTTCCGCCCTGTCGGCCTGATGGGCACCAAAGAGTTTTCTCTGATTCAGGTATGGGAAAACGCCGGACGGTGGCTCAAAAACACACTTGGCCTGAAAAAGCGTCAGGCCAAGATGCCCTATACGCCGCACTATGACGTGTGGGAAGATTCCGTCGTGCTGGAAACCAAAAACCTCGGCATCCGTTTCGGCGGTCTGGTTGCCGCGGAAGGCATCAATCTTCACCTGAAGAACAACGAAATCGTTGGCCTGATCGGCCCCAACGGCGCCGGTAAAACAACGGTTTTCAACATTCTGACCGGTGTCTATGCGCCGACGGACGGCAATGTAGTGCTGCTGAATAAATCAATCAACGGTATGTCCACGCATGACATCACCAAAAACGGCATCGCTAGAACCTTTCAAAACATCCGCCTTTTTAAATCCATGACGGTGCTTGAGAACATCAAAGTCGCCTTCCATACCAGGATGCAGTATTCCCCCGTTTCCGGCATTGTGCGCGGCTCCGCCTATCAAACGGAAGAAATGGGCATCGACATTCGCGCCAGAGAGCTGCTGCGTGTATTTGATATGGAAGACGTGGCCAATTCACAGGCTGACAGCCTGCCCTACGGTCAGCAGCGCAAGCTCGAGATCTGCCGGGCCCTCGCCTGCAACCCCAAGGTTCTGCTGCTGGATGAGCCGGCTGCCGGTATGAATCCGATTGAAACCGCCGAGCTGATGGACACCATCAAGATTATCCGCAACCGTTTCTCTGTCGCCATCCTGCTGATTGAGCACGACATGAAGCTGGTCATGGGCATCTGCGAGCGAATCTATGTGCTCAACTACGGACGGATTATTGCCGAAGGCACGCCCTCGCAAATCGGGCAGAATCCGGAAGTGATTGCCGCTTACCTGGGATCTTCAGACAACAGCGGAGAAGGAGGCGTGCAGCATGCTGAAGGTTGAACATCTTGACCTGTACTATGGCGCGATTCACGCACTGCATGACATTTGTTTTCAGGTGAATCAGGGAGAAATCGTCACCCTGATTGGCGCCAACGGCGCCGGCAAAACATCGATTTTGCACGCCATTTCCGGACTTCTTCCTTATAAAAACGGAGATGTCAGTTTTTCCGGGCAGTCGATCACGAAGATTGCCCCGCATCTTCTGGTTTCGATGGGTCTGGTGCATGTTCCCGAAGGGCGGAGGGTTTTTTCTCGGATGAGCGTGATGGAAAATCTCGATATGGGCGCCTTCACCAACCGCGACAAAGTGGATCAGGAGCGAACCCTCGAAAAAGTGTTTGAGCATTTTCCGCGTTTGAAGGAGCGGCGCAGGCAGGCCGCCGGAACGCTTTCAGGCGGCGAGCAGCAGATGCTGGCTATGGGCCGCGCTCTGATGTCAAAACCGAAGCTGCTGATGATGGATGAGCCTTCAATGGGCCTTTCCCCTTTGCTTGTGCAGGAGATATTCTCCATCACCCGCGAAATCAACAAAGAAGGCGTTACAGTCCTTCTGGTCGAGCAGAACGCCCATATGGCGCTCTCTATCGCAAATCGCGGCTATGTGCTGGAAACCGGGCATATCGTCAAACAGGGGCCGGCCGCCGAACTGTTGAAGGATGAAGATGTCAAGAAAGCCTACTTAGGTTCCTGACGATCTTTCCCAGCGCAGCAAAAAGGACGCGGAATCATTGCTGATCTTCCGCGTCCTTTTGCGTATTGAGCGCTTATTTGGCAAACAGCTTTTTGAGCGGCTCCGCCAAATCGGTCTTTTCCCACGGCAGATCGAGATCCAGGCGGCCAAAGTGACCGTAGCTGGCCGTCTGCCGGTAAATGGGTCTGCGAAGATTCAGACGGGAAATAATGCTGTCCGGCGTCATACTGACAAGGCTCTTGACCGCCTCCTCGATTTCCGTGTCGCTCACTCTGCCAGTGCCATAGGTATCCACTGTAAAGCTGACAGGGTGCGCCACGCCGATAGCGTAGGCCAGAGCAACCTGGCACCGCTCGGCAAGGCCGGCAGCCACGACGTTCTTTGCGATATAACGTGCCATATAGCTCGCAGACCGATCCACCTTGGTGGGATCCTTGCCGCTGAAGCAGCCGCCGCCGTGGGGCGCATAGCCGCCATAGGTATCCACAATGATTTTTCGCCCCGTCAGTCCGCTGTCACCAACGGGTCCGCCCACGACAAACCGCCCGCTCGGGTTGACCAGGTACCTGGTTTTGTCGGTCAGAAGATGGGCGGGAATCACCGACTGAATCACATGCTCAATCATGGCTTCGCGGATTTCCGCCTGGCTCACGCGCTCATCATGCTGGGTAGAGATAACCACATTATCAATACAGACGGGTTTTCCATCTTCATAAACCACAGTCACCTGTGATTTTCCGTCCGGCCGCATCCAGGGGCAGAGACCGGATTTACGCACTTCGGTCATCCTGCGGGTCAGCCGATGAGCAAGAGCAATGGCCATCGGCATCAGCTCTTCCGTTTCGGTGCAGGCATAGCCGAACATCAATCCCTGATCGCCGGCCCCCGTCTCCTGTTTTACTCCCTGGTTGTCCCTCGTCTCGATCGCCTGGCTGACGCCCGCGGAAATATCGGGCGATTGTTCGTGCACAGCGGTCAGTACCGAGCAGGTGTTGCCGTCGAACCCAACCTTGGAACTGTTGTAGCCGATATCAAGCAAAACGCTGCGAACTACGTCCGGAATCGACACATAGGTATCGGTTGTGATTTCTCCCATGACGAATACCATACCGGTGGTCGCCGTGGTTTCGCAGGCGACGCGCGCCTTTGGATCCTTTTCCAGAATAGAATCCAAAATAGCGTCGGATATCTGATCGCACACTTTGTCCGGGTGTCCTTCAGTCACTGATTCCGAAGTAAAAAGCCTTCTCATATCATCCTCCTGTAAAAAAACACGCCTGCCATACAGACAAGCGTTTCCTCAAGCCTTATCTGCCGGCGCTTCGCGCCGCTGGATTTAGCACCAAGCTTTCGCCGGTTGCCGGGCTTCACAGGGCCAGACCCCTCCGCCGCTCTTGATAAGGTTATTCAGTTCCTGCGTATCATAACAGGATGAATTCTTGAAGTCAACACATTGTTTTATGCGTGTTTTATGCGACCTGCAAGTCATTTTTACAATATCTTGACAATCCACCCGTTTTTGCTTATCGTCGAAAAGGAACAAGGAGGAGGCAACATGCTGTTTATCGGTATTTGCGGGGCCAGCGGTTCAGGCAAGACAACGCTTTCCGAGGAACTGGTCAAGGCGCTGAGCAATGTGAAATGCCTTGTCATCAATCAGGATGCCTATTATCTGGATCACCCTGACCTGACGCTTGAAGAGAGAAGTCATCTCAACTATGACGAACCCTCCATTTTCGACCACGATCTGCTGCTGCAGGATTATCTTGAGCTGCAGGCCGGACATCCCATCAGAAGACGCGCCTACGATTTTACGCAGCACCGCCGCTGCGACTCCGATGATCTGCTTTATCCTCCGGACGTGCTGATTGTCGAAGGCATTCATGCCTTCTATGACCAAAGGCTGCTGAAACACATGTATCTCAAGCTCTACATGAACGTGGAAGCCGATATCTGCCTGCTGCGCAGAATCAACCGCGATTTTAAGGAACGCGGCCGCACCATCGACAGCATCAGCGAGCAGTATCTGGCGACAGTCAAGCCCATGTATGATAAATACATCAGAAACTATTTCAATGATGCCGACGTCATTGTCATGCGCGGCGGCAAGAACACCCGCATCGTGGTGATTCTCGCAGGCTATCTGCGTGACGCGCTGGAAGGGCGCAAAGAAGAGATTTAATCAGGCGCTCAGATGCTCAACAAGTATCTTGAGGCCAATCAGGCACAGAACGGCGCCGCCCGCAATCTGTGCCTTTGTTTTATATTTGCTGCCAAAGCGGCTGCCGATCACAACCCCCGTCAGCGAAAGCGCAGCGGTAATCAGGCCAATCACGATCACCGGGCCGGCAATGCTGGTGCTCAGCATGGCCAGAGCGATGCCGGCGGCCAGCGCGTCGATGCTGGTCGCGACAGATAGCACAATCAGCTCTCGCAGATCCAGCGGCGTGCAGACAAGCTCGTCCTCTTCATGAACTGCTTCCCAAATCATACGCAGGCCGAGCGCCGCAAGCAGCAGCATCGCGATCCAGTGATCGAGGCTTTGGATATAGGAGCGGAACTGTGTACCCAGAAACCAGCCGATCAAAGGCATCAGCGATTGAAATATGCCGAAAAACAGCGCAATCAAACCGGCTTCCCTGAGGTTGAACCGCCGCATACAGGCGCCCTTGCAGATAGCCGCCGCCCCGGCGTCCATGGCCAAACCAACAGAAAGCACAATAAGTTCCAAGATCTTCAACGGCTGATCCTCCCTACGTAACTAGTGCATTATAGGTATTTGTATGCTATGATGCAAGCATTCTGAAGGGAGTATCATTGCAGTGGGACAGGTATATTTGAAGAGCGGGAAAGAGAAAAGAATCTACATCGGACATCCCTGGGTGTTTTTGAGCGATATCGACCATGCTGATCGTTCGGTCGGCGCCGGGGATACCGTCAGTGTCTGCACAAAACAGGGAAAGTTTCTGGCCAAAGCTGTGTATAACCCGAATTCACAGATTGCGCTGAGAATCCTCAGTTTGCGGGACATTCCGATCGATGAAGAGTTCATCAAAGACCGGGTGCATCGGGCCGTTGAATACCGAAGGAAGTTTGCTGACTTGCATTCCTGCCGACTGATACACGCCGAAGCGGACGGGCTGCCGGCCGTTATTGTGGACAGCTTCGGCCCCGTTCTGTCGCTGCAGTGCCTGTCGCTTGGGATGAGCCATTATCAAAAAATTATTGTGGACGCGTTGATAGACGAACTTTCTCCCCTTGGCATATTTGAGCGCAACGACGTGCCGATTCGAAAGCTTGAAGGGATGGAGCAGTCGACCGGCCTCCTGTACGGCAAAGTGCCCGACAGAGTTGAGATCCGTGAAAACGGCGTAAGGTTCTATGTGGATGTCCGTCAGGGACAAAAAACAGGCTATTTTCTGGATCAGAAAGAGAACAGGGCTGCCATCGCTCCTTTTGTAAAAGAAGCGCGCGTGCTCGACTGCTTTACCCATACCGGCAGTTTCGCTCTGCATGCCGCGCACTACGGCGCGCAGGAAGTCACCGGGATTGATATCTCCGACTTTGCCTGTGAGACCGCGGCGAGAAACGCCGAGCTGAACGGCTTTGAGAACGTTCGCTTCAAAGCGGCCAACGTTTTTGACCTGCTTAAAGAAGAATCTCAGGCAGGCGCGGAGTATGATGTCATCATCCTTGACCCGCCGGCCTTTGCGAAATCGAAAGCCAGGGTGGAATCCGCCACGAAGGGATATAAGGAAATCAATCTGCGGGCCATGAAAATGATCAGAGACGGCGGCTGCCTTATCACCTGCTCCTGCTCGCAGCACATCCTTCCCGCCATGTTTAAGGAAATCGTGCTGCAGGCCTCCATTGACGCCCGGGTCAGCCTGATGCAGGTTGAGTTCCGCAGTCAGGGACGGGATCACCCGGTTCTGCCCGCCGCGCCGGAAACGCAGTACCTGAAATGCGGCATCTACCGTATCACAAGATAAGCGCTAATCCATCAGCGTAACATTCAATATATACCGCTGGACACGCCAATAGTACCGTTTGTACAGGCCTTCCTCGGTATATATTTTTTTCAGCGCCTGATAAATTGATTTCTTGATGCGCACTCCCTTATGCAGTTGAAAAAGCGAATTCCAGGAAAGCCCCGAAATCTTTCGGTAATATCGGTACACGGGCATATTGACGCACTGCATCCGCCTGACAAATCTGTCATATTCCATGTTAAACAGGCAATCCTCGCCCCAGATGATATCGGGGCGGAAAGAAATGCCATTCGCCTTTACGATTTCATGACGGTAGAGTTTATTCCAAAGCGCGCTGTAATAATAGGCGCCCGGCCACCTGCTCAACCGCTCCAGAAACTCGCTTCGGTCAAGCCGGAGGTCTTCCTTAATCAGGCCGCGCAGGCTGCTGCGTTTTCCGTCCGTGCACAGTTCAAAAAGGCCGATGGCCAGGTCATTTCCCTCGTTCATCGCGGCGGCGAGTCTTTCTATTGCCCCGGGAAGCACAATATCATCGCTGTCTGAAAAAAAGAGATATTCGCCTCGCGCGGCGGCAAGCCCCCTGTTGCGGGCAGCGCCCGGGCCTGCATTGGGTTGATCCAGCACGACAATGCGCGGATCCCGCTCCCTCCAACTGTTGCAGTGAGCCAGGCTGTCATCCTTGCTGCCATCGTTTACAAGGATAATTTCAAGCTGCCGGTAGCTTTGGCTGACCACGCTTTCCAGACAGGCATCCAGATACCGGCGCGCGTTATACACCGGGATAATGATGCTGACCAGTGATTTTACCATCAGATGCACTCTCCCATCGCTGATGAGTGCATCATAGCATAGCCCCGTGAAAAGCGTCAAAGATTGCCTCTGCCGTGTAAATATAGTAAAATATACAGGGTTTTATCCTCAGTTGAAGGAGATGATTCATCTTTTGTCTTCGGGCGTGAAGAATCTGGATGTCTATCAGGCGCTCTTTGGAATGAACGATCAGTTTGTAAAATTGATTGAGAGCGAGTACTCAGTCAGCGTTGTTCTTCGTGACAACGATTTTCGTATTCAGGGCGAACCGGCGCAATGCGAGCTGGCCCGTCAGGTGATAGAAAAGCTGACCCATCTTTTGTATGAGGGCCAGTCGATCGATGTCGGCACGGTGCGCTATCTGTGTTCCCTCGTCAGCCGCGGCCACGCCGAACGCGCTGAAGAAATATTGAGCGACGTCGTCTCTTATACTTACAAAGGGCAGCGGATCCGCTGCAAAACAGCCGGCCAGCAGGAATATGTTGATTCCATGCGCAAAAACCGTCTCACCATCGCCATCGGCCCTGCCGGCACGGGAAAAACCTATCTCGCCATCGCCCTGGCTGTTCTGGCGCTTCGCAACAAGGAAGTGGAACGGATTATTCTCACAAGGCCGGCGGTTGAAGCCGGTGAGAAGCTTGGGTTTCTGCCCGGGGACATGGCCCAGAAAATTGACCCTTATCTTCGTCCCCTTTACGACGCTTTGTATGATTTGATGGGGCAGGACGCCTACCAGAGCCTGATTGACAAGGGCATCATCGAAGTGGCTCCCCTTGCTTTTATGCGCGGCCGCACGCTGAATGATGCCTTTATTATTCTGGATGAAGCGCAGAACACGACCGGCGAGCAGATGAAAATGTTTCTGACGCGCATGGGCAAGAACGCCAAATGCGTTGTGGTCGGCGACCTGACGCAGATTGACCTGCCCGCGGGCAAGCCGTCTGGCCTCAGGATCGCTCAAGAGGTTTTGCAGGGCATTGCTGAAATCGGCATTGTCAGCCTGAGCCGTCTGGACGTTGTGCGCAACGATCTTGTGCAGCGCATCGTGCAGGCCTATGAGAATTACAGGAGCGGAAATGATTAAGTTTCGCCCGGCCGCAAAAGGCAAGGGGCTTGAGAAAGTTCAGAAGACTGCCGAAAAGCTGTTTTCGCGGCAGCGCCTGTTTCGCGTTTCCATCATCGGTGCGGGAACCGTTCTTATTCTTTTTGCCACAATGCTGTCAATCTCCCCAAAGCGTTATCAGCTGAGTGTCGGCATGGTGCCTAATGTTACCATCTTCGCGACCAAAGATGTGGTGGATGAGATGACCACCCAGTCAAACCGCGCCCTGGCGGCATCCTCAGTGACGCCGACCTATAAGTTTGACGAACATGTTACTGACCGTGTCCTCGAAAACCTTGATAACCTGATTGTTCAGCTTTCCGCCGTCAGACAATACGCTGAAACATTAAACGATTACGGCCCCAGCCGGCAATACAACGCAGATGAGCTGGCCTATGCCGGCAACATGCTCACCCTGCTGAGCCTGCGCGATTACCAGCTGACCACCCTGATGAACGCGACAAAAACTCAGTTTGACGAGCTTGCTTTGTCGCTTCGAAGCGCAGTGCGAAACACCATGCAGGGGCATGTCAGCCAGGGCCAGGAGAATATCGCCATCAACAGCATTATGCAGATTATCGGCTACAAGACGACGGTCGGCCTATTGCAGAATGTAGTTCAGCCAGCGCTCAAAGCCATCATAGAACCCAATATGATCATTGATACAGAGCAGACGGACGCCGGAAAATCAGCAGCCATGGCGGCCGTAGAACCTGTGCTTTATAAACAGGGGCAAAGCATTGTGGTACGCGGAGAGGGCCGTATCCGGCAAAACCAACTGGATATGCTGGCTACACTCGGCCTGCTGGATGACAATGAAGTGGACTACCAGCTTTATGCCGGCGCTTTTCTGGTAGCGCTTACTTCCCTGAGCGTAATGGCTGCGATTCTCTGGTATATTTTCCCCGGCGTTGTCGATGACTTGCGCCACCTGTCCGTCGTTTATCTCTCCCTCGCCCTGACAGTCATTCTCAGTTTTCTTGGCAAGCGTCTGCAGCTGATTTATCTGACCCCGCTGCTGACCGGCCCCATGCTGGCCTCTTTGATGCTTGGTGCCCTGCCTTCGCTGCCTGTCAATATCTGCGCGTCTTTTATCGGTTCACTGATATTGTCCAGTTCAACAACGGCTTCCTCGCTTGATTTGAGCGCCCTTCTGATTACGGCAGTTTTGTCTTCCGCTGCAGCGGCTGTCACGCTGGGCAAGAAAAAGGCGCAGCGTTCCCCTGTCCTTTTGGCGGGAGCGGCAGCCGCCCTCATCAGTTTTTCCTGTATTCTGGGTTTTGGCCTGCTCAACAGCAACAACACCTCGGGTTATCTGGAAAAAGCTCTTTATATGAGCGGCTCGGCTGTTGTGTCCACGATTCTTTGCCTGGCCAGCCAGGCCCTGCTGGATCCGGTTTTGAACCTGCCGACAAACGACCGTCTGGTCGCTCTGAGCAACCCCAACCACCCTCTGCTCCGCCGTCTTTTGTTGGAGGCGCCGGGCACCTACCACCACAGCATTTTGATTGCGAACATGGCAGAAGCGTCCGCGGAAGCGGTTGGCGCAAACCCGCTGCTTGCAAGACTCGGCGGCTATTATCACGATATCGGCAAGTTGAAGCGCCCTCACTATTTCAAAGAGAACCAGATTGGCATGGGCAATCTGCACGATCAGACAGACCCCGCAGTGTCCGCCGCCATCATTACCTCCCATATCCGCGATGGCGTAGTGCTTGGCAGGCAGTACCATCTGCCAAGGGAAATCCTTGATATCGTCGAGCAGCACCATGGCAATTCGCTGGTCGCGTATTTTTACTCAAAAGCGGGAGAGCCAAGCGACGATTCCTCCTTCCGCTATGACAGTCTGCCGCCTCAGACAAAGGAAGCGGCAATCGTGATGCTCTGCGATACCATTGAAGCCGCTATCCGTACCTTAAGCTCTCCTACGCCGGAGGAAATAAAAACCTTTATCTGGAAGCTGATCAAAGGAAAAGTGGACAGCGGCATGCTGACAGGGGCGCCCCTGACGATCCGGGATTTGTATACCATCCGCGACACCTGCGCAAAGGTTGTGCATGGGATTTTTCATGAGCGCATCGGGTATCCCGATCTGGGCAAGCAGACAGCCTTTGCCCGGATGCGTTCCACCTTCAGCCCATCACGCTTAAGCCAGTTTTCAACTTCCGGCTTTGTCCCGGCGCAGCCGTCAGCGCAGCAAAGTGAGAAGAAAAATGAAGCTGATCATTGATTGCCCTGCGAAATATCATGGGCTTCCTGTCAAGGAGCTGCAGCTGGCGGCGGATATGGCTGAGATAACAGAGTCTGTCTCCCTCCCCTGTTATGTTCGTCTTGAGATCACAAATGACAAGGGCATCAGGGCCGTTAACGCACAGCAGCGCGGTCTTGATGCATCGACCGATGTGCTGAGTTTTCCAACGATCAGCTATCCGAAGGGAAAATCGGCGGCTCAATGTCCCCGATTGCTCAAGCAGGAATGGGATATTGAGCAACGAGCCTGTTTTTTGGGAGATATCGTTATCTCCATGGAGCATGCCCTTTCGCAGGCAGCCGAGTATGGGCACAGCGTTAAGCGTGAGCTGTGCTATTTGCTGGTGCACGGGCTGTTTCATCTATTCGGTTATGATCATATGCTGGAGGAGGATAAGTTGAATATGCGTACAAGGGAAGAAACAGCGCTGAATCAGGCCGGGATCACAAGGGATCAGACGGATGCCATTTTGCTTGAAAAGGCGAAGGAGGCGATGGAAAACGCCTATGCCCCCTATTCTCATTATCAGGTAGGCGCCTGCCTGCTGTGTGATGACGGCCGCATGTTTACCGGCTGCAACATTGAGAACGCTTCCTATGGTCTGACCAACTGCGCGGAACGCACCGCGGTTTTCAAGGCGGTCAGCGAAGGGGCAACGCGCTTTACGGCAATTGCCATTGCCGCCAAATCGATGCCGCCCTGGCCCTGCGGCGCCTGCAGACAGGTGTTGAGCGAATTCTGCGGGGATATCAAAGTGCTGATTACCTGGGGAGACGGAAAGGTTGAAGTCTCCAGTCTGGACAAGCTTCTGCCCCACAGTTTCTCTCCCGCAAGCGGCGCGCAGGAACATCTTGGAAAGGAATAACATGGATAGTAGCGCTCAAACATTTCACTCCGGTTTTGTCGCAATGATCGGCAGGCCAAACGTGGGAAAATCCACCCTGATCAATCGTCTGGTCGGTGAAAAAGTCTCCATCGTTTCCCCCAAGCCCCAGACCACACGAAACAGGATTCTGGGCATTGTCGGCGATGACAAATCTCAGATTGTTTTTGTAGATACGCCCGGTATCCATAAACCCAAAAACAGGCTGGGCGAATTCATGGAAAAAACAGTACAGGATGCCGTTCAGGGCATCGACATTCTCTGCGTATTGGTTGACGCCAGCAGGCCGCGGCCTGAGGATCATGAGATATTCCGCGAATTCAAGGCGCTCAAGCTGCCCAAATTTCTGCTTCTCAACAAAACCGATCTGGTAAAGCCGCAGGATTTGCTGCCCATCATTGCTTCCTTTGCCGAGGACGGCTTTGATATGGTGCTGCCCGTCAGCGCCCGTTCCGGAGAAGGCATCGATGTGTTGATGGAGGAAATCAGGAAGATTCTTCCCGCCGGTCCCAAATACTACCCTGATGATTTGTGGACAGATCAGAACGAGCGCCAGATGATTGGCGAGATTATCAGAGAAAAAGCGCTGCTGAACCTTCGGGACGAGGTGCCCCACGGGATTGGCGTTGAAGTGTTAAGCGTCAAGGAAGTCAGGAAGGATCTGACGGAGATCCATGCAGATATCTACTGTGAGAGAGCCGCTCACAAGACCATCATTGTCGGCCGCAAGGGTGAGATGCTGAAAGTCATCGGCTCTCAGGCGAGGGCAGACATTGAAGCGCTGCTTCAATGTCATGTCAACCTGCAGCTCTGGGTCAAGGTCCGGCCCGGCTGGATGGATAACAGCGGCGATTTGAAATCACTTGGATATTGGGAGAATTGATCTGTCACATGAAGCGACTCACAGCCATCCTTCTGCTTACAGCCCTTTGCTTCGGTCTTGCAGCCTGCGCGCCCCGGCAAACAGAACAGCTTGATAAGTTTACCAAAACATTCTTTGGCGCTTTCGATACAGTGATTACGATACAGGGATTTGCCAGAAATCAGCAAATCTTTGATCAGGCAGCCGCAAAGGCCGAGGAGATGTTTCTTGCCTATCATCGTCTGTACGATAACTTCCACCCCTATGAAGGCATCAATAATCTCTATACGCTGAACCGCGATGCGGGAAAAGCCCCGGTTGTCGTGGACAAAGCTCTCTTTGACCTGATCAAATTTGCCAAAGAGCAGTATCTCCCTACAAAAGGCAGAAACAACATCGCGTTTGGAAGCGTGCTGAGCCTCTGGCATGATGCGCGAACCTATTCTATTGAGAACCCCGATAAAACATATCTCCCGGATATGGAAAAGCTTCAGAAAGCCAACCTTCATACCGATATCGATGATATTGTGCTGGACGAAGCGGCCATGAGCGTTTTCTATGCCGACCCCGAGCTTTCCATCGATCTGGGCGCGGTGGCAAAGGGATACGCGACCGAGCTTGTCGCGAAGGAAATGCTGAAGAGCGAAGTAACTTCATTCTATATCAATGCCGGCGGCAATGTGCGGCTTGGACACGGCCCGAAAGACGGGCGGGACAATTGGGGCGTCGCCATACAGGATCCGGACGGCGCTGTATTGGGCGACCCGAACACCGACCTGATGGACGTACTCTTTCTACGCGATATGTCCACGGTCACCAGTGGAGACTATCAAAGGTATTATGAGTATGACGGGAAGCGCTATCATCACCTGATTTCCCCCGACACTCTGATGCCTACGGATTACATGCGCTCGGTCACCATCATCACGGAAGATTCCGGCTGGGCCGACCTGCTTTCCACTGTGGTTTTCCTGATGCCCTATGAAGAAGGGCGGGCTTTTGTCGACGCGCTGGAAGGGGTCGAGGCGCTGTGGGTGCTGAATGACAGAAGCGTTGAAATGACCGACGGCATCAAAAAAGCGGCCCGCTCGCAGGGGGCCACTAATCCGGTCAGATAGCTGATCGCGCAGGGCTTACAGAGAATCAGTCCTGCTCCGGCGATTGCAATAAGATCATCGGCACATTCATTTCCTGCTCCGTAAGCCCGGCATGCATGCCGATCAGGCCGCAATGCTCGTGCTTCAGGTACAGGGCATGCGGGCCTGTAGATACCGCAAAGAAGTCCCCTATTAAGGACGGCAGCTCGCTTCTGTATGCATTGATGCCAAACAGCCCGCTTTTCAGGGCTTCTTTTTGCGTGTACAGCAGGTAGTGATCACCAAAGGCCTCTTTGAAGGCCTGAGGGAAAGCTTCAATGCACTCTTGTTTCACATACAGAGCGGCAGCCCGCGGCTCTACGCACGGGGCCAGACGCAGCATCATTTCAAGCTTCGGATAATCTTCAAAAAATTCCGGTATGCCGTCGATTAGCCCATGATCCGCCGTTACAATCACCAGATCCTCCGGGCTAAGGCGCTCTGAAAAACCCTTCAGCCTTTCGTCAATCTCTGCCATCACCCGGGTGATTTTGGCGCTTGCGCATCCATGCAGGTGCATCGAATGATCCGGCTCAGGCCAATAGGCATAGATATAGTGCCTGCCCGTTTCATGCATCAGTTTTTCAGTCTCAGAAAAGAGCTTTTCAAGTGAATCCGCAATGATTCCGTGAAAAGGCGAAACACTCTGTCCTTTCCCCCGCCCGGATTGTGAGACCCGCTCCGTCACCTGGATGTAAGGAAAGTGCGCCATCGCAACAGAGCTTTCAGCTGCGCGCTGCTTTGTAAACTGAATATGATTGGGAAACACATCAACGCTTTTCCCGATGTCGGAAAAATGCAGTGTCCATCCCACCCACCCGTGCTCTCCCGGCTCCAGCCCGCTGATCAGGCTGGTTGTAGCCGCCGCCGTAGTTGAGGGAAACACGGCAGACAATACATCCGTGCGCCGACTCCTCAAAAAACCGTCTTTCGGCGCATGCTTCCCGATGGCGTCCATTCCCATGCCGTCAAACAGCATCACGATAATGTTGCGGTAACTGCGCTTGGACAGCGCCATATCAAGCTCCCTCAGCGTCCGGTGAGAGCTTTCAAGGCCGAATTCCTTTAAAATAGACGCGGCTATATTGACACCGCATCTTTCATAATCAGGAAACTGCATGCCTTTTCTTCTCTCCTCAGCGAGGCGTCAAAGCCGCCACAAGCTCAATCTGCTCGCTGATTATTCGAATAATATCCTGCGCAGGAACAACGCCCGCTTCATCCCCGGCCGCTGTATCGGCCGTGCGCCAACCGGCTTCCAGCGCATTCTTGCAGCAGGTAAACAGAAATTCCGCTTCTTTATTTAAACCAAACCCATGCTTCAGCATGTCGCAGGCAGCGAAAAGGGTGCCAAAGGGATTAACAGCCTCCGCGGAAGCAGCATCAGATAGAATCGAAGAATAGAGTCTGGGCCCTTTCACATTCCAAAACGAATCATATACGAAGCTCTCCGCTTTGCCGCACAGCGCCGTCGCTGCAGCATAGATGGATGAATGGGCAAGCGCCGGGGCAGCCAGCAGGCTTCCCATTTCCTGTGGATTTTCAATCAGCTTCCTGATAAAATTCTGCGCCGACACCTTCTCAGATAGCACCTGCTGTTTCGTCTCAGCAGCCCGCACCGCTTGATTCCACCTTTCCCCTCTCTCTCCGCTGAAGGGGATAACGGCCACAGAAAACTTTAGCTCTTTAGATAGTTCAAATAGGGAATCGGCGCAGGTTTCCCAATCCTCTTCTCTTCCGGTCAAAGGATAGGCCAGTAAGCCACGGGGAAGCTGATCCGTTTTCAAGGCAGAAAACTCATTCAGCGCGTCAGGCAGGGCAAAGACATGGCAGCCCAGTATGCATCCAAGCCCTTCGGCAAGCTCGGGCAATCCTTCTCGATCCGGGGACAGGTACAATATTCCGTCACAGTCAGCAGCGTTCTCTATCAGCTCCTCCGTCATGGGAGAGCCGTATTCCTTTTTGGAAAGCGCTGACGCCTTATCCTCTATAAGCACAAAGGAATGCCCGAAGGCGACGGCCAGATCAGTCAGTACCTGCTCTACAAACAGCAAGAGGCCCAAAGCCGTCTCGCTGCCGCTGACAAGCATGATCTTCGCTCGCATCCTCTTCCCCTGTTTCTACAACTGCTTATTCCCAGTCAAGCGGATAGTTCTTTACAGCATACGGAAGTTTTTTGCTGTTAGACAGTAAGGTGTTGATGACGGTATCAATCTGGCGCTGCTCCGTATAGGGGGTCGGAATAAAGTCATTCTCGCTCTTCTTGGAAGATATCCGCATAGGAATGATGCGGAAACTCTGCTGAAGAATCTGGCCATCCTTGACGCTGAAGCGCACCTGAAGAATAAAGGAAGACATATCAGAGGGGTTTGAGTTGCCCGAGAAGCAGAAGTTCCCCAGCGAGTAGGCGATATACTTTCCATTATATTCTTCAATCGGGTTGATGCGGTGGCTGTGATGGCCCATCACCAGATCAGCCCCCGCGTCAACGGCCAGCCGGCCTATCTCTGTCTGAACCTCATTGGGGACATAATCCTTTTCCCGGCCCCAATGAACGCTGACAATGATGATATCGCTGCGCTGACGCATCGATGCAATATCCTGCGGGATGATATCGCGCAGCTCACGGTAATGATAATTGAATGTCTGGTACGAGAGAATGCCGATCCTCACACCCTTGGTCTCATACACCGCGGGATTCGCCTCAGTGCTCCAGGTAATGCCGGCTTCTGTCAAAGTCTTTTGTGTTTCCTCGATGCCGGCCGTTCCGTGATCCATGGCGTGGTTGTTTTCATAGCTGACGGCCTCGATGCCAAAGTGATGCAGTATTTCCACATAGGACAGAGGTGCAGAAAACACATAATCGTTATTTTTCTTATAAACCGGAGCGGTGGTCAGGTTTGTTTCGAAGTTTACAATGCTCAGATCATCTTTTTGCAAAATATCGCGCACGTTCTGCGCAACAAAGCTCAGATCGCCGTGATGCCGCTTCAGTTCCTCTTCAAATATTTTTTTGCCCTTCCGCACGTCATCGCCAAAGGTCAAATCGCCGCCGGCGCTGATGGTAATAAGAACGCTGCCGTCCGGCTGCAAGGCTGCTTCATTTGCTGCTGATTCCTGCCCCCCGGCATTCTCCGGGCTGACATTCTCAGCCGCTTCTGCCACCGCTGGCTCAGGCGTGGCCGTGGGCTTTGTGAAAAGAGATACCTCTTCATCCGCGTACCCACCCAACGGCATCGTCAGAAGAAGGAGCAGCACAAAAGAAAGAACTTTCTTTGCGAACCTGTTTCTATACAAACAACCCTTAGAATATACCTTCAATCTTTCCCTCGCTGTTTACATCTACCTGAAGAGCGGCCGGCTGCTTGGGCAAGCCAGGCATCGCGATAATATCGCCGGCAAAGGCGACGACAAAGCCCGCGCCGGAAGACAGGCGTACATCGCGGATCGTCAGCTCATAGCCTTCGGGCGCCCCCAGCAGTTTGGGGTTATCGCTGAAAGAATACTGTGTCTTGGCGATGCACACCGGCGCTTTCCCCCAGCCATCCTCTTCAAGCTGTTTGATTGTATTTCGGCTTTTTGCGGTGAAGGCAACGCTTCCCGCGTGATAGATGCGTTTTGCCACCGCTTCGATTTTTTCCGCGAGCCCTATTTCATCGGAATAGGTATAGGACGGAGCGGATGGTTTGGAACCTTCCAGCAAATCTGAAACGCAGGCCGCCAGCTCCGCCGCCCCCTTGCCGCCCTGGGCCCAGCCGTCGCTGAACCTGCAGGGAACGCCCATCTCATCGGCCGCACGCAGCACGGCATCAATTTCCGCCTGCGTATCACTGGCAAAGTGATTCAAAGCAACAACAACGGGCAGCTTCCATACTTCACGAATATTCTTTGCGTGCTGCCGCAGATTCAGAAGTCCCTTTTCAAGCGCATCAAGGTTCTCTTTCCCAAGATCGGCCTTCGCAACGCCGCCGTGATGCTTGAGGGCGCGGATGGTCGCTACCAGCACCACACAATCCGGCCACAGGCCGCTTTGGCGGCACTTGATGTCGAGGAATTTCTCAGCGCCAAGATCCGCGCCGAAGCCGGCCTCTGTGATCACGTAATCGGCAAGTTTGAGCGCAAGCCTTGTCGCAATAACGCTGTTGCAGCCGTGCGCGATATTAGCAAAGGGGCCTCCGTGAATCAGGCAGGGTGTATGCTCAATTGTCTGGACAAGGTTGGGCATGGCGGCGTCGCGCAGCAGCGCGGCCATAGCTCCCTGCGCGCCAATCTGGCCGCAGGTAACGGGTTTCCCCTCGTAGTTTCGGGCCACGACGATGCGTGAAAGGCGCTCTTTCAAATCCTGAAGATCCTGGGCCATACAGAAGGTGGCCATCACCTCGCTGGCCGCCGTGATATCAAACCCATCCTCGCGAGGCATTCCGTTCGCGCTTCCGCCCAAGCCGCTCACGATATTGCGCAGCTGCCGGTCATTCAAATCCATGCAGCGGCGGAAGGTGATGCGCCTCGGGTCAATATTCAGCGCGTTACCCTGCTGAATATGATTATCCACCATAGAGGCAAGCAGGTTGTTGGCGGTCGTGATGGCGTGGAGATCGCCCGTAAAGTGAAGGTTGATATTCTCCATCGGCAGCACCTGCACATAACCGCCGCCTGTCGCGCCGCCCTTCATGCCAAATACCGGCCCCAGGGAGGGTTCGCGAAGCGCCAGCATAGAAGATTTCCCGTTATGATGAAGGCCGTCTGCCAGGCTGATGCTGATGGTGGTCTTCCCTTCGCCCGCGGGCGTCGGCGTGATGGCGGTCACCAGAATCAGCTTGGCGCGTCTGGGCAGATCCTGATAGCAGGCCGGATCCACTTTCGCGATGTAGCGGCCATAGGGTGACAGGGATTCGGACGAAAGACCTATGTCTTTGGCCAGGGTTTCAATGGGCATCATCTCAGCCGCCTGGGCAATCTGGATATCGGTCATAACTGCCTCCTGTAAAATTTATAAAACAATCCTATAACCCCAACAGGGGATTTCATCATTTTACGAAGGAACGCGGTCAACATTCCCCACATGTCCCTTAACGGCCTTGAGGCACACGTTCTTGCTTTCCTCCAGGTGACGCTGCATCAGGCTGACGAGTTTCTTCTCATCGCGCTCTTTGAGATACGTCAGCATCAGATGATGCTCCTGATGGGCGCTGGTGCGGCGCACTACACTGGCAATCGCAAGCGCGGAAAAACGCATGATATATTCTTCCTGGCTGTCAATCACGCGAAGGATTCTTTTCTTTTGCGATATACGCTCGATGGTTCGGTGAAACTGCCTGTTTTGAACGGCCAGCGCCGCACTGTCAGCATCCCTTTCACTGATATCCATCGCCGCCAGAATATGCTCCAGTTCTCTAAAATCATCTTCGGTGATATTTTCAATCACAGAAGGAATAATCATCATCATCAGCGCATTGCGGATACCGTATATCTCTTCAATATCTTCGATAGTAAAGGCGCGCACAATGACACCGCGGCGCACCTCGCAGGAAACAAGCCCATCCAGTTCAAGCTTGCGGAAGGCTTCGCGCAGAGGGGTTCTGCTGATGTGGAGTTTGTTGGCAAACACAGTCTCAACAATGCGATAGCCGGCGGGCAATTCACCGGTGATGATGGCTTGCTTCAGCGTCTCATAAGCAATATCACGAATCGGTTTGCTGATATCCTGCGTATTAACAACTTGCATCTTTATCGGCCCTCCACATAGCAATTATAGTACAGTCAAAGCCTCTTACTGTCAAGAAAACAGAACGCCGCAAAGCGGTCCCGCCGCCTATTTGGAATATCTGCTATGGCAGGAATCTTCCGTCTCATTGCCGCGAACCGCGTCAACGCCTTATACCAA
>CAYZTQ010000014.1:0-30047 GCA_964481445.1 uncultured Christensenella sp. | reverse complement strand
CGAAGAAGCAATACAGCAGACAGCCTAAAAACTGTTGACTTTTTATAGGAGGGAAACATGAAGAAAATCGCGGCGTTTCTGTGCGTGGCCCTCCTGTTGTGCGCCCCCATGATTGCTCCGGCCGAGGAAAGCTCATATACGGGAACCACAAGCAATGCCTATGGCAATCGAGTTCCTGCCCCTGTCGGATATGTGCCCGCAGGGAAATATACCGGAGAAACTGCTGGTGCGGGCCGGTTTAACAATCCTCAGGATTTGTATTTTGACCGTGCTGCCGAAGAAATGTATGTTGTCGATACTGGCAACGCTCGCTTAGTGGTGCTGGATAAAGACTTGCGATATGTCCGTGAGTATGCCGCGGCAGGGGATGTAACCTTTGTCAGCCCAACGGGTGTCTTCGTCAGCCGGAAAGGCGAAATCTTCGTAGCAGATGAGGGCGTCGGCAGCGTCTTGTGCATGAACAGGCAGGGCGACCTTTTGCGCCGCTATGACCGCCCGGTCAGCGACCTGTATGGCGCGGATACGCCATACCGCCCGCAAAAGGTGGTAGTGGACAGCGCCGGGAGAGTTTATGTGCTGTCCGCGGGAGTTTATCAGGGGCTGCTCTGTTATTATGAGGATGGGGCGTTTCTCAATTTTTTCGGAGCCAGCCATGTGGCTGTAACGGCCAAAATGCTGCTGCAGAAGCTCTGGCGTTCAGTGATGACCAGAGAGCAGCGCGAAGCCATGGAATCTTTTGTGCCGATTGAGTATGCCAACATGGTCATTGACGACGAAGACATGATTTATGCTGTCGTTACGGTGTCGGAAACGGCCAGTGTGCAGGCTCTGGTCAAGCTCAATCCCATGGGCATCAACATTTTGCCGGAGACTTATGTCGGCAGCGGTCTGACGCTTGCGGATTCGCTTTGCCAGCAGGATGGCCTGCTGACGGTTCTTGATAAAAACGCGAAGTGTGTTCTGCAGTATGGCGAACACACACGTGGTCCCGTCCTGCAGTTCGGAGGCTTTGGCAATCAGCTCGGCTTATTCCAAACGCCTGTCTCCTTAGAAGAGATAGGGGGGGACATTCTGGTATTGGATAGTGAAACAGGGACCATTACACGTTTCGAAGAGACGGATTTCGGACGGACCATCCATGAAGCGAGCGCGCAGTACGCGCAGGGTTTGTATACAGAGTCCATTTCGCTGTGGGAGCGCGTGCTGCGCATGGACCACAACTTCGCCATGGCGCACAGAGCTTTGGGCCGCGCGTACTTTCAAATGGAAGACTACGAGAACGCGATGGCCAGCTATCGGCTTGCCAACGACAAACAGGGCTACTCTGATGCCTTTAAGGAGCAGTCGCTCATTTGGATACGAGCGCATATCGGTTGGATATTCGGAGCAGCTGCCCTCGCGTTTGTGTTGAATCAAGTCCGAAAGCGCTTTCGGCGGTACGCATCAACCGGCATGAATCAGAAAGCGCAGTGGTTCCCCTTGCGCGCGATGCTGCATCCCTACGCCGCTTTTGACGAGGTGAAAGCGGAAGGCGCTGGCAGCGTGCGTGTCGGTGTGATGATGGTTCTGCTGTTCTTCATAACATCTGTCATCACCTATGTCGGAACCGGCTTCATCTTTAACTTCAACAGACTGGAGCATCTCAACGTCTTTCTGCTCTTTGGGAGCACCATCGGGGCGTTCTTGCTGGTTTATGTATCAAACCTCGCGGTTTCCTCGCTGATGGACGATTGTGAAGGAAAACGGGGGGAGCTTTTCATTGTGCTCTCTTACGCTCTGCTGCCTGTGATCATGACGCAGCTTGCATCTGCGTTCATCTCCAACTTTGTCAGCAATGAGATGGGCGTTTTCCTTAAAATGCTCAAGACCCTCGGCGTCTTCTGGGCGCTTGTGATGGGGCTGACCGGGCAGTATCAGGTTAACCGTCTCACCCTGAAGCGGGCTCTTCTTAATCTCTTTTTGACCGTTGTGACGCTGCTCATCATTGTGGTGCTGATTATACTGCTGTACAGCCTGCTGCAGCAGATTCTGGTGTTTGTCGTCACCCTTTACAACGAAATTATGTTCAGGATTTAGGAGGGAAAAATGAGACGCTTGATTGGTATTTATCTGATTGTCTGTATTCTCCTTCCGGTCTTCGGCTCGGCGGCGGCTGAGAAGCTGCCCAAAGGCTATCGCCAGGCTGCGGAAAATGAAGCGCTTATTCTGTATGCCGATGAAAAATCAGGCGGCATCATTCTGGAAAGCCGCGCGGACGGATACCGCTGGTACTCAAACCCTGTGAAGGCCGACCGCAAAGCCAAGGGGATCCATAAGCAAACACTGCTCAGCCAGGTGCTCGTCGGTTACAGCAATGAGCGTGGCACGGCGTTGTCTCTGTCCAGCTCGGTGGATTCTGTTAAGGGCGGTCACATGAAGATGAGCCCGATTGATCAGGGAGTTTGCGCCAGCTATGACTTTCCCAAGGCGGGTATCCGCCTGCAGCTGCGTTACCAACTGAAGGAGGATTATCTCCTGGTGCAGCTGCCGGTAGAAGAGATTGTGTGCTACCCCGATGCGGAGGGCAAGACCAACCTCAACAGCGTAAACAGTGTTGATATTCTGCCTGCCTTCGGCGCGGGCAGCGCTGAAGAAGAAGGCTACTTGCTGGTACCGGACGGTTCGGGCGCGCTGATTCGTTTTAATAACGGTAAAACTTCTATGCCTGAATATAATGCCCTGATGTATGGCAAGGATTACGGGGTCGAGGGTCAGATTGCCCAAAGCGGCCCGGCGCAGGCGCAGACGCGCGAGGAAATCGCGCGGATGCCTGTCTTTGGCACCTGTCATGAAGGGACTGATCCGCATGGGCTGTTTGCCGTAGTGACCGGCAATGATGCCAAGGCAAGGATTCTGGCCCGGGTTTCGAATTTGACCAGCTACAACTTTGCCTACTCGCGCTTTATGTTGAAAACCGCAGGCTCGATGGTGATGTCGAGCAAGGAGTTTGGCAGCTCGGTCATCAGTATCGGCGAGCGGGATGGGCTGACGGAGGGCGTTTTTGAACTGCGATACTATCCGCTCGCGGGCGAAAAGGCAGGCTATGTGGGAATGGCCGCAAAATACCGGGAGTACCTGAAGACGGAACAGGGGCTTCTGAGCCGGGTGAAAGAAGGGGAGTATCCGCTCTATATTGATGCCTTCGGCTATATGAAGAAGAGATCGCAGCTTTTCGGCATCCCCTACACAAAAACTATACCGCTCACAGAGGTGCGGGATCTGGGGCTGATGCTGGACGCGGTGGGCGCTTCACAAACCATAGTGCGCTATCAGCAGTGGATGCCGGGATCAGCCTTTGAGCATCTGCCGGACAGGGCGGAGATACTGCCCGCTCTCGGTTCTCTGGAAGAAATGAAACTCCTTGATGAAAGACTGCACCGCGAGGGAGGAGCGCTGTATCCCGCGGCCGACTTCATGCGGGTCTACAGGCAGGGCAAGGGCTTCTGGGCAATACGGGACGCCGTGCTGAGCCCTGTCAATACGCCGCAGCTGCAATATCAATTCAATTATGGCCTCAAGACGATTGATATGGCCGTACGCCCATGGTATTTGCTGAGCCCTGCCAAATACGATCATTTTTACAGACGCTATTTTGAAAGCTTTTCCCGCACCGGGCTTTCCGGACTGGCTTTGCTCTCAGCTGCCGATATCTGTACATCAGATAACCGAAGCGGCGGAACGGGCAGGGGAAAGATACCTCATCTGATGCGCGAAGTGCTGGCCGCGTCAAAACAGGATCTGCTGCTGGACGGGGGCAACATGTATGCCGCTGTGCTGGCCAGGCACCTTGTTGGTGTACCCGGTGGATCCAGCCGCTACGACATTGAAGATGAGAGCGTGCCCTTCTATCAGCTTGTTCTGCATGGCAGTGTTCCATACAGCATCGGCATGATGAACCAGGCGGCGCGGCCGCGCCAGCTGATGCTGAAACTCCTGGAGTACGGGGCAAGCCCGCATTTCGCGTTTATCGGCAAAAACCTTCATGAGCTTGCTGATTCGCGCATGGTCTGGCTGCTGAGTCCGGATTACCGTACCTGGGCAGAAGAGGCAGGGACAGTGTATGAAGAGCTTGCCGGGGTGCTCTTGCCGCTCAGCCATCTGGAAATGACCGATCACCGGAATCTTCCAAACGGCAGCGTGACGGTCTATGGCGGCAAGACCGCGGTTTATGTCAATTACAGCGCGCAGGAGCAGGTGCTGGAAGGCCATCTGGTTCCTGCGGAAGGCTATCTGGTCGGGGAGGTGAAATAGCGTGAGCTCCGTTAAGATAGGATCCAGCAGGTTGAAAAAACGAAAAGGGCGCTGGGGTTATTTATTTATACTTCCCTGGCTGCTTGGTTTCACTCTGTTTTTTCTTTTTCCCGCCTTTGAGTCCTTGTATTATTCTCTCAACAGCCTCAAGATGTCGGCCAATGGATTTACTGCCAACTGGGTGGGGCTGGATAACTACGCGTTCATGCTGCTGCGGGATGCTAAATTTCTGCCTCTGCTGACAGATGAACTGATTGAAATGGCTTACCGTGTCCCGCTGATTACCATCCTGAGTCTCTTTATCGCAGTGCTGCTCAATCGCCCCTTTAAGGGGCGCACCTTCTTCCGCAGCGTCTTCTTTCTGCCGGTCATCATTACGTCGGGTGTTGTTTATGTCATGTTGCAGGGCATCATCAACGCCAACGCGCTGTCCGGCACTCAGAATGCCTACATCTTTCAAAGTCAGGGCCTTGCGGATGTGATGCGATCGGCCGGGCTGTCCGCAGGCTTGATTGGCAGCATCAGCGGTCTTGTGAACCGTGTGTTCTCCATTCTGATGGAGTGCGGGGTGCAGATTCTGCTTTTTCTGTCCGGCCTTCAGAAAATCCCTGTCAGTACCTATGAGGCATCGGTGATTGAAGGAGCGGGCGCCTGGGATAATTTCTGGCGCATCACCTTACCGCTTTCGCTTCCAATTATGCTGCTCAACGTTGTATATACCATCATCGATTCTTTTATGGCTTATGGCACCGAAAACGCTGGCAATCAGGTGATGGCAGCCATCTACCGGACCGGTTTTGGCCGGCAGTTTCAATTCGGTCTGGCAGCCAGCATGAGTTGGCTGTATACGCTGCTGATCGCGCTGATGCTGGGCATTGCCTTTGGCATTCTCGGACGCACAGCCCGCAAAATGGAGGCTTAGCATGCAGAAAATCACTGCTTTGAAAGCAAAAAAGCATATGCTGGCGCGCCACGCAGGCGCCGCTTTGTGGCGCGCGCTGCGCTATATGCTGCTGGGGGCCCTTTCCTTTGTCCTGATCTATCCGGTGCTGTATATGATTTCCAACGCCTTCAAGCCCTACATGCAGACTTATGATCCGGCCGTTATCTGGCTGCCCAAAAGCCTGACCATGGAAAACATCCGCGACGCGGTGCAGATTCTTGACATGGGGCCGGCCCTTGTCAACACCCTGCTGACGGCAGTCGTTACCAGCCTTATTCAGGTATCTGCCTGCATGGTCGTAGGGTATGGGTTCGCGCGCTTTGAGTTCCGCGGCAAGAAGGTTCTGTTCATGCTGGTTGTGCTCACCATGATTGTACCGCAGCAGACTGTATCGACCTCGCTGTATACCACGTACCGATACTTTGACCCTTTCGGCCTCATGAGCCTGCTCAGCACGCTCAGCGGGGGAAAGATAGAGAACCATATCAACCTCATTGATAAATACTGGCTGTTCTGGCTGCCCGCTATTCTTGGCATGGGGCTGCGCAGCGGCATCTATATTTTTGTGTACAGGCAGTTTTTTCTTTCTATGCCGAGGGAACTGGAGGAGGCGGCGGAGATTGACGGCTGCAACCCTGTCGGCACTTTCACCAACATCATGCTGCCCAATTCCGGTACTGTAGTGCTGACCGTGCTGCTCTTTGCGCTTGTCTGGAGCTGGAACGATTACTATACCCCTGCCATGTTCATGAAGAACCACAATACCCTGGCCACGGCGCTGGCCGGCTTCCAGCAGAATCTGCAGAACCTTGCCAGCATTGGCGGAAATTATACCGATTCGGCGCTCATTGCCACCCGCATGCAGGCCGCCTGTCTGCTGGTCATCGCGCCGCTGCTGATACTGTACATCTTCACGCAGCGCTACTTCATTGAATCCATTGAGCGCACGGGCCTGACCGGCATGTGACCGAAGCGAGGAACAAAGTATATTTTGCACATTTATATTTCTGTTGACAAATAATCCCATCCGTCATAAAATCAAGACAAGGATAGGAAAAACGTTTAACCCCACCAAAATCTAAATGCTCTGGAAACACAAAGGAGGAAGTATAGGTATGAGACGGGTACTATCCATCTTACTTGCGGCCGTTCTGCTCATGGTGAGCGCGGCTGCCGCGGCGGAAACCATGGTGCTCTTCACTCCCTGGGGGAACACCTCCACCGATGAAGATATCAAAAAGGTCAGCGCCAGGCTGTCTGAGGAAATGGCCAAAGAGAACCTCGACATGCAACTGGACTGGATCATCACGCCCACCGACGGCTCGCTGGAGAAGCTCAATGTGCTGCTGTCAAGCGGCGAACAGCTGGACGCCGTCAGCATGAACATTGGCGATGCCAAGAACTACAAGACAAGCGGCAACATCATTCTGCCCCTTAACGACCTGCTCAAGGAATACGGCAAGAATCTGCTGGAAAAGATCCCGGCCAATGCCTGGGCGGCAGTGACAGACAGCAAGGGCGATATCTGGGCGATTCCCGATTATTACATGTGGCGCTGGCAGGGCGCGGCTATCCGCACCGATCTGCTGGAAGAGTGTGGCCTTGAAATGCCCACCACCATCGCGGAAATCGAAAACGTCATGGCGACCTTCAAAGAGAAGTACCCCGACATGATGCCCGCGACCGGCCTGCCGTGGTTCTCGGATCCCTTCCTGCAGGGCGCGGTGAGCGGCCAGGCCTCGCAGATGACCGAGTGGGTGCTCGGCCCCGACGGGAAGGTGGTGCCTTCCATGACGCTGCCTGAGTATAAGAACATGCTGGCCCTCTACCGCAAGTGGGTCGATAATGGCTGGCTTGACCCCGAGTGGCTGGCCGGCAACGACGACAGCCAGTCCAAGCTGTGGGTGGCGGGCCGCGTAGGCATCTATTTCTGCGATCCGCACCGCGCGCTCGACTGGACCTGGGGCGCCCTGAAAGCCAATTTCCCTGACGCCAAGGGAGCCTTTATCCCCGTACCCCTGGCTGAGGACGGCAAAGCGCATTTCCCGCTGGATTACGGCGTTGGCCGCCTTGTCTGGGTGACCAGAACCAGCAAGCACCCCGAGCTGGTGGTGCAGTACTTCGACAAGATGATTTCTCAGCCCGATTTCTACTTCATCGCGGAGAACGGTATCCCGGGCGAGCACTGGATTGACAACGGCGAGAACTGGTCCTACCCTGAAGGTGTTTCCGGCGACAACGCGCTGTACGCGGACGTGTTCAGCCCCCTGTCCTGGGAGTTTATGGATGTGATGAAGCCTTCCGCCAACGGCAATCCTGACGCGGCCAGCCTGCATGACAGCCTGAATGAATCCTACGCCAAGGCTGAGCTCATCTATACCGGCCTTGAAGGCTTCACCCCCGACGGCAGCGAGCTGGGTATGTATACCCCCATCGATCTGTTTGAGTACATGTTCAACCTGACCATCGGCGTCGGCGAGCTGGATGATTTTGACAGCATCGTGAAGAACTGGTATGAGACCGGCGGTCAGCAGCTGGTGGACGCCTACACGGCGCAGTTTGAGGCCTGGAAGGCAGAGCAGGCAAAATAAACCGTCCATGGATATCTCCGGCGTGGCACCGCGCTGTGCCGCGCCGGATTTTTTCCTGAAAGGAGCGCAGCGTGATGAAGTCGGGTGCTTTTCCTGCCCTGAGGCAGACGAGGCGGGGGATCAGTTCGTTTTTATATAACATCAGCAAGTACAGGGCGCTGTACCTGATGCTGGTGCCCACCCTGGCCTGCCTCGCGGTTTTCAATTATTACCCTCTTTGGGGCCTGCGCATTGCCTTTTACAACTATATCCCCTGGCAGGGCTTTGAAAACAGCCCTTTTGTGGGTCTGCGCAACTTCCGCACGCTGTTCAGCCTGCCGGAGTTTTCCAGGCTCATCAGCAATACCATCATCATCAATCTGCTCAAAATCGCTTTCGGCTTTCCCGCACCGATCCTGTTTGCGCTGCTGCTCAACGAGGTGCGCAGCCGCGTCTTCAAGCGGACGGTGCAGACGATCTCTTACCTGCCGCACTTTGTCAGCTGGATCATCGTCAGCGCCATCATGTACAGCCTGATTAACGGCAACTACGGCCTGCTCAACAGCCTGATGAAGGGCGTGGGCGTGAAGCCGCCGTCCTGGTATACGCGACCCGATCTGTGGCGCGGCATTCTGGTCGGAACCGATATCTGGAAGAGCGTGGGCTTCAGCTCCATTCTGTATCTGGCGTCCATTGCCAATATCAACCCCGAGCTTTATGAAGCGGCCGCCATGGATGGCGCCACCCGTTTCAAACAAACATTTTATATTACGCTGCCATGCATTCTGCCGACCGTGGTCGTGATGCTGATTTTGCAGATGGGCGGCCTGATGAGCGGAAACTTCCAGCAGATTTACGCTTTGGTTGGCAACAACACCGCCGTGTACCGTACCGTGGATACGCTGGATTACTATATTTACCGTGTCGGTATCGGTAAGATGAACTTTTCTCTTGGTACCGCGATGGGCATCTTTCAATCGGCTATCAGCTTCATGTTGGTGATGGCGACCAACCGAATTGCGAACAAGGCAGGTGATCTGGGCATATGGTAAGCATGCTGAAGCGCCGCAAAAGCGGCTGGAAAGCCCCAACCTCGGTAAGCGGACCGTGGGGCCTTGTGATTCATCTGGTCCTGCTGGTGATGACGGTTTTGTTTGTCATCCCCTTCCTTCTGATGCTGATTGCTTCCTTTACCGAAGAGGTGGAAATCGCCGCCAAAGGCTTCCAATTCTTTCCCAAGAATCTGACGTTTTATAATTACGAGTATCTTTTCGGGGTCAGCGACAAGTTTCTTCAGGCTTTCCGTGTCACTACGTTTGTGACCGTCATCGGCACGATCAATACGCTGTTTTTTACCTCGTTGGGCGCGTACGCGCTCAGCCGCAGGTATCTGCCTTACCGCCGCGCGCTTACCTTCTACGTGTTTCTCACCATGCTGGTCAGCGGCGGTTTGATTCCCTGGTATCTGGTCGTTACGCAGCTGGGCATGGGGGATACGATTTATGCCCTCTTTATCCCCGGTACCATTGCCACCTGGAACCTGATCATCATGCGCAACTCCTTTCTGGCCATCCCCAGCTCGCTTGAAGACTCGGCCAAGATTGACGGTGCGGGCGACTTTACCGTGTTCTTCCGCATCATCCTGCCGATTTCGATGCCGATTCTGGCGACCATGATTGTCTATCTGGCCATCGGTTACTGGAATGAGTGGTATGCCAATATGCTGTTTATCGTTCGAAAGAATGAGCTTCGCTCGCTTCAGTATCTGCTGCGCGAAATCCTGACGACCAGCGCTTCCCTCAACAGCCGCAGGGCGGTGGATATCCGGCCTTCATCGGCGCAGGCCATTCCCTCCGAGAGCCTCAAAATGGCGGCGGTCATGGTGGCCACCGCGCCTATTCTGGTGGTCTATCCCTTCTTTCAGCGCTATTTTATTCATGGCATCATGGTCGGCTCTATTAAAGAATGAAGAATGATCAAGGAAAGTTTCCAGAAAAAGCCTTGCGCTCTGCGGCCTCAGGGATTATACTGAGCATAAGTAAAACGTTTATCCCTATATCATATGAACCTGAACGAAAAGGAGGAGCCCATGAAGAAAATACTGTCCCTATCCTTGTCCCTGGTGATGATAGCGATGCTTGCCCTGTCCGTCGCTCCGGATGCGCTGGCTGCGGAATACGATGACAGCAAGCTGCCGGAGACGCTGGAAAACCCCAACCTGACCATCGTCTTCTGGATGAGCTATAACGGCTACCGTAATATGAAAGCCAATAACCCCACCGTTTTTGAGGCTTCCATGGAAGCGAAAGAGCTGTTCGAGCAAAAATACGGCGGAAAAGTCGAAATTGTCGGTGTGACCTGGGATCAGCAGCTGCAAAAGTGCATCGACATGCAGCAGGCGGGCGAGGCGCCCGATCTGGTGCTGATGTACGAGACGGTATTCCACAATGCCGTTCTTCAGGGGATTGTATCCAACCTGGATGAGTATGTGAACGATGATGATTACGGCTATTGGAACGTGAATCCGGAAAACTATATGTGGAAAGGCAGCCACTACGCTGTGCCGATCAAACCCTACCTGAAGCATATCACATTTAACCGCGATCTGTTTGACAATGAAGGGCTGGAAGCGCCGGATGAACTCTACGCACGCGGCGAGTGGAACTTTGACAACTTCCTCGAAGCCGGCCGCGCTCTGACCTATGATACTGACGGCGACGGTGAGATTGACCAGTACGGCTTCTCCGGCTATGGCGACACCATGAGCCACCTGATCATCACCAATCACGGCGCGCTGCTTGATATCAACCAGGCAGAGGGAAAGGTGACCAGCGGTCTTCGCAAGCCCGAAACCATCCAGTCAATCGAGTACATGACCAAGATGATGAACCCGACTGATGGCATGTGGATGACGGATGATGCTGAGATGTTCGGCTATTTTGACAACAACGCGCTGGGCATGATTGTCGGGAAGGAAATTCAGGATGCCCGCGAGCTTCCCTTTGAAGTCGGCATGGTGCCCTATCCCTACGGCCCCAGCGGCAGCGCGGATGAGGTGTATGTTTACAGCCAGAGCTGGGCTGTACCTACGGGTTCCAACAACCCTGAGGCAGCCATGGCCTATGTTCGTTTGGTGAATGAATTGCAGAAAGCCAAGGGCGACGCCCTTGAGCGGGAGCGCTATGGCAAAGCTGCGGACGGCGAGACGGATATGTACGACCTGATTTACAACGGTCACAAACTGATAACCGCCTATGACAAAGGGCTGTCAGATGTGTTTACCATTCTCGCCACCATCAGCAACTATATGTCTGAAGGCGTGCCCGCGACAACTATTGTGGAACGCGTGGATCCGCTGATTATCGCGGAGATTGAAAAAGCCTTTACAAAGTAATCATCATGAGCCATACAAATGAAAGGGGGCGCGGCGCGCCCTCTTTCCATGGAGGGAAGATGGAGAAAATCAAGCTGCTGATTGACACGGACGCAGGCGGGGATATCGACGATGTATTGACCCTCGCGATGGCGCTCAACAGCCCGCAGGTGGATTTGCTTGGCATCACGACCGTGTATGCCTCCAATGTCTGGCGCACCGAGCTGGTTCGCCGCATGCTGAAAATCTACGGGCGGGAAGAAGTACCCGTCAGGCGGGGCGCCGAGCGTCCCTTGCTCGGCCGGTTTCCGCACGACGCGGGCCATGAGCCCCTTGAAAATGAGGCGGTCCCTTTTATTATCGAGATCTGCCGGAGCAATCCCGGTTGCACCGTGCTCGGTATCGGCCCCATGACAAACCTTGCGCTGGCGATCAGCCTCGCGCCGGATATCCGCGAGAAGACACGATTTATTCAGATGGGCGGGATGCTGAAAAACGCGCAGCCTGAATGGAACATTCAATGTGATCCTGAGGCTGCAAGGATAGTATTTGAGGCGGTTCCGCTCAGGCTGGTTGGCCTTGATATCACCGAGCGCTGCCGTCTGACGCGCGAGCAGGCGGAGGCCCTGACCGCAGGGGATGACCCGAAGCTTGCCTTCCTTCGGGAAGAATTCGCCCGTTTTTTCAAGCAGTTCGACTTTCTGCCGACCTTGCATGACCCGCTGACCCTGGCTGCGCTGCTGTGGGACGATTTGGTCGCCTGGCGGCAGATGGATATCCGGGTGGAAACAGAAGGCAGGCTGACGCGGGGCACTACGGTGCATCTTGGTCAAGCGGAAACTGGAACTGTTGCCTGGGGCATCGATGTGCGGGCGGAGGAAGCCACGCGCCGCATGTGCGCGCTGATCAGGGGAGAGGCGCCCGCAGGGAAGAAGCGGAGAGACTGATCAGGCGATGCCTTCCGGGCATTTGATAGATGCAGGCATTCAAAAAGCACCGAAAATGGTGCTTTTTGAATGCCGCATTTTTTGATCAGCCGATATCGAAAACAAATCGCTCGGCATCGCCATCCCCTTCATAGAAAGATGGCCGCCTGAAGGCTATTTCATGCACGCTGCGGCGGCCGGCCTTTTCGATGGTCACTTCATATTCTCCGAAGGAAAGCGGGCTTTGGCAGATTCCTTCGCTGTTGGTCAGAAGCTCGGCGTCTGTTCGCCATTCCTGATGAATCAGCCTTTGCAGGGTTTTGTAAACCGGTTTGATGTTGAGCTGGTCGTCCACCAGCCCGGCGGGCGCGCCAAGCCATCGGTGGTCCACGAAATCAAACCACGAGATGGCCTCGGTTGCCGGGTGGCTGTAGACAAGGGTATAAAAATCCTCCGCGAATTGCGCCTGCCAGTACAGATCCTCCTCCGTTTCCGAAAAGTGGTTTTTAGCGCCGGGCAGGTAGCTCATCTCTCCGATGGGCTTGCCGCTGCAGATGGAGACTTCCGGAAAGTGAATGGGCCACTTATATTTGGCGGCCTCGTCGATAACGCGCAGCGTTTCTTCCTGCGTCCAGAGGTCGCGGTGCATGTGGCTTTGCATGCCAAGAAAGTCGATGCCCACATCATGCTCGCGCAGCTCGCTGAGAAAATCAAGGTAATCCTGCCCGTGCACGTTCCAGTCGCCGTAGATAAGCTTGGCCTTGGGCTCTATGCTGCGCGCCAGCTCCACGCCGAATTTGGCCACATTGACCGGGCCAAACTGTTTGACCCAGCGGGAAACGGGATTGTCAAAGCGGTCGTTGACCGTGGTCTCGTTGATGATGTCATAAAAATCGAAGCGGCCCCGGTAGCGCTCCATCAGATAGGTGATGCGCTCTATGTAGAGCTTTTGCACATCCATATCGTCCTGCACCCAGTCGGGGCAGCACTCGTGCCAGATCAGCGCGTGCATCTTATGTTTGATATGATGCTTTTCCGCCCAATCTACCAGATTTCCCACATAGGGCTCATTGTATTGATGTCGTTCAGGCTCGTACCAGTTCCAGTGAACGGGCATCATGGTGTAGTTGAGCAGGGGAGTGAAGAGCTCCGTAAACCGTTCGTCCTGCTTGGGATTACCGAAACGCCCGTAATGATAGCAGACCGCGCCGAACAGATAATCATGCGCCAGCATCTTCGCGCTGACGCGAGCGCCCTCTACCGGTTCGCCCTGACGCCGGACTTCAAAACGGATATCCCTGCGGCGGACTCGCTTGATACGCTGTCTGGCTTCGCTGATTAATGCTGTGCTCATGCTGCCTTTCCTTTCGTTTTCTCAGTTGGCTGCTCTTTCCGCAAGGAAGGCGTCCACGCGCTCCGCGCTTGGCATCGCCGGCTGCGCTCCGGCCCCCAACGTCGATAAAGCGGCGACGGCGTTTGCATAGCGCAAGGCGGCGCGAAGCTCTTCCCCGCGGCTGAGCGCAACGGCGAACCCGGCGTTGAAGCTGTCCCCGGCAGCGGTGGTGTCAACCGCCTTGACGGGGAAGCCTTCCGCGTGGAGGCTCCGCTCTGCGTCGACATAGAAAGCGCCCTGCTTTCCGGCCTTGATGATGACTGCGTGCGCCCCTTTTTTCAGCAGCGCCTTGCCCGCTTCCATCATTTGGCTGTAATCAGAGGTAGCCAGACGGGTCAGTATGCTTAGCTCTGTTTCATTTGGTGTTATGAAGCTCGCGTTTGCGAGAAAATCCGCTCCGAGCTCCACAGCGGGGGCGGGGTCGAGGATAACGGTTTTACCTGCCCTGTACAGCCTTTCCATGGTGCGCTGCACGGTCGCCAAAGGGGTCTCCAGCTGAAAGAGAAAAATGTCGCAGTCCAACAGGTTGTCGATATGGCGCTCCACCTGGGCATCATCTAGCAGCAGATTGGCGCCGGCGTGGTAGATGATGCGGTTGTCTCCGCTGCCGGAGTCGACCTCAATCACCGCGGTGCCGCTGTTAGTACCGGAGGCAAGGCCTACGCCGCTTTGATCCACACCCTGTTCTTTCAGGTATCGGTGGTAGGCGAGGCCGTTCTGGTCGTCGCCCAGCATGCCGATCATGCGCACATTTTTGGTCAGCCTGGCTGCCGCCACGGCCTGATTGCCGCCCTTGCCGCCCATAAATGTGTTGAAGGAAAGACCGCTCAGCGTCTCCCCCGGCTTGGTAAAGTAGGGCACGCGCGATACCAGGTCTACATTCAGGCTGCCAATGACCGCAATCTTTTTCATTTCACTGCCTCCTCATACGCTTTTTTGGCCGCGTCCGCGTTATCCGCATCCAGCCGGGTTTCGTAAAACCGCATTAAATTCGAAAGTCCACTGTGGTTGATGGGTTTGGGCTCATGGCCGCACAGCCGGATAAAGTTACGTGACCAGATATTCTCAAGAGCTGCCTGCGACAGACGCAGCCCATTTGTTTTAATATCCCATACCTCAAATGGGTCGGGGCTCAGCATGCCGCGGATAATCCGCCCGATGGGCTCATAATAGGTGTCGGCGGCTTCATCCGTCATATCACTGCCCATCAGAATGCGGTTGGAGTACTTTTCAAAAAAGCCCTGCCAAAAGGCTGGATTCTGTGCGAAGTTCTGATACATTTCAACGCCCGGCGTAATATCGACGGAAAGTCCGGAATATTTGTTAAGCAGCCCTTCGATGTGCCCCGCGTCATCCGAGCAGAAATAGAAGTGCGCAAGAATCAGACAAAGGCGGGGGTGCCGCTTCAGCACTTCCTCCGTTTCGTGATATAGCTCGGCAAGGGGCAGAAAGCCTTCTTTCTCATAGGTCCACCCGTTTTCCACAGCGAAGGCCGGTGCGGTGTCCAGACTCCAGAAGGCAGCAGGATCGCCTACATGCCAGAGGATGGGGAACCGTTCCTGCTCGGCCAGCGCGAACATGGCTTCAAACAGCTCGTCCTGAGGATGGAACCCGCGCTCTTTCTGCACGGTGGGCTTTGTCTCAATCAACTTCAGCCCGTCGAATCCGGCTTCCATGATCAGCCGCAGCTGTTCCTCGGGGGAGGGGCAGCGCTTTCCCTGCCAGACCAGGCCTCCGAAGCAGTAGGCCGCTTCCGGCCGCAGCTTCTTGACCATCAGGCACTCAAAATTATTACCCGCGCCGCAGAGCGCGGGTACACCCAGCACATTCAGCCGGTCAACGCCGCTTTGGGCGCTCCGCTTTATCAGGAGAGCGGGATTGCCGTCCATTACATGGGTATGGCAGTCAATTTTCAGCATCGTCTTACCCCCAAATGACCTTTCCTGAAACAGCGTTCTGTACCCGCCGAAGGAAGCTCTCTTTTTCGTCGCGGCTCATGGGCAGCGTATCCTGCAGGGGATATTCCTGCCCGATTTCCGCGTACTTTCCCGTACCCAGCTTGTGATAGGCCATCAGCTCGACCCGCAGGATGCGGGGAAAAAGCCGCACCGTCTCCGCGATGGCCGCTATGTGCCCGTCGCCGTCATTGATGACGGGAATAATCGGGCAGCGCAGTATGATGTTGGCTCCGCCGCCATGCAGCAGGGCAAGGTTCTTTTTAATCAGCCCGGCGTTTCCGCCTGTCCAGTCAAAAAGGCCATTATCCATCTTGAAATCCGCCAGATAGAGGTCGACCAGAGGCAGACTTGCCTTGAGCGTGCTTTCAGGCACCTGCAGCGCGGTTTCCAGACAGGTATGCGCGCCGCCTTCCCTGCACAGGCGAAGCACCTCAAGGGAGAAAGCCGACTGCTTCAAAGGCTCTCCGCCAGACAGCGTGATCCCCCCGCCGGAGGTTCGGTAGTAGGGCAGATCTTCTAATAGTTCTTGAGCAGTTGACTCGGCGGTCATTTCTTTTGCGGAAAGATTAAGGGCACCCGCAGGGCAGGCTGATACGCATTTGCCGCAGGCGGTGCAAAGCGCTCTGTTCAGCGTATGTCCCTCAAGCCACACGCGGTGCACGCCCTCGGGACAGACGGCTTCGCAGGCGCCGCAGCGGATGCACTGATTTTCCCTGTAGCGCAGCTGCGGCTTGTCGGGTATGCATTCCGGGTTGTGGCACCAGGCACAGCGCAGGGTGCAGCCCTGCAAAAAGGCGGTGGTTCGTATACCCGGCCCGTCATGGACGCAGAAGCGCTGTATGTCGCAGACGAGTCCCCGCATCAGTTCAGCGTTCTGGAGAGGATTTCCTGTTGCACATCCTTTTCCAGCGTGACGAAGAAGGCGGAAAAACCGCCGACCCGGACCAGCAGATTTCTATGGTTCTCGGGGTTTTTCATCGCGTTTTCCAGATCCTCCCGGCCCAGGACGGTGATCATCAACTGCGTGCCGCCCTGCAGGAAATAGGTATCAATCAGAGCCTTTACTTTTTCAGGGGCGTTATGAAACAATTCGCGCGACAGTTTCAGGTTCTGCACTGTGCCCGCGTGATGCGCGTTGGGAAATTTGGCAAGGCTTGACAGCATGGCCGTTACGCCGCGGGTATCCGCGCCGCCGACCGGGTTGTTGGCGTTGGCAAGATAGGTGCCTGACTTTCGCCCGTCCGCGGACGCGGCTGTCCACCTGCCAAGAAAGGTGTTGGCGGAGTTATTGATAACCACCATGAGAAGAGAACTGAGGCCAACGCGCTTTGCCTGATCGCGGATACAACGGGCTTCAAAATCATGCAGATCGACGGAGAGGCTGTCCACGCCTTCCAGATTATTGCCATATTTTTGCGCGCAGAGCAGCAGTTTCCGCTCGTTGTCAAAACCTTCGAAATTGGCTTTCAGCGCCGAGAGCAGCGTTTCCTGGGAAATCAGCCCACGATCATATACCATTTCGCGAATCGCCTGCAAAGAATCGACAGCGTTTGTGTTGCCGTAGGATTCAAGCGTAGCGCCAAGCCATTCAAGCCCGCCTTCAAACATGCCCTTGCCGCGCTCGATACAGCCGTCATACAGAAGACTCATCATCAAAAAGGGCGTATGGCGGCCGGTCTCGGTCAGGATCAGCTTCTCCACCTCCGCCAGTATTTCGATATAGTGCTTCACCTGACGCTTATAGGCGTCGTAGAGCGCGTCAAAGGTATCAAAAGCCATCAGGCCGCCTTCCGAGAGGCCCATTTTGCTGCCTTTGAAAATCTCGTTTCCGTCAAACAGCGTGGCTTCCAGCGCCTTGGTCATGTTGATGACGCCGTTTGGCGAGCCGAAGCTCCTGTGGTCGATGATGTACTCGCCGCATCCGAAGGGCATATACTGTTTGGCGTCTTCCGTTTTGATGTCAAAGGCGTTTGCAACGCAGGGCACGTTCACCTCGTCGTTGTACAGCATCGGGTAGGTGGCGCCCGTTGCGATCACTTCAAGCGCCTTTTCATATAGGGCGGGGTTCTGACCGTTATAAAGGCGGAGTGTCAGCTGGGGTTCGATGTCCTTGACGATGCGGCTCGCCTCCATGGCCAGCAGGGCGAAGGCGTCGGCATTCTTTTCATTGCGCCGGCCCATGCCGCCGATGACCACTCGCCCATGATAGACGGTGCGCCTTGCAACCATCAGTTTCCAGAGGCTGACCAGCATGTCCAGCGCTTCCTGCCGCGTGATGCGGCCCGCGGCCAGGTCATCCGCCAGATAATCGCCCAAATAAACGTCCATCCGTCCGTAATCCATCACTCCTGCCAGACAGCTGTACAGCCAGCTGAGCTGAATGGCCTCGCGGAAGGTCGCAGGGGCGCGCCCGCTGACGCTCCGCAACACGGTGGCCATCTCGGACTTTCCCATTTCTTCAGCTTGATTGGCATAGTGGATGCAGCACTCGCTGATCAGATCTACCGTTTCAATCAGTGCCTGAGTAAACGGATTCTGTTTGCGCTGCGCAATCATCTCGCGCAATCCATCCAAACCTTTCTTCAGCAGCAACTCATAATTTTCAAAAGCGCCGGTCATGCGGTAGAGGGGAAAAGCGATGCCGACATCGCCGGCGAAGGAATCGCTGGGCAGATACTCGCGGATTCTGGGTGTAAAGGCCTTCTTGACCTGAGCTGTCGTATTTTCGCTGCGCCAGAAATCCATCATATCGCGAATCTCGGCAGCCTCAGCGGGCTCCGCCGCGCTCAATGCCTTTTGAAACACATCTTCACGGTAAAAGTAGCCCATGCCGTGCGGCTGACCATAGAGCGTGATATCCGGCGTAAAGCCGAGGCCCTGATACTCCATCTGCAGGGTGCGCCCAGCGAACAGGTCCTCCGGCTCAATGGGAGGGCAGTGCCTTGGGTACATCACCTTCAGGCAGGCTGCCTCGCGCAGAGCGGGGTGCGCATGCTCCATTTGCCTGTATACGCGGGTAAATTCTTTTTCATAGGAAAGGGACATCCGACTTCCTCCTGAACGTACAATTCTTGACAATTAGATTACACCATCCTACAATCAGATTAAACGATTAACCATCATATAAGGAGGGGCTTTTCATGAATCGTGAAACCTACCGGGCAGCACGGGCCCGCACGCTCGAATACTTTGACAAGGCGGCCATAGCGTTGACCCGCGAGGAGAGGGAAAATGTCGAGGTGGCGGATTTCGGTCTGAATGATTTAGAGCGTACCGGGCTGCAGCTGGTCACCTATCTGAATACCGAGCGCTGCTGCTCCAAAGAGCTGGTGCTCTTTCCTCACCAGACCTGCCCCGAACACCGCCATCCCGCGGTAGCGGGCGGCCCCGGGAAGGAAGAAACCTTCCGTTGCCGCTGGGGTAAGGTGTTCGTTTATGTACCCGGCGAGCCTGCGGCGCGGCCTGCATGCCAACCGCCCAAGGGCGATGAAAAATACTATACCGCCTTCCATGAAGTTACTCTGCTTCCCGGGGAACAGTATACGCTGAAACCCGATACTTTGCACTGGTTCCAGGCGGGTCCGGAAGGCTGCATCGTTTCAGAGTTCTCGACTACCAGCCGCGATGAATCCGATATCTTCACCGATCCCCGCATCAAGCGCCTGCCCGTGGTCGAATAAGCCATAGGGATTTTCTAAACGCCTCCCGCCCGGAAGGCGTTTTCTTATCCCAGTATGGCGTAGGCGCAGGGCGGAAGGGTCATTCCCTCTTCCCGCAGTTGAGCGCTGCCTGCCAGCAGTTTTTTGCCGGAGAGCGGGAGATTTATCTTTTCCTCTTTCTCAGACAGGTTGATGCAGACCGTGCGCTCCCTGCCCTCGTGCAGACGGTGGAAAAGCATTACGCCGCACTGCGGTTTTTCATAGCGGATATCCGTCCCTTCGCCGATCAGGCTGCTGCGCACCCGCGCCAATTCGCTCAGGTATTCGCGCAGCACCGGGCCGCTCTTTCCCGCGATGGCAGGGTCCTCATCCCCCTGATAGAGCATCGGCACGCCGTCGATGAAATACATCAGCGCGAACAGCGCCCTGGCGCGCTCCACGCCGTAGCTTTCATAGGCGCGCCTGCACTGCCATACCCAGGAAACGGTGTCGTGGTTGCCCAGGAAACGCAGCTTTTTCAAATCCTCCGGCATCGCTCTGTGCTCAATATCAAGGAATCGGGTCAGCTCACAGGCGAAGGCAGCGGAATCTACCCCGCGCTGCCACAAATCGGTCATCACCCTGTACAGGTTCATGCCGTAGAATACATCGGTTACCGGGTAGTAGGTCGGCACAGGGTTAAAGTTCTCAGGCAGTATGAAGGCTTTCTTGCCCATCTTTTCAAAGCCGTCCTTGATCGCCCTGCTGATGGCGACGCCGCCCATCAGGTTGGAGGCTGAGGGCCTGTGCCCTGGCCAGGGGCTCCAGTTGGACAGGCCGCCCATCGCGCAGTCGATGCGCGCGCCGTCAATATCAAAACGCCGCACATGGCTGGAGACCAGTTCTTCAGTATAGGCGATGTATTCGGGGTTGGTCATATCAAAGGAGACGCAGTGCCACTCATCCTGCAGGCTGCCGTCCTTTCTGGTGGAGCACCAGTCCAGATGTTGCATACCCAGTGGATCGGTCGGCTCCGGCCCGTGGGGCACATAGTCAAACAGCACGGTCATCCCCAGGCGGTGCGCCTCATCGGCAAAGTGCTTCATTGCCTCTTCGCCGCCATAGCGCGCGTCGATGGGACGCTGATCTGCGGGGTGGTAGACGCCACGCTCCAGATGATCGAACACCGGCAGCAGCCAGATGTGCCGCACGCCCAGCGCGGCAATCTCCGGCAGCTCCTTCGCGAATTCCCACAAATCCTTCTGGCGTTCAAACCTGCCGTCCATGGTGCCGAAGGGGTGGCAGGAATACAGGAGGCCTTCATTCAGCCCGCCCCGCGCGGCGCGTAAACCAAGAGCTTCAAAAAATTCGCGGATGGCCAGATAAGGGTCTTTCCCTTTTTCAACAGGGGAGAGGTAGAGGCTGCCGACCTCCAGGCTTTCACCGGGGTTCAGCCAGCTTTCCACCGAGGCAGCGAACACGTGATGGACGCACCCTGACGCGGTATAAAAGCCCTGGCTCCACTTTTCTGTTTCGTCCAAAAACAGCAGATTGAAGTGCGTATCCCCCGATTGAATATGGGTCATGGAGCCGACCAGCCCGCAGCTGAGGGCTGTGCCGTCCGTCTGCCTGGTATCCTCAAAAATTTGGGCGGGAACATTGGTCGGAAAGTCTATCAGGTCTCCCTGTTTTTTTCTGCTGAGCAGAAAATGGACCCCGTTCACGGACGTGCGTCTGTCCGCGCCCGATGTCAGCCTGACGCGCAGGCGCAGCGCGGATCCGACGACGTCATACATCTGCTCAATCTGCATGCCTTCCGCAGCGTAGAGGGCGACCAGACAGCCGTCTTCTTCACGAAAACCAAGAAACTCAGCCTTATCCGGGGAATCAACTGCTTCAATGCGATGCAGTTCCCATGTCCGCTTGTCTTCCAGCGGGTCGTAGACCATCTGGCCGCGTAGAGAGCGCCCGTCCACACCGGCGTCTGCCAGCAGGGATTCAAAGCTGAGGCCCTCGCCGTCCAGCTCGGTTTTTTCAAGAGCGCCGGATTCCCTGCAAAAAACGGCCCTCAGCTTTCCATGAGTGATTTCAATGGACTTTTCCAACCACAGTATCCGCATTGAAGCCTCCGTAGAAAAACGTTTATCCTCACAAGACGCTGAAAATGAAACTTCCCATGCTTTTCGCGCCTGCTTTTCTGATAATTCGATTGTAGAAGCAGTTCCGCCATTTGTCAATAAGCGTGCGGCAAAGCTGGAAAACACCAAATCGTCGCTTGACAAGCAGGAATAAGGCCCCTATACTGAACATCAGGGAAAACGTTTAGTCCATAGATTTTGCCGATGGTCACAGGGTATCAAGAAGGAGAAACGACATGGAGAGAAGCGTATACTTTGATGGCTGGCACAAGCATAATTTCTGCCAGCATCCCAGCCTGCCGATGCGCAGCATCCATATGGTAGAAGACTTGGAAAAAATGCACGCCACCATGCTGGTCTGGGCGGGCCTTGGCGGCGGCAGCATCTCGCTGCCCTATCTGCACCATGAAGCCTTCGGGGCGACCGACGTGCGCCAGCAGATGTTCGGCTATGTCAATGATGCTGATTTTATCAAGGCCTGCAATGAAAAGGGCATCAGGCTTTTTTCCATTGTGTTTGAGGTGCAGGGCTGGGAGTTTCCTGCTGTTGTGGATCCTCAGACCGGAAAAATCACTGCCATCAACAAGTTGGCTGAGGGCAAAGAGCATCAGGATTGGTACGGGCTGAGGGAGTTTTCCGAGGATAAATACCCGGATGCCTTTCCTACCTCGTTGAAAGACTATTATCCAAACGGCATTTATAACTCGGATGGAGAACCTGTAACCAATCTTTTTGAAGAGGTCACCGCCCGCCGCATGGACGGGAGCCCCGTCCATGCGCAGTGGGTCGAGGTGAAGGGGCATCAGCAGGTTTGCCACCAGACCTGCCGCAACAACCCTGTCTGGCGCGATTATCTCAAGCAGATCATCAAAATCATGATTGATGCCGGCAGCCCCGGCATCCAGCTGGATGAGGCGGAACTGCCTATCACCTCCATCGGTTCCGGCGGGTGTTTTTGCAAGGACTGCATGAAGCAGTTCACGCAGTATCTGCGGGAACGCCGGGCAGAGGGAAGCCTGAGCGCCGAGTGGGACGGCATCGACCTTGAGCGCTTCAATTATAAGAATTATCTGCTGGAGCGCCGTCTCGGGTTCCCCAAAGACGCGCCCTTTTACCGCGAGTACTGGGAGTTTCAGGTGCGCGCCGTCAAAAAATACTTTGGCGAGCTGAGCGATTATGCCAGGGAATACGCGAAAACCGCACACGGCCGCGAGGTGCTGGTCAGCGGCAACTTCTTTAATCTGATGCCGTGCTACTATCCGATTGTTCCCAAGGTGGATGTCATCATCACCGAAATGGAGCATACGCAGTTCAGGCAGCCCTATTTTTACCGTTACTGCGAAGGCTTTGCGGAGGGGCGCGATGTGGCTGTGGCCGAGAATCCTTACGGCGGCATTGTGCCCCAGCTGGTCAGCATGCTGGATAAGGGGAAGGGCTATGACCTTTACCGCATCTTCCTGCTGGAAGCTTCCATGTACGGGTGCAACATGTCCGTTCCTTACGGCGGATGGATGGGCAATACCATCAAGGATGCCTTCTGGCCGCCCCGGGATCTCAGCGTGCAGGTGCAGGATTTTATCTATCATCACGAATATATGTATCCACGCGGACAGCATGGCGATGTCTGCGTTCTGTACAGCTTCCTGAGCTACTATTGGCGTGAGACGGCGGGCGGCAGCGGCGGCGCGAACGCCATGCAGCAGTTTACGGATTTGTCGGTCGCCAGTTCAACCGGCTGGGAGAGCGGCCGCAGACGCACGCCCTTTTGGGAGGTCATCAAGACCCTGAGCGATATGCAGGTTATCTATGACGTGCGCATGATGGCGGATGACATTCTGCGTCCCGATGATTTCTCGCTGGACATGATTAAAGATTATTCCCTGATTGTGCTGCCCGACCTTGACCGCCTTACAGAATCGCAGCAAAAGGTGCTGCTGGCCTATGCGCAGCAAGGCGGGAAAATACTGGCGCACGGCAGGCTGGCCGAGGGAACCGGGCTGGTGGGTCAGCTTGGCGCTACGGGCCGCTTCTATGCAAGTGAGAATGCAGATACTTTCACGCAGGCTATGGCGCAGTTCCGCGCGGCGGCAGAGCCTCTGTGCCTGGAAGCGGCCAGCGTCAAGGTCAGCGATCCGCGCCTTGGGGTGCACAGGTATTCCGCGGGCGATCAGGTGTATGTGCATCTGATGAACTATGATTACGATGCTGAGAAAGACAGCATCCGCCCCGCGCAGGACGTGACCGTGCAGATCCGAGCGCAGGGAAAGGTCTCCGTCCATACGCTGGACGGAGAGGAACCTTTTGATGTCAGCCTGAAAGAAGGCGTCACCAGCGTGCGGCTTCAAAAGGTTCCGGTTTATCTGGTGATTGCGGTGGAGGGCTGAACATGAAGGACAATATCATTGTAAACGGCGCAGTGTTAAGCAGACAGGCATTTGCGAAAACCATACCCGAGTTTGGCATCATGCCTTTTTGGTTTGTCAACGGCGGCATGGATTATCAGGAGATGGCCTACCAGCTGAAAGAATACAAAGCGAAAGGCGTGCCGGGCATCTATTTTCACGCCCGCTTCGGCACGCTGGACAACACCGGTTATCTGACAGACGACTGGTTTGACAGGCTGCGCTTCGCCATTAAGACGGCCAGAGAAATCGGCCTGCAAATCTGGGTTTATGATGAGTACAACTGGCCGAGCGGAACGGCCGGCAAGGAAGTGATGCGGCAGGATCCGAATCTGACGCAGCGTTATCTCGAACTGGTCGAAAGTGATATTCCCGGGCAGTTTTTCACCTTCATGGAAGGGACTGACAGCCGTTACAACGACCTGGAGCAGTCCGAACCTGTCTATGCCTGTGCCGTGCTGCTGAAGGATATCAAAGAAAAGCGCTTTGAGTACATCGACCTGATGCCGAATCTTGCCTTCGATAAAGTCGTTACCTGGCAGGCGCCGGAAGGACCGTGGAAGCTGATGTATTTTATCGAGCGGCGCGCCAGTTGGTACGCCGATGTGCTCAATGACGAAGCGACCGATAAGTTTCTGGAGCTGACGCACGAGCGCTACAAGAAGGAAATGGAAGGCCCGATTGCCCAGAGCATCCCTGGCTTTTATACCGACGAGCCCGCCATGCACTACTTTGAGGTGGCGCGAGATAATTTTGTCATTCCCTGGTCGCGGCAGATGCTTAAAATTTTCAGAGACCATAACGGCTACGACCTGCTGCACCAACTGCCTAAGCTCTACTATGACTTCGGCGGCGATATTGAACAGGTGCGCTATGACTTCTGGAGCGCGCTCACCAAACAGTACGAGAAGACCTACTACAAGAAAATCCGCAACTGGTGCGATGAAAATGATATGGTGTTTACCGGTCACCTCTTGTTTGAAGAGTGGCTGCGCCTGCATGCCCGAACGGGCGGCAACCTGTTTAAACATCTGCGGCACATGCACATGACGGGTGTGGATCACCTTTATCCGCGCGTCGGCAACCGCAGCATGCCTGATGAGCACGTGGCGATCAAACTGGCATCCTCCGCTGCCCATCAGTTCGGCAGCGTGCGTCTGCTGTGCGAAAGCATGGGCGGCGCCTATTGGGACTGCACCATGGAGCGCATGAAGTGGATTGCGGACTGGGAGTATGTACTGGGTGTCAACCTGTTCAACCCGCATGGTTTCCATTATTCCATCGAAGGCGAGCGCAAGCGCGACTGGCCGCCGAGCATGTTCTATCAGCACACCTGGTGGCCGCAGTACAAAGCCTTCAACGATTATGTATCCCGCATGGGCTACCTGCTTTCGGGCGGGCACCATGTGGCAAAGCTTGCCATCCTGTATCCTATCAACAGCATTTGGGCGCACTATACGCCGCAGGCGGCCGATCAGGTGAGCGCCCTGATTCAGCGTGAATTCAACTGGATGACCGACAGGCTTTTGCGCCTGCATATTGATTTTGACTATCTGGATGAAGATGTGATGGATGATTGCGAGCTGACGGAAGACGGTGCGCTGACCATCCGCGGCGAGCGCTACGAGGCTTTGATTCTGCCGGGCATCACTCACATCAAAAGCAAGACGCTGGACAGAATGGAATCCTTTGTGGAAAGGGGCGGCAAGGTGCTTGCGGATGCGCTTCTGCCCATTCGCAGCATAGAAGGCGAATGCAACCGGATGTCCGAGCGCGTTGAAAAGCTGTTCGGCGCAGATCCTGCTGCGCTGCATCAGGCTTTCCTGAGCGGAGAGCAGCGCTTTGAGCTTCACAACAACCGAAGGGGAAGGGGATTCACGCTGCTTGCTTCCGGTTCCGGCTTCTGCGAGGGCGAGCGTCTGGAAGAGTTTGAGAAAGCCGTTCGCAGCATGGTAGATGCCGAGATTCTAATCGATTCAGATGAGGTTTTCTATCTGCACCGCGTGAAAGATGGAGAGGATTTCTTCTTCCTGTGTAACCCAACGCATAAGCCGATGGACCTGAGCATCAGTTTCCTTGGCGAACATGGGGTGGAGGAATGGGATCTGCAGACGGGAGCCATCAAAGAAGAATTGGTCCTTAGTATACGGGATGGATGGACGACACTTAAAAAAAGCATGCCTGCGGTCGGTTCCCTCATGCTGCACCTGACCTCCCCCGGCAAGCAGCGGGCTGATGCGAGCAATCTTTGTCTCCTGAGTGTCGGCGAGAAAGAATGCACAGGCTATGGCCGTCTTGATGAGACGCCCTATGCGCTTGTCGGAGGCAGGAAGTTGACGGCGGAACCGACGGAAATTCTTGGTCCCTACGCACCCGACGGAGAGTTTCAGGTGAACTTTTCCACCCCCAACGCGCTGGTGCTTGAGAATTTCAGCATGTTCTACGCGGAGGAAGCCGGAAAGCCTGAGAACTATCAGCAGCTTGACTTTGCCGCGGGTATCCCCATGCGCATGGGCGGATGGGTACATCAATTGCCCACGGAGCGCAATCAGGATGTGTACCCGGTCGATTTGCTCTACCTTGCTGATTTCCGCGCGGAGTACGTGCCGGACGACCTGAAGCTGATGATTGACGGCTTCAAGGGCAGCAGTTACACCATATACCTCAACGGCCGGGAAATCACGGACGAGCCCGTCCGCAGCTATCTGGACGCCGAGATCAAAACCGTTCCGCTTGCTGCGCAAAAGGGCAGCAACAGGCTGGCCCTGCGTATGCGAGTGGAGCGCGGTATGGACGGGCTGCTTGACATGATCAAGCTGATTGGCACGTTCACCGTGGGCAGCGACGGGGAGGGCGAATTCATCGCGCCGCCCACAACAAGCCTGAAACAAGGCGACTGGTGCGCGCAGGGATATCCCTATCTTGCAGCCATGGCTGATTATGAAACAGAAATCGTTTTGCCTGAGGCTTTCCTTGGGCAGCAACTGATGTTAGAATGCGATGTAGGGGATGATCTGTTTGAAGCCTGGGTGGATGGAGAGCATGCCGGCCTGCGGATGTGGCAGCCCTATGCGCTTGATATCACGCATCTGGTAAAATCGCCCCGCTTCCGGTTAAAGGTACGGGTGGTCAACACCATTGCCAACCTGCTGGAAGCCAAACGCAAGCCCTCAGGGCTCTTTGGCATGCGCATCGTGCCCCACCCCGTCTATACTCTGCGATAAGCCCATAAGGAGCAACATGACACCGACTATTAAGGACATCAGCAAAGAGGCCAAGGTCTCTATCTCCACCGTTTCCAAGGTGCTCAACGGCGATTACAGCAAGGTTTCCGAAAGCACCAAGGAGCGTGTGCTGAAGGTGGCGAGGGACCTGCATTATCGCCCGAATCTGCTGGCGCGCAGCCTTGTCAGCCGCAAAAGCCATATGCTGGGGCTTGTCATTCCCGACATCGCCAACCCCTACTACGCGGACATGTGCCGCGGCATGGCGGACGAGGCCAAGAGGCACGGCTATGCCACGATGATTTCCAATACCGACAGGCAGGCGAGCAGCGAAAAGGCGGCCATTCAAACCATGCTGGAATACAATGTGGCCGGTGTCGTGCTGGTCGGCATCTTCCGCAAGGTGCACGATTATATCGAGACGCTGCGGCAGCACCGCATGCCCTATGTGCTGGTCGAGTATTATGAGGCCGATATGCTGAACTGTGTCTATACGGATGACTATCAGGGCTCCTACCACGCGGTGGAGTATCTGATTCAGCGCGGTCACCGCACCATCGGCTACATCAGCGGCTTTCCGGAACCGGAACATCCCAACGATCACAGGCTGCGCGGCTACCGTGACGCCATGCAGGCCGCCGGCCTCAGGTACGACCCCTATCTTGTGGAGAACGGGCTTTTCAATATTGAAACCGGCTATAACAAGGCGACCACGCTGATACAGCGTAACAAAGGGATTTCGGCGCTTGCCTGCGGCAACGACATGATTGCGCTGGGCGCTTTCCGGGCGCTCAGGGAATACGGCATGCGTATCCCGCAGGATGTGTCGCTGCTTGGCTTTGATGATGTCTATCTTTCCACCACCATGGAACCGCGCCTGACCACGGTGCGCCAGCCCGCTTACGAGCTGGGCATTGCCTCCGTCTCCATGATTCTGCAGGAGATGGAAAGCAAGGGGGAAGGGGTCAGCAGCATCTGCTTTACTCCCAGCCTGATTGAGCGTGACACGGTGCAGCAGCGATAACACAGTACAGCTACACATTGCCCCCGGCTGATTGCCGGGGGCAATGTGTTGGGAGGAAACTGAAAATCCAATCAGTATCCCAGAGCGTCATGCAGATAGTTGCGAGAAATCATGGCTGATTTATAGTTGCACACCGGCCGCCTGTCAAGCTCCACACAGAGCACGCCGTCATAGTTTCCATCCTTCAGCGCCTGATGGATGCCCCGGAAATCCACGGTGCCTAAGCCAAGCTCACAGAAGGCGTCCATCGGCCAGCCTTTGTATTTTTCGCTGTTCGGATCCACATCCTTCAGGTGCATATAGCCGATACGGCTGATCCAGCGCTTGACCGCCTGCACAGGATCCATGCCGGCCAGCGTCGTATGCGCGGTGTCAAGGCACAGGCTGACATATTTCGGATCAGTATTGTCGAGGAAGAGCTGTATCTCTTCCTGCGTATAGACAGGGGTCTGCGCATGAGGGTGGAAACAGGCAACGCAGCCGTTTTCCGCGCAGTATTTGCCGACGCGGTTGCTGAGCCGAGCGTAGGCAAGCACCTTTTCCCGGTCCGTGGGGCGGGCGAGCGGGGCTTCCGTCCACATCACGCCCTGCAGGTTCAGGTGTTTGGCGCCGATGCCCTTCATAAATTCAACGTATCTGACGGTGTTGGCGAAATCCTTCTCCTCGTCATCCGAGAAATGCTGGTAGAGATTTGCCATTTTCAAGTTGTATTTATCAAGCAGCGCCTTGACTTTGGAAGCGTCCCCGTCAAAATAGTCAAGAATGAAGGCGAAGTTTTCTACCTCCTCATAACCCAGGTCAGATACTTCTTTCAGAAACTGCTCAAACTCCCAGACATGGTTATCCTGATGGTTCACAAGCCAGGTCCAGCCGGTGTACGCTATCTTCATTTTCAAGCTCCTTTTCAGAACAGGATGGCGCCCTTGATATAGCCGTCTTCCTTCGTGCCCGCGCGGGCGAACAGGGCGTTCATCTCCTTGACATCCGTATAATGCGCGGTATGTGTCAGGTAATCGCCGGGGGTATAGACGCCGCGCCTGTACAGCGCCGCGGTGCGCGGAATCATGTCAGTGTAATTTGCGTTGCTCATGGGGGAGAGGTTGTGCACGGTGACGCCGCTCATGTGCCAGAGCGTGCCGTCAAACTTCATGCCGTGGCGGTGCCAGGACCCGATGATTAGGTGCCCGGCGTTTCGGCGGATCAGCTGCTGGGCCAGCTCATAGCCGGATTTGGAAGCCGAGAATTCGATGACAACAGGGGAACCGCCCTTCTGCCGGATGCGCTCGATGTGCGCCTTGCCCTCGGGACTGTCAGGATTGTATACATGCCGAACGCCGAGCTTCTTTGCCAGCTCGATGCGCTCCGGCCGCAGCTCAAACGCGCTGATTTCGCCCGCCCAGCTGCCTCTCTGCAGCCCCTGAAGGGTGAGAAGGCCCATGTATCCGGCGCCGACTACGACCACATCATCACCGGGGCGGATGTTTGATTTTTCAAGCAGGTTGACCACGCAGCAGGTGGGCTCAAGAACAGCCTTCGCCCAATCCTGCGTATCTTCAGGCAGCTTGGCGCAGCAGGAGGCGTTCTGCACAAAATACTGGGCCATCATGGCGTTGCCGCCGCTGGCGCAGAATACCTTGTCGTCGACCGCGTAATCCTTAACGAGGGCTCCTACTTCTTTTACGATGCCAACGGCTTCATGCCCGATGACATAGGGAAAATCGCTCGGGGCGCTCTGCCCGTGGAACAGGTAGGCATCCCAGGCGCAGACGCCGCAGGCCTTGGTTTCAATCAGCAGGTCATAGGGGCCGATTTCGCCGACGGGCGTCGGCCGCACCTCGGCCACACCGTCCGCCACAATCCAGACCGCATCACATTGTTTCATAATTACCTCCACAAACTTGTCCGTCTATCAAGCGGGTTAAACGTTTTTCCTGTTTGAATTATATCGAATTATTTTTTGTGTGTCAATGAGAAGTTTAGAGTTTGGAGTTTGGAGTGCATTAGGAAGTGAATATAGACAGACACTGTTCTTGACGTCCGGTAATTTGCGTCTATAATGAAAAGGGAATAACGTTTGCCTGAATATTATGACGAGGTGAATAACATGCTAAAAGGTATTTCTCCGCTGCTTTCTCCGGAACTGCTCAAGACCATTGCTGAAATGGGGC